>JBOHSH010000235.1:0-13374 GCA_050733195.1 Gemmatimonadales bacterium
GGCCGAGAGGACCCGGCGCTGCTCGGCGTTCGAGAGCGCGCTGTTGAGCGCCGCGGCGGGGAGCCCTCGAGCACGCGCCGCGCCGACCTGGTCCTGCATGAGGGAGATGAGGGGGGAGACGACCAGCGCGAACCCTGGGAGGAGCAGCGCCGGAATCTGAAAGCAGACGGACTTGCCGCCCCCAGTCGGGAGGACCCCCAGCACGTCGTCCCCTGCCAGCACCGCGCGAACGACGCGAGTCTGGAGCGCGCGGAAGTCCGGAAAGCCGAAATGCCGCTGGAGCAGTCTTCGAGCTTCGTGAAGCGCGTCGGGTGGCACGTCCCGAAGACTGATGAAGCTTGCGGGCCATCCACCACCCAACGGGCGCGGCGCGGCGCCGAAGTCCGGATCAGGGCTCCAGTCGGACCTCACGGGTCCAGGGAGTCTCACCCACGCGGGCTGTTACCCGAGCGAGCGGCGCGAAGCCGCCCGGAAGCGGCCACGGCGAAACGCTCTTGATGAATCGAATTGCGGCGCTCTGGCCGGGGGCGAGACGAAAGGCTTCACCGGAGGACGGCGGCAGCGCCGTGGCGGACCGCGCGTAGAGCCGGATGCTGACCGTAGCGCGCCACGGAACTTCCAACCGGGGTTCCGCGAACCCCGGGGCGAGAACGACCTCGACGTCCTGGTCGCGATCCGTGGGCTCGAGCTCCACCGTGAGCCGACCGAACGCATAGTTGAG
This sequence comes from Gemmatimonadales bacterium, assembly GCA_050733195.1. GTDB lineage: Bacteria > Gemmatimonadota > Gemmatimonadetes > Gemmatimonadales > GWC2-71-9 > JABFSM01. Next base: position 722 of record JBOHSH010000235.1, read on the forward strand.
CGGCTGCTTCCCCAGGATCCGACCGTCGGTGGCTCGCAGCGTGAAACCGAAGTCGGTGAAGTCGGGCCATCGCTCCGCATCCATCGTAAGGTCGAGAACCGCTCGCCCCGTCCATGCCGGAAGGCGAAAGGGCAACGTGACGTCCGCGCTCCCCGTGCCGCCCATCTCACTCACCCGCTCCGCTCCGACGAGCAGCACCAGCGCCTCCCCGGCCACGACCGAATCGCCCCGCGACCGGAAGGACGCCACGATCGTGTCGCCGCGTCGCTCGGCGAGCCCGGGATCCACCGGCGCCAGCTCGGCCGTGACCCGACTGGTCACCGAGGCATCGGGAGGAGCGGCGACGGCGGCCTCGTAGATGCCCTCCCGCGCATCGCGTCCATCGACGGCGATCGTGCCGGCGGCACTCGCCGCCCCCGCAGGGATGCCCTCGGATCCGGGGACCGGAGCTCCACCCGGGGCGTGGAGAAAGGCGAGCACCGAGTCGCCTGGAGATGCGGTTTCCACCTGAATCCGGAAGGGGCGTCCGGAGTCCGCCGTGAAGAAGAGTCGCTCGACGCCGCCCGGCGCGATGCGCGACGTGACGCTGGCGGCGCCACCCACCGGCAACGCCGGCACGATAACGGTGACGATCAGCCGGAATCGGGTACCCTCGATGCCGTCCTCCGTGGCCTCCACGACGGCCGTATGCGGCCCGGGGCGCGTGCTGCGCGGGAGGCGCTCGACGAGAGCGACCGTGGCCCACTCGCTCGTGACCTCGATACGGGGCGGGGCGGCCAGCCAGGGCACGCTGCTCGAAAGCTTCAGCATCGCGGGGGCATCCGCTCCCTGACGACGGACGCGAAAGCTCACGAGGGAATCATCCGCCGACTTGCCCCGGAACCGCAGCGCGGCCGTCTGGCCGGGACGACCCCGGACCTCGACCTCGAACCGGCCGCGCGGAGCCGGCGCGCGAAGGAGCCTCCACGCCATTGGCAGCGAGGGCTGCCCCGCCCCTTCGTCCAGCGGGCCCCCGCCGGCAAGCGAGCGAGCCGAGCCGATCAGCGTCCGTTTGAGGTCGGCGGCCGAAACCTCCCGGTGTTCCTGGCGCGCGGCGGAGAGCAGGATCGCCGCGAGCCCGGCCGCGTGGGGGGCGGCCATGCTGGTTCCCCCCTTGAACTCCTCACCGAGATCCCAGCGGGGCACCGTGGAAAAGGCATATCCGGGGGCGACGAGGTCGGGCTTTGCCGTCTCGCCTCCTCGCGAGCTGAAGAACGCCAGGACATCGCGAGCGGCCCCTCTTCCGGGACCAGGGGGAATGAAGACGCCGGGATACGTGGCACCCACGGTCAGGCCGAGCCGCGCGGTTCCCGGAAACCCGACGGTGGAGAGACCCGGGCCGTCGTTGCCCGAGGAGGTCACGAACAGCACGTCAGGATTCGCCGCAAGGACCGAGTCGATGAGGGCATCGATCCGCGCGGTGCCTTCCCGCTCGTTTCCCACGCCGTAGCTCATGTTGAGCACCAGCGACAGCTGCCGCCCCCGGGCGAAGCGGATGGCGTAGTCCATGGCACGGACCACGCTTCCCGTGGTCGTGATCCCGCCGAAATCGTTGCGTGCGATCTTGAGGCCGAGGAGGTGCGCGCCCGGTGCGACGCCGTTGAAGCCCTGCACGGCGCCGATCCCGTGAGCAGCCGCGATGCCGGCGACGTGGGTACCGTGACCGCCGGTGTCGAAGAAGAGGTCCAGCGTGGGCACCCCCGCCGTCGTCGAGAGATTGACCGCGACGGCCAGCGGCGACCGCCTGCCCGCCGTGCGCCAGCCGATGGTTTCCCGCCCCCCGAGGTAGTCGCGGACGCCCCGCTCGTCGGCGAGCGAGCCGTCACCATCCGTGTCCGCGAACACCACCCAGCCGTCGCTCGCGCCAACGACGACGAGCGGGAACGAGCCGTCGTCGCGACCGTCTCCGTTGATGTCGGAGGCCGGCGACTCCCCGAGAGGCCGTTCATTCAGCAGGCCACCGTACCAGGGCCCGTTCGTGTCGAGCGCCCGGATTCGGGCGAAGCCGGCCAGACTCCGGTCGCCGATGCGAACGGAGTCGCCCCGAGGCTCGATCGGCGCGAGGGGGACTCTCCCCTCCCTCGAGAAATCGCGGAGGTCGAGGACCTTTCGGGCTCCACTGGGGGTGGAGTCGAAGCCGGCGACCCCGACGTCCACACCGCCATCGAGAATCCCGATGATCACCCCGCGCCCGTCCCACGTCGGATGCTCCGCCAGAAACCCCGGTACGCCCGTGGGCGCGAGCGGCATCCAGCCGCGGGACCAGGCGAGCGCGTAGGGCGCGATGGGCTCGGTCGGTCGCGCGGGCGTCGGGACGGTGTCGACCGGGTCGGGCGGCGGCGGCAGAACCTCGGGCTTCGGGGCCGGCTCCCTCGGCAGCTCGGGCGGCGGACCCTCGGTCCTCGGGTCGACATTGGGCCGCGGCGCCGGGCTCCCGGAGCAGCCCAGCACCAGGATCAGGGCAACGACGAATCGCACGGGGGTTCAGCGGGATGGATCGTACGGAAGCACGAACGCTCCGAGGTGCGGGCCGGGATTGTGGGACGTCACCTGGAGAAGGAACGCCAGCGTATCCCGGGTCTCTTCCGCGGTCACGATGGCATCCACCTGCCCGCGGGCGGCCGCGTGCCGGGCATCGAGATCCCGCTCATAATCGGCCCGCATCTTTTCCACAGAGACTTGGGTTTCTCTCGAAGGGTCGCGTCCCTCCTCCTTGGCACGCTCCAGCTCGGGACCGTGCACGGCCATCACGGCCGACTCGCCTTCCATCACCCCCATCCGGCCCGTCGGCCAGGAGAGGATGAAGTCGGGATCGAAGCCCTGCCCCGCCATCGCGTAATAGCCGGCTCCCGAAGCATGGTTCACGGTCAGCACGATCCGGGGAACGACCGCCGTGGACATCGCCTCGACGAAGCGGGCCCCGGCGCGGATGATCCCTGACTGCTCCGCCTCCGGTCCGACCATGAAGCCCGACACATCCTGCACGAAGAGGATGGGCAGGCGCTCCCGGCTGGCGGTTTCGATGAAGTAGGCGACCTTCTCCGCACTCTCGGTGTAGATGATGCCGCCGAACCGCGGGCGCTCCCCCGGCCTGCCCTTGATCACGCCGCGCTGGTTGGCGATGACCGCGAGCGGCCGGCCCGCGATCCGCGCGTGCCCGCAGATCATCTCGCGCGCGATCTCGGGCTGGAATTCCTCGAGGGATCCTCCGTCGAGGACGCAGGCCAGGACCTGGTGCATGTCGTACGACAGGCGGTGGTCGTGCGGGAGAAGGTCGTAGAGGTCGTCCGCAGCGCGAGCGGGAAGCACCGCGGGCGTCAGGCGATGCTCGACGCCGCCCGGCTCCGGCAGCCTCGACACGTACTCGCGGATGCGCGCGAGACAGTCGGCGTCGTTCTTCGCGAGGTAGTGGGCGACGGCGCTCTGCCGGGTGTGCGTCCGCGCCCCGCCGAGCGTCTCGCTGTCCACGCTCTGCCCGGTGGCGCCCTTCACGAGGTTGGGACCGCCGAGCCCCATGAAGCTGGTGCCGTCCACCATGAAGATCACGTCGGAGAGGGCCGGGAGATACGCCCCGCCCGCGACGCAGCTCCCCATCACCGCGGCGATCTGCGGGACGTGGAGGTACCGCCGCATGATGGAGTTGTAGTAGAAGATCCGCGCGGCCCCGTACTGGCCGGGAAAGACGCCTCCCTGATAGGGGAGATTCACGCCGGCGGAGTCGACCAGGTAGACGATCGGAATCCGCTGCCGCATCGCAATCTCCTGGGCGCGGAGGATCTTGCCGATCGTCTCCGGCCACCAGGCCCCCGCCTTCACCGTCGCGTCGTTGGCGACGACCACGGTCTCGCGGCCGCTCACGACCCCGACGCCGGTGATGACTCCCGCCCCGGGAGCCTGCCCGTCATACGCGTCCCACGCCACGAGGAGGCCGATCTCCACCCAGGGCGCGCCGGGATCCAGCAGTCCCTGGACCCGCTCTCGCGGCGCGAGCTTGCCCTGCTTGTGCATCCTCGCGACGCGGTCCGGCCCGCCCCCCTCCCGCAGGCGGGACGCGAGCGCCAGGTACTTGTCGGTGAGGACCCGGAGCCGCGAGTCGCGCGGCCGCCCCTCTCCCCCACCGGAAGAGGCGGCGCGTCTAGTGCTCAAGGTGCCCGTCCGCCCAGGCGGTGATGTACTGGATCAGGTCGGCGGTGGGCGTGCCGGGACCGAAGAGCTTGCCGACGCCGGCCTGCTCGAGCGACGCCATGTCCTCCTGCGGAATGATCCCGCCGCCCGTCAGCAGAACGTCCTGCCGCCCCATCTGGTCGAGCAGCTGCCGCACGCGCGGGAAGAGCGTCATGTGCGCGCCGGAGAGGATCGAGAGGCCGACGACGTCGACGTCCTCCTGGACGGCCGCGGTGGCGATCATCTCGGGCGTCTGGTGGAGACCGGTATAGATGACTTCCATGCCGGCATCGCGCAGAGCCGCGGCGACGACCTTGGCCCCGCGGTCGTGCCCGTCCAGCCCCGGCTTCGCCACCAGGACGCGAATCGGTCGGGTATCGGGTCGGCTCATCGGAATCGGAGGAGAGCGGCCAGGCCGTTGATCGTTTCGGCGGCGTCCGGCTCGAACACCACATCGAGATCGAGCCGCTGCCGGAGCGCCTCCTCGATGGCGTCGTCGATCACGTCGGGCAGCGGCACGGCATTGCCCAGGCCTTTGCAGTCCTTGGCGCTGACGGTGAGGCGGCCGGTGGCGGCGCACTGGAACCCCGGCAGAGCCGCGTCGGCCCGCACGAGCAACGTGCGGACCTGACCCTTGGAGAGCGCCTCGAGCGTGGGGCCGATCCCGTTCACCGACCAGCCGGATCCCTGACCCAGCAGCATCTCCGCGACGAGATGCCGCTCGAGCTTCCGCTCGAACGCCTCGCGGGCTTCGAGCACCGCGGCCTGCACCTGCGTATTGGTGATGCCGCGGCGGCCCAGCCGCACCGAGCCGACGAGCTTGTTCGCCACGTAGGGATGCAGGAACATCTTGAGCGATTCCCCTTCCGTCCCGGCCGACGCGAGCACGATGCCCCGGACCGGCTCCCGGCGGTCGATGTCGAAGAGCCGCGCGGCGACCGAGGCCAGCAGCTGCTCCCGCTCGTGGCGCAGCCGGTTGTGAAAGCCGTGCTCGCCCGCCCCCGGCGCGTCGCGTCGGTCCTTGTGAAACCGGCGGCCCCGGCGCGGCGCGGCGGCCACCTCCTCGAGCTTCCGGGTCGCGAACGCGGTGACCTCGTAGATCGAGGCGCCGGTCCGGTCCACGACGGCGGCCAGCAGCCGGCCGACCTCGTCCTCGAGCGCGGCCAGCTCGCGCACCAGCGGCGTCCGTCCCACCGACAACCGCGACCGGTGCACCCGCGGCAGCGGTATCACCTCGAAGAGATCCAGCGGTTGGGAGGCGAACACGGCGAGGCCCTGGGAGGACGGCAGGCCGTCGGGCCGCTGGAGGAGGCTCTGGATCCGCCGCAGATCGTCGATCACGAGGTCCGCTTCCGCGCGGCTCAACCCTTCGGCCGGGAGCGCTTCGATGACGTCGCGGACCCGGTTCTTGAGCTTGATGAGATACTTGCCTCGGGTGCGGTCGCGCGGCTCGAGCTTGAGATAGCAGCTCACGATCCAGTGCTTGCCGGGATGGATCCGCACCAGGCGCTGCAGCTGGCGCCGGATGTCGCTCGCGGGCCGTGTCGCCATGTCGCGTCCCCGCCTAGAAGAAGACCGGTTCACGGTACGCGCCGTACACCCGCTCGAGCACCTCGCGGATCTCGTGCAGGGTGCAGGAGGCCCGGGCGCAGTCCAGCATGGCCGCGATCACGTTCTGGTCCGCCGTCGCCGCGCTCCGCAGGGCGTCCAGCGTCGCGCTCACGCGGCCAGAATCGCGGGTGGCGCGAAGGCGCGACAGCCGCTCGCGCTGGGTCCGGTCGGCATCGTCGCCGATGCGGAGGATGTCCACGTCGGCGGCGGCGTCCTCGACGAACTCGTTGACGCCCACGACGATCCGGCGCCCGCTCTCCACCTCTGCCTGGAAGCGGGCCGCGCTCCGGGCGATCTGGCGCTGGAACCACCCGCTCTCGATGGCGGCGACGACCCCGCCCTGGGCGTCGATCTCCGCGAAGAGGGCTTCGGCCTCGCGCTCGAGCTGATCCGTCAGCGCCTCCACGTAATACGACCCGCCGAGGGGGTCGGCCACGTTGGGGACCCCGGTCTCCGCCGCGATGACCTGCTGGGTCCGGAGCGCGATCCGGACCGACTCCTCCGTCGGGAGCGCGAGCGTCTCGTCGAAGGCGTTGGTGTGGAGCGACTGCGTGCCTCCCAGCACCGCGGCGAGCGCCTGGTACGCCACCCGCACGATGTTGTTCAGCGGCTGCTGCGCCGTGAGCGTCACCCCGGCCGTCTGGCAGTGAAAGCGCATCTTCCCGCTGCGCTCGTCCCGGGCGCCGTAGCGCTCGCGCAGGTGGCGCGCCCAGATGCGGCGCGCCGCCCGCATCTTGGCGATCTCCTCGAAGAAGTCGTTGTGGACGTCCCAGAAGAACGAGAGCCTCGGCGCGAAGCGATCCACGTCGAGGCCCCGCGCCAGGCCGTGCTCCACGTAGCAGAAGCCGTTGGCCAGCGTGAAGGCGAGCTCCTGGACCGCCGTGGCGCCCGCTTCCCGGATGTGGTAGCCCGAGATCGAGATCGTGTTCCACTTGGGCGTGTGCTCGCTCGCCCACTCGAACATGTCCACGATGATCTTGAGCGCCGGCTCCGGCGGATAGATCCAGGCGTGTTGCGCCATGTACTCCTTGAGGATGTCGTTCTGCACCGTCCCCTGGATCCGGTCGAGGGCGACTCCCTGCCGCTCCGCCGCGGCCACATAGAAGCAGAAGAGGATGGCCGCGGGGCCGTTGATCGTCATCGAGGTCGACACCCGGTCGAGCGGGATGCCGTCGAACAGATCCTCCATGTCCTGGAGACTGGAGATCGCGACACCGCACTTCCCCACCTCGCCCTCCGACCTGGGGTGGTCGGAGTCGTACCCCATGAGCGTGGGGAAGTCGAACGCCACCGACAGGCCGGTCTGTCCCCGGCCGAGCAGGAACTTGTAGCGCCGGTTGGTGTCTTCCGCGGTGCCGAAGCCGGAGAACTGCCGCATGGTCCAGAGCCGGCCGCGGTACATCGTCGGATGGATGCCGCGCGTGTACGGAGAGATGCCGGCCAGCTCGGCCTCGCTCCCGGGGCTCCGGTCGAGCGCCGTGTAGATCGGCTCGACCTCCCGTCCGGAGACCGAGGTGAACTCGACGTTGTCCCGGAGCGGCAGCGCTCCGTACGCGGCGCGCCAGGCCGCGACCTCCGCCCGCAGCCTCTCGAGCTCCTCGGTGTGACGCTTCATGCCCGGGCTCCCTCCTTGAGACCCGCCACGATCTCACCGGCCAGCTCGTAGGGGCTGAGCCGGCCGGCCGCGACGTCGTCGAGCCGCTCGTTCACCATCGCCGCGGCCCGCGTGTCGTTCCAGATCCAGCGCTGCATCGTCCGGTCGACGACCTCCCGGGTGCGCGCCGCCAGGCGGGTCCGGCGCCGGTCCGCGAGCTCGCCGTGCGCGTCCATCCAGGCGCGGTGGCGGTCCAGCTCGGCGACGAGGCGCTCGATGCCATCGCCCTTCACCGCGACGGCGAGCAGGACCGGATGCGCCCAGGCGCCGTCCTCCGAGCCGGCGTCCCGCGCCGGCTTCGCCGCCGTCCGGGACCGGGCCGCGGCGAGGTCCACCCCGTGATGGGCCCGGATGCCCCGGAACGCGTTTCCCTGGCGGATGCCGAGCATGACCTCGATCTCCCGTGCCAGCTTCTCGCCGCCCGGGCGGTCGGCCTTGTTCACGACGTACAGGTCGGCGATCTCCATCACGCCCGACTTGAGGGTCTGGATCCCGTCACCCGATTCGGGGACCAGCACCAGCACGGTCGTGTCCGCCATGCCCGAGACGGCGAGCTCCGACTGGCCCACGCCGACGGTCTCGATGAGGATGCGATCGAAGCCGGCCGCGTCGAGCACGTCGCACACCTCGCGCGTACTGGTGGCGAGGCCGCCCAGCGATCCGCGCGTCGCCATGGAGCGAATGAAGACGCCGTCGTCGAGCGCGACGGCTTCCATACGGATCCGGTCGCCCAGCAGCGCGCCCCCCGAGAAGGGGCTCGTGGGATCGACGGCGACGACGCCGACGCGTTCTCCCCGCGACCGGTACGCCTTGATCAGCTCGGTCGTGAGCGTGGACTTCCCGGCCCCCGGCGGACCCGTCACGCCGATGCGATGCGCCCGGCCCAGCCGCGGATGGATGGCGGCGAGGAGATCCTCATAGCCCGCCCGCGTGTTCTCCACCAGCGACATTGCCCTGGCCAGCGCGGCGGGACGGCCCGCGAGCAGATCGGGGAGGAGGCTGGCGCGGTCCACGAGGGAAACTTAACCGGTTACCAGTGACCGGTTACCGGTGACCGGTCACGGGTTACCGGTCACAACAGCACCCAGCCCGCCAGGCCGAGCAGAAGGAGGAATCCGGAGATGTCGGTGAAGGCGGTGACGAAGATGGAGCTCGCGATCGCCGGGTCGATGTTGAACCGCCGGAGGGTGAGCGGAATGAACGCGCCGGCCGTCCCCGCGACGAAGAGGTTGCCGACCATCGCGCAGAAGACCAGAACGCCGAAGCGAGGGTTCTGGTGACTGAGGAGCGCCACGAGCGTGGCGACGCCGCCGACCGCGGCGCCGTTGATGACGCCGACCAGCGATTCCTTCCGGATCACCGACAGGAAATCGTTCGGCGAAATGTGCCCGAGGGCCAGCCGCCGGATCGTCACCGCGAGCGCCTGCGTCCCGGTGTTCCCGCCGATGCCGGCGATGACCGGCATCCAGGCGGCCAGGGTGACGTATTTGGCGATGTTGCTCTGGAAGAGGGCGACGACGGTGCCCGCCACCGACGCGGTGATCAGATTGACGTACAGCCAGGGCAGCCGGCTCCGCACGGCGCTCCGCCAACCCCCGCCCAGCTCCTCGTCGGCGGAGACGCCGCTGAAGCGAAGGAGGTCCTCGGTGGCTTCGGCCTCGACCACGTCGGTGACGTCGTCGAAGGTGATGCGCCCGAGCAGCAGCCCGTCGCGGTCCACCACCGGGATGCTCGGCACGTTGTAGCGGGCCATCAGGCGAGCGACTTCCTCCTGGTCCATCTCCGGCCCGACGGTGATGTCGGGCTCCTCCATGAGCTCCCGCACCCGCCGGTCGGGAGGGCTCAGCACCAGACGCTTGAAGCTCAGCACGCCGGCGAGCCGCCGGTCGCCGTCGATGGCATACGCCTCGGCGAAGTCGTCGATCGCCTCGGCCTGCCGCCGGATGCTCTCGAGCGCCTCGGTGACGGTCTGGTCCTGGTCGACCGTCACGATCTGGCCGGTCATGAGTCCGCCGGCCGTCTCCTCGTCGTAGCGGAGGAGCCGCTCGACATCGCGCCGCTCCTCGGCGTCGACGGCGGAGAGAATGCGGCGCTGCTGCTCGGGCTCGAGCTCGCCGAGGATGTCCGCCGCGTCGGCGTCCCGCATCTCCTCGACGATGTCGGCGGCCTGCTCGGGCGGGAGGGCCGCGAGCGTGATCTCGGCGTGCTCCTCGAGCGGCATCTCGATGAGCGCCTCGCCGGTGAGCTCGGGCGGCAGGAGCTTCACGATCTCGAGGCGCTCGTCCTCGTCCGCCTGCGCCAGCACGTCCGCCAGGTCGGCCGGCTCGAGGGAGCGGGCGCGGGCCAGGAATTCACTGACCTGGCCGTCGCGCAGCAGCGCGATCATCGCCTTCGGCGACATCGGCTGGCGTATCACGGCGCGCTCCGGTCGAGCGCGGTCAGGCCGGGCGAGGCCCGGCGCACCAGGACCCGCTCGATCCGGGTCGGCGAGGCGGCGAGGACGTCGAGCTCGAGTCCGCGCACGAGGAAGCGCTCGCCCGGCGCGGGAATCCGGCCGGCCAGCTCCGCCAGGCGGCCCGCGAGGGTGCTCGAGCGGCCCGGCGGGAGGGTGACCCCATAGCGCTCTTCGATCTCGGCCACCGCGATGCCCCCCTGCGTGTCGAAGAGTCCGGGCCCTTCGCCCCGGGCGGGAGCGGCGGGCTCATCCTCGTCGACGATCTCGCCGACCATCGCCTCGAGGAGGTCTTCGAGGGTGACGATGCCGAGCGTCCCGCCGTACTCGTCCAGGACCACGGCCAGATGCCGCCGCTCGCGCTGCATGTCGAGCAGCACGTCGCCGCTGGCCCGGCTGGCCGGCGCCACCGCGACGGGCCGGATGGGAAGCGGATCACCGGGACCGAGCCGGAAGAGGTCGAAGGCGTGCACCATGCCGACGACTTCATCGAGGGTGCCCCGGTAGACCGGGATGCGGGTGTATCCGCTGTGCACGAAGGCCTGCCGCACTTCGTCGACCGAGGCTTCCTCGGGAATCGAGACGAGATCGGTGCGAGGGGTCATCACCTCGCGGACCGGACGCTCCGCAAAGGTGAGCACGCCGCCCACGCGAGCCAGCTCGTCCTCCCGGGCCAGCCGGCTCTCGGCCGGGGTCGCCCAGAGCGCGGTGATCTCGAACTCCGGCCCTTTCGTGCGCGCGGGCAGAATCGCCGCGAGCAGCTTCGACCACGGTCCGAGGAGCGGCCGCAGCCGCTCGGCGACCCGGGCGGCCCGAGCCCGGGTGAGCCAGCGGGGCAGCAGATAGGCGCTGAACAGGATCACCGGCAGCGCCCCCAGGACGAGCAGCACGGCGAACTCGGCCAGGCTCGCGCCCGCGATCATCGCCGGGAAGACGGCCCCGAGCAGCGCGATGCCGAGGGTCGTGGTGGCCGAGGCCGCCGTGAGATCGCGCTCCAGCGGGCCCAGCCAGGCGAGCGATTCCGTCGCCCCGCGCAACCGGCGAGCCACCGAATCGGCCAGGAGACTCCGGCTCGACGTGATGAGGGCGGCTGCCGCCGAAGCCCCGAACAGGGTGAAGAGGAAGCCGAGCCCGGCGGCGATCCAGATCACGTCAGCGACTCCTGGCGTGCCTCGACGCTCGAGAGCCGGCGGACCCGGGTGACGGAGACCCGGCGCACGCGCCGCCGGATCACCTGATCGGCGGTGAGCCGGAAGCCGTCGATCTCGATGCTCTCGCCGGTTCGCGGCACCCGGCCGAAGCAGGCCAGCACGAGCCCCCCGACGGTGCTCACGTTCTCCCGCCCGAAGGGATGCCCCACTTCGGCCTCGAGGTCCGCCAGCGGCGCGTTGCCCTGGACGACCCAGCCGCCGTCCGGCGTGCGCACCACAGGAGCGGCCTCGTCGGTGTCGTACTCGTCCCGGATCTCGCCCACGATCTGCTCGAGGACGTCTTCCAGCGTGACCAGTCCCGAGGTGCCGCCGAACTCGTCGACCACGACCGCGAGATGGCTGCCGCCGCGCTGAAAGTCCCGCAGCTGCCGCTCGAGCGTCTTCCCTTCGGGAACGAACTCGACACTCCGGATGAGCTGATGCCAGTGGCGCGGCGCGCCGCCGGGAACGCCGGCGAGCAGATCCTTCGCGTACAGCACTCCCGTCACCGAGTCGGGATCCCCGTCGGTGACGAGAAGCCGCGAGCGCTCCGAACGCTTGAAGGTCTCCACCACCGGTTCCTCCGGAGCGGAGAAGTCGACGGCGACGATGTCGAGCCGCGGGGTCATGACCTCGGCGACCGTCATCTCCGCGAGGCTCAGGATCCCGGTGAGCATTTCCCGCTCGTCGGGAGGGGGAACGCTCGCGGGCAGGCGCACCGGCCGGCCGCCGCGGTCGGCCCACGCCACGACCGTGAGCAGGGGCCGGAAGAGGGCCAGGGTGTGCTGCACGAACCATCCGTCGAAGCGGACGATGCCCGGCTCGTTCGCCGCCCAGAGTCGCGGGGCTAGGTCCCCGATGATCCAGACGAGCAGGACGCCGACGGCCAGTCGCCCCGCGGCACCCGGCACGGGCCACGCCCACCAGGCCATCGCGGTCCCGGCGAGGGCCGCTCCGGCCGCGAGCAGCGCGAGCTGGGTGACGTGCACCGCACGCGCGGGGGGCAGCGGACCCCGGTTTCGGCCACGCGACGGCGTGAGGAGCCGGGGCACGCCTTCGTCGTCCTGCGCCGCGATCGCCATCAGGCCGGCCCAGAGCGTGAACAGACCGGCGAGAAGGGGCGCCACCCAGAGCACGAGCGCCGTCCAGAGCCCGCGCATCAGCGCACCGCCTCCAGCAGACGTTCCTGCCGGCGCCACATCGGCGATGCGGTGCGTGCGGCACCTTCGGGGTGCTCCCAGCCCAGGGCGTGCAGGGTCCCGTGCACCACGAGCCGGAGGAGCTCCTCCCGCACGGGGATGCCGCGAGTCCGCGCCTCGCGCGCCGCCACTGCAGGGCAGATGTAGATGTCCCCGGCGAGCGTGCCGCCGGGTCCCGGCAGGGAGAAGGTGAGGACATCGGTGGGTCGCCGAACGCCCTTCCAGCGGGCGCTCAGCGCGCGCATCCGGGCGGGCCCGACGAACGTGATGGAGAGCGCGGCCCGCCGCCGCTCCCGGCGAAGCACGCGCGCCGCGGCGCGGCGCACGGCACGATGGCTGAGCGG
>JBOHSH010000236.1:0-4384 GCA_050733195.1 Gemmatimonadales bacterium
GCTCGGCGTCGGTCGCCTGGTTCATCGCATAGTCGTACGAGGACATTCGGGCCCGGCTCGCGGCCGGCGCGACCCGGCGCTGGATCTCGTCGCCCCAGTACACCGCGAGCGAAGTGGGGATGGAGGCTGCCGACCACCGGTAATCCCACGCTTCGAGCAGCCGCATCTGCTCGGCCACCCGCCGCCGGAGCGGGCTCGACGCCGCCGTGCGCCGCCAGGACTGAAGCAGCGGCGGGAGGAGCCCCTCGAAGGCGGTCAGGTAGCTGTCGTACGCGCCGTCGACCAGTCGGTCGACGCTCCAGTCCTTGCGGTTCTCGAGCACGCGGATGGCGTGAAGGCCGCGGGCGTTCTCGCTTCCGGCATCCATGTACCGCGGATAGTCCGCGCGCTTCGGGCTGTGCGGACCCGCCGCGCTGTAGGGCCAGTTGTTCGTGTTGTAGACCCACCCGTTGGGCGGATTGATCACGTTCGGCGATTCGTCGACCCCGTGCACGCCGCGCCAGTCGGTCGCCGGATTGCTTCCGTCGACCGGCCGGCTCCAGTCGAACGCCGTATCCCGCTTCGGCACGAAGTTGGCGTGGAAGTAGGCGATGTTGCCTTCGGCGTCGGCGAAGAGGGTGTTGTTGGAGGAGTTGGTGTGCAGCTCCATCGTCTGGCGGAACTCCCGAAGATTCCGGGCCTTTGTTCGCGAGTACGATTGGGTGAGCGCCTTGACCGGTTCCTCCATGAGCCGGACGCTCACCCATTTCCCCTCAACCGCCCGGACCACCGGACCGTGGTGCGTTCGGTACACGGTGAACTCCCGGCGCGCCATGCCGGTATCCGTCCGGAACGGCACCACGACGCGGGTCGGGGCGACCGGCTTGAGCTCGGCCCCGTGCCGGTAGTACCAGCGCCCGTCCCGATTCACGACGGCCTCGATGTACTCGTCGACGTTGTCGACGCTGCTCGAGGTGTGCATCCAGCCGGTGCGCTCGTTGAAGCCCTGGTAGACGAAGAACTGTCCCCAGGTGATGGCCCCGTAGGCGTTGAGACCCTCCTCGCTCGTCACCTGCGCTTCGGCCCGGAAGAAGAACGAGGTGTGGGGGTTGATGAGGAGGAGGGCGCGCCCGGCGACGGTATTCGCGGGCGCGATCGCGATGCCGTTGGATCCCGACGGCTCGGGCGGCGCAGCGTCCCCCGATCCGACCGGAGGCTGGGGCTCGGAACCCTGGCCGTAAAACGCCCGGAGCGAGGGAAGCGACACCCGCTCGATGTCGCCGCCGATGCTGCCCTCGCTGAACGTCAGGGCCATCCACGGCTCGAAGCGGGTGATGACCCGGGGCTTCACCGCGGGATGCTCGCGGAGGTAGAAGTTGAGCCCGTCCGCCCAGGCGTTCATCAGCGCCTTGAGCCAGTCCGGGCTCGCCTCGTACTTCGCCGTCATGCTGTCCGGATGGATGAAGAGCTTCATCCGAAGGTCCCGCCAGATCGCCGACTCCCCCTCCGCTTCGGCCAGCCGACCCATCGCATTCAGGTAGTTCGTCTCCACCCGGTTGAAGTCGTCCTCGGCCTGCGAATAGATCAACCCGAAGACGGCGTCGGCGTCGGTGCGTCCGTAAACGTGGGGAATCCCCCAGTCGTCGCGGACGATCCGAACGTTGCGGGCCTGACGCTCCCATCGCGCGACCTCGGGGTCGGCCGCCTGCGAGGCGGAGCATGCAGAGACCGCGGCGAGGAGAAAGACCTGAAGGCGCATGGGGAGTCTGGGTTCTGAGTTCTGAGTTCTGAGTTCTGAGTTCTGAGTTCTGAGTTCTGAGTTCGGGGTTCTAATCTACGGTGTTTCGTCGGGGCCGCACCTTGCGTTGGGGGGCGCAGCGCCTCGAGGAAATCGGCGAGGACCTCGAGGTGGGAGCGGAGCGAGGCGACGCTCTTCGCGTTCTTGGCCATGCCGAAGGCGCCCTCGATGGACGCGACCAGAAAGGCGGCGATGCGGCGGGCGTCGACGTCCCGGCGCACGGCCCCCGACGCCTGACCACGCTCGAGCGCACGGGCAAAGGCGTCGGTCCATGCTTCCAGCGCCGAGGCGACGCGCCGCCGGAACCCCTCGTCGAGGGGAGACATCTCCTGGGCGAGGTTGTTGAGCGGACAGCCGTGCGTCACGCCGATAGCCCGGAAGTCCTCCGCGCGCCGCCGCAGTACGGCCTGCAGGGCGGTGAGGGAATCTCCCGGCTCCGCCTCGAGCCGGCCCGCGTAGGCGTCCAGTACGGGCTGCCGGATCAGCTCGTCCACCACCGCGTAGCCGAGCGCCGCCTTGTCCGCGAAGTGGTGATAGAGGGCGCCCTTGGTGACGCCTGCGCCCTCGAGGATCGCGTCGATGCTCGCCGCCTGGAAGCCATGCCGGTAGATCTCCTCGAAGGCGGCCTCCAGAATCCGCCGTCGCGTTTCGGCCGGAGCGCGAACGCGGCGCGCGGCGGCGCGGAACAACATCTACTGGACCCGGATCGCGACACCCGGATCGATGCGCGCCGCCCGGAGCGCCGGGATCCAGCAGGCGAGCAGCCCGATGCCCGCCATGACGACCCCGACGGCGACGAGGGTCACGGGGTCGTGCGGCGCTACACCGTAGAGCAGGCCCTGCACGAGCCGGGTCGCGAGGAGCGCGCCTACGACGCCCAGCAGCAGGCCGCCGCCGAGCAGCACGCCGCCTTCCCTGAGGATCATGCGCTGCACGCGGCCGCGGTCGGCGCCCAGGCTCATGCGAATGCCGATCTCGTTGGTGCGCGCGCTCACGGAGAACGCCAGCACGCCGGCGATCCCCACCGCGGCGATGATCACGGCCAGCGCGCCGAACGAGGTGACCAGCACGGCGTTGAGCCGGCGCGGCGCCACGCTCTCATCCTTGATCTGGCTCACCGTGAGCACGTTCTCGATCGGCTGGTTCGGTGCGAGGCTCCGGAGCAGGCGCGTCGCCGCGGGAGCCATCGTCGCGGCATCGCTCCGGGCCCGCATGACGATCCCGCCCGCGAAGACCTCCTCCTGCGCGAACGGCTGGAACAGCACCGGGCGCGATCCGCCGTCGAGGCCGTCGTCCTTGGTATCGGCGACCACGCCCACGACCGTCCGCCACTCGCCGCTCACCGGGATGAACCGGAGAACGTCGCCGGTCCAGGCGACGCGCCGTCCGATCGGATCCAGATTGGGAAACAGCCGATCCGCCAGAGTCCGGTTGAGGATCACGACCCGCTCGGCGCCACGCCGGTCGGTCGCGGCGAACTCCCGGCCCCGGAGAACCGGGATGCCGGCGGCGCGGAAATAGCCGGGGTCCGCGGTGCGGAAGTCGGCGCGGGGCATCGGCTCGTTCGGGCCCAGCGCGCGCCCTTCGGCCTTCACCTCGAGCTGGAACCCGGCGTTGCGCAGCGGCATGACGGAGCCCACGCCGACCTCCTGCACGCCCGGCAGCGCGGCGAGCTGGCTCCGCATCTGCTCGTAGAGCTGCACCTGGTCGGCCGAGGTCCGGCCGCTCCCGTCGAGCGAGACCTCCATGGTGAGGACCTCTCCCGGCTCGAGCCCGGTCTCCACCTCCGAGAGCCGGAGCATGGTGCGGGTGAGGAGACCCGCGCCCGTGAGCAGCACGACGGAGACGGCGACCTGCGCCACCACGAGCGCGCGCTGCAGCCGCTGGCGGCGCCGTCCGGCGGAGGACTTCCCCGCCCCGGAGAGCCAGGCACCCAGCGCATGCTCCTTCACGAACTTGGGCGCGTACGAGAGCAACACCGCCACCAGCACCGCGAGCGCGAGGGTGAATCCGAGCACCACGCCGTCGACCCGGATCTCCCCCGCCCTCGGAGAGTACCGCTCGGCGAGCGAGGTGAGCATTCCGACGCCGCCGAACGCGACCACGAGCCCGAGCGCACCACCCAGGAGCGCCAGCAGGAGGTTCTCCACCAGGAGGAGCTTCCGGAGCCGGCCCGCGCCGGCGCCGAGCGCGGCGCGGATCACGAGCTCCTGCTCGCGGCGAACCCCCCGCATCAGGGTGAGGTTGGCGACGTTGGCGCAGGCGATAACGAGCACGAACGCCGCGGCGCCCATCAGGAGCCAGAGCGTCAGCCGGGCCCGCTCGCCCAGCACCTCGCGGAAGGGCGTGATGGTGACGGTGTAGTTCGAGGCGGCATCGTAGGCGTCCGGATGGTCGGCCTGCACTTTCCGGCGGATCTCCGCGACCTCCGCCCGGGCCCGCTCGACCCTCGCGCCGGGCGCGAGCCGCGCGATCATCTCCGTCATACGGTGGGTGCGGCCGTGCACCATCATCGCGCTCGTGTGGTGCTCGCTGATGACCATGTTCATCAGCGCGTCCATCCGGTTCGGGAAGTACGGCGCCGGCTGGACCACGCCGATCACGGTC
>JBOHSH010000237.1:0-5364 GCA_050733195.1 Gemmatimonadales bacterium
GAAGGCCAATGGCGATCGTGACGACCGCGGCGAGGCATGATGGCGCTACCCCCCGGGCTCGACTCCGCCAACTTTCGCATCGGGAGAGGGAGTGGTAGGCTTGGGGACCCCCCGTCCTGCAGTCCGATGCTCGGAGGAATCATGACCTCAATCTCCTCCACAAAGCCCGGCGGCTCACCCGGCCGGCGGGCGACCGTCCCCGTCCACCTCCGGGTGAACGGCGCCGAACGGGAGCTGGACCTCGACCTCAGAACCACCCTGCTCGACGCCCTGCGCGAGCACCTCCACCTGACGGGGGCCAAGAAGGGCTGCGACCACGGGCAATGCGGCGCCTGTACCGTGCTCGTCAACGGCCGCCGGATCTACTCGTGCCTCACCCTCGCCGTGATGCACGAGCCCGACGAGATCACCACCATCGAAGGCCTGGGCGCGCCGGGTGCGCTCAACCGGATGCAGGCCGCCTTCATCGAGCACGACGGCTTCCAGTGCGGCTACTGCACCTCCGGCCAGATCTGCTCGGCCGTTGGGATGCTGGAGGAAGCCAGACTCGGATTCCCCAGCCACGCCACCGCCGACGTGGCGTCCGCCATGATCGAGTTGACCGACGCGGAGATCCGCGAACGGATGAGCGGCAACATCTGCCGCTGCGGCGCCTATCCGAACATCGTCGCCGCCATCCGGCACGTCGCGAAGGGAGTCCGCCCGTGAAGCCCTTCACCTACGAACGGGCGGCGAGTACCCGCGAAGCCGTCGCCGCCACGGTCGGCGCGCCCGGCGTCAAGTTCATCAGCGGCGGTACCAACCTGCTCGATCTGATGAAGCTCGAGATCGAGCGGCCCACTCACCTCGTCGACATCAGCCGCCTCCCCCTCCGGGCAATCGAAGACCTCGCCGACGGCGGGCTCCGGATCGGCGCCCAGGCGTCGAACGCCGACACCGCTGCAGATCCGCGAGTTCGCTCGCGTTACCCTGTGCTCTCCGAGGCGCTCCTCGCCGGCGCATCGGGCCAGCTCCGCAACAAGGCGTCCGTCGGCGGCAATCTGCTTCAGCGGACCCGCTGTCCTTACTTCTACGACACCCCATCCGACTGCAACAAGCGCGACCCCGGGTCCGGCTGCGCCGCGATCGGCGGGATCAACCGGATCCACGCGATCCTCGGCGCGAGCGACGCCTGCATCGCCACCCACCCCTCGGACATGGCCGTCGCACTGGCGGCTCTGGAAGCCAGTATCGAGCTGTTCGGCCCTGACGACAGGACCCGGGTCGTCCCGATCGGCGACTTCCATCGCCTACCGGGCGACACGCCCTGGGTGGAGACCGATCTCCAGGCGGGCGAACTGATCACGGGTGTGGTGCTGCCCCCAGCTCCGCCCGGCCGTCAGATCTACCGGAAAGTCCGCGACCGAGCCTCGTACGAGTTCGCCCTGGTGGCGGTCGCGCTCATCGTTGCGGCCGAGCGCGGCACGATCTCCGCCGCCCGAGTGGCGTTCGGCGGTGTCGCACCCAAACCCTGGCGCTCTCGGGAGGCCGAGGCCGTGCTGGTGGGCCGGCCGGCCGGCATGGCCACCTACCGCGCCGCGGCCGAGGCGGCCCTGACGGGTGCGGTCGGACGCGGCCACAACGACTTCAAGATCGAGCTGGCGAAGCGGACGCTCTGCCGGACCCTGGCCAATGCACTGGAAGGGGGGCCGGCATCATGACCGCGACCATTGGACGACCGGTGAGCCGGGTGGACGGTCCCCTGAAGGTGAGCGGCCGGGCGACCTATGCCGCCGAGTACTGGGACGCGGGTCAGCCGCTCTACGGCTTCATCGTCGGGGCCACGATCGGCAAGGGACGCATCTCGGCCATGGACACCGTCCGGGCCGAGCGGGCGTCTGGTGTGCGCATGGTGATGACGCACCGCAACGCGCCGGCCCAGGGCAAGGCCGACCCGTCGGTCTTGTCGGCCTATTCACGGGCCTTCCCGACTCTGAACGGGCCCGAGGTGCATCACTACGGCGAGCCGATCGCGCTCATCGTGGCCGAGACGTACGAGCAGGCGCGCGCGGCGGCGAACCTGGTGACCGTGACCTACGCCGCCGAGCCCGGACGATTCGATTTCGCCGCCGCCCTGGACCGGGCCTACGCCCCGACGGCGGTGAACGCCGGGCTTCCCACCGACGTCGCCATCGGTGATTTCGATGCGGGGTTCGCCGGCGCCGAAGTCAGGATCGACCAGCACTACACGACGCCGTATCAATCGTCCCAGCCGATGGAGCCCCACTCCTGTATGGTGGTGCCGGCGGGCGAGGATCTGACTGTTTACGTCAGCGCCCAGATCGTGGCGGAGGCGCGGACCTCAATCGCGAGCACACTCGGGATCGCCGAGGAGCGGATCCGGATCGTGACTCCGTTCGTGGGCGGGGGCTTCGGCTCGAAGCTCGGTATCCACAGCGAGACGATTCTGGCGGCGCTGGCCGCGCGGGAACTGAAGCAGCCGGTCAAGGTGGTGATGACCCGGCAGCAGATCTTCCACCTGCTCGGCGTCCGGCCGATCACGATCCAGCGGATGCGCCTGGGCGCCACGCGGCAGGGGAAGCTCGTGGCGATCGGCCACGACGTCACGATGCACACCAGCGTCCTGTCCGAGTACGCCGAGCAGACGGCCACGTCGGTGCGCGGTCTCTATGCCGGCGCCAACCGGCTCACCCGCCACCGGCTCACGGAGCTGGACATGCCGCGGGGCGAGGACGTCCGTGCCCCGGGGGAGGCGCCGGGCCTTCTGGCGGTGGAGTCGGCGATGGACGAGCTGGCCGTGGCGCTGGGAATGGATCCGATCGAGCTGCGGATCCTGAACGAGCCGGAGGTCCATCCCGAGGAGGGCATTCCGTTCAGCGAGCGCCGGCTGGTCGAATGCATGCGCGAAGGGGCGCGTCGATTCGGCTGGGAGCGTCGGCCGAGCCGGCCGGGGAGCCGCAGGGACGGCCGACGGCTGGTGGGCTACGGCATGGCCGCCGCGGCCCGGATGCAGTTCCAGGCGCCGAGCAAAGCGATGGTGCGCCTGGGGCCGGATGGTATGGTTGTGGTTCGTTCGGACATGACCGACATCGGCACCGGCACGTACACGGTCGTCGCTCAAGTCGCGGCCGAGACCCTCGGCGTTGCGCTCGAGCGGGTGCGGGTCGAGCTGGGCGACTCGAACTTCCCGCCCGGGGCTGGTGCCGGCGGCTCGTGGGGCGCCACGAATACCTGCACCGCGGTCTACAACGCCTGCCTGGCGCTCCGCGAGAAGCTGGGTTCGGGTCCGGTCCCGGCCGAAGGCCTGGAAGCGGAAGGCGCCATCATCGGGATGTGGCGCGAACCCAATTACAAGAACTACTCGATCCACGCCTACGGCGCCCACTTCGCCGAGGTCGGGGTGGATGCGGACACAGCGGAGATCCGGCTTCGGCGCATGCTGGGGGTATTCTCGATCGGCCGGGTCTTCAACGCCAAGACCGCGCGGTCCCAGCTGATCGGCGGGATGACGTTCGGCGTCGCCTCGGCCTTGCTGGAGGAGGCGATCGCGGACCCCCGCAGCGGGATGTTCGTCAATCACGACTTCGCGGGCTACCTGGTGCCGGTGCACGCCGACATCCCCGAAATCGACGCGGTGCTGCTCGACGGGTTCGACGACAAGGCCAACGTGCTCGGCGCCAAGGGCGCGGGGGAGCTCGGGAACTGCGGGGCGAACGCGGCGGTGGCCAATGCGGTGTTCAACGCCACCGGCGTGCGGGTACGCGACTTCCCGATCACGATCGAAAAGGTGCTGCCCCACTTGCCGCCGCTCGAGGACTGAGTGCCGGCCAAGCCCTGCCGGAGGTGGCTCTGCGGCCCCCGTGATGCCGGCGAAGCCAACCGGACGGGTCCGAGGGTTGTTACCTCAACCAGTCGTTCGCGCGGCGGTCCGGCGCCGCCCTGACGTCGGCGAGCACACGGTCCAGGTCCCGGCGCTGGAACAGTCGTCCGCGCAGCACCACGGAGGCGATGCGCCGGGTGTTGGCGATGTCCTGCAGCGGGTCCGCGTCGAGCAGCACGAGGTCCGCCACCTTCCCCGGCTCGATCGTTCCCACCGAATCGGCCAGACCCAGCCACTCGGCGGGCTTCCGCGTGGCGGTCAGGAGCGCCTCCAGGGGGCTCATGCCGAGCGAGTCCACGAACAGCTTGAGCTCGTCGTGCAGGGACAGGCCCGGGAAGATGTTCAGCACCGCCACGTCCGACCCGGCCATGAGCCGGACCCCGGCCTCGCGCATCTCGCGGGTGTGCTTGATCGCGATCGGCCAGGCGCGGTCGAAGTAGGTCCGCCGGTCCGGCGTCACCTCCTCGACCTGCTCTTTCCAGTCCAGGATCATGAAGGCGGAGAGGTACGGCCGGAGGGGATGCACCCGGGCGGTGCTGTCGGTGACGAGCGCCTGATAGTAGGAGCGCGGGCGGAACACCGCCTCGGCGGCGACCACGAGAGTGGGCACGACGCCGACGTCCCGCGCCGCGAGCTCGCGCCAGAACGCCATCCGGCGCTCGCGCGGCAGCGAGTCGAGCGCGACGGGGAAGCCGTGTTCCACGCCGTCCTGCCCAGTCTCGAGGAATGCCTCGGTCGAGGCGGCTACGAAGTGTCCGACCAGCCGCTTGCCGTGCGCGCCGGCCGCCCGCCCGAGCGCGAGGTAGGTCGCCGGGTCCTGCACCGTGCGGACCTTGAAATGGTCGAGCTCCAGCGCGGCCAGCGAATCGATGACCCGCCGCGCGTCCGCCGGCGATCCGATGGGGATCCGGGCGCGCTCGAACGGCTCGACCCGCGATTCGGGCGGATCCCGTCGCATCCGTTCGATGTTTCGGAGCGATTCGAGATACGGCCCCGCGATCAGCATGCGCGGCCCCACGCGCGTCCCCGCGCGGATCTCCCGGCGCCAGCGCAGCGCCTCCCCATGCTCGCTTCCCTGGTCGCGGATGGTCGTCACGCCGTGGACCACGTAGAGCCCGAACGCCGAAGCCCGCATCTTCGACGCGTGCGCGTGCAGGTCGAACAGACCGGGTATGAGGTACTTGCCGGTGCCGTTCACGACGGTAGCCCGGGCGGGCTCGCGCACCGCCGCCGCGGGACCGAGCTCGACGATCCGCCCGTCGCGCAGGAGCACCGACTGGCCGGCCACGGGTTGAGCCCCGGTCATCGGAATCACCGTGACGTTCCGGATGACGACGGTCTCCTGCCCGCGGGCCGTGGGCGGCACGGCGGCGAGCGCGGCGGCCAGAAGGGCATAGCGTCGGTTCATGGCTCCGTCCTTTGGGTGCCCCTGGTTGTTCCGGGATGTCACAGGCCGTACCGCGCGCGAAGCTGCCGTTGGAGAT
>JBOHSH010000238.1:0-10180 GCA_050733195.1 Gemmatimonadales bacterium
GCCGCCGTCTACGCGGAGCTCAAGGCCAACTTCCTGCCGGGTGTGATTCTGGTGCCGGCGATGGTGATCGCGATCCAGAAGGCGCAGGACCGGGGGGTCGCGTACAACAGGCAGTAAAGCGGTTGACTGTTGACGGTTGACGGATGACAGGAACTGCCGAACGGGCCGCCCTTGAAGCACTGGGCGGCCCGTTCTACTCCCCTCAACCGTCAACCGTCGAGCCGCTCGCGGAGCGCCTCGTCTCCCGAGCCGGCCTGAACGAACACCCAACCGATCAGGAGCGCCCCGTTCACCGTTCCCCGTTCACCGTTCCGTCTTCCCCTTCAACCGCTCGAGCTCCCGCCGGTCACGCTTGGTGGGCCGTTCCTGCCGGCCGGTGCCGCTCATCTTCGCGGCCAGACGATGCTGCTCGGCGAGCCGCACCCGGCGTTCCCGCGCCGCGGGCTCCTCTTCGTACAGTCGAGCGGCCTCCTCCGCCGGGCCGCGACGAAGCGCGACGGCCATCACGGTGAGCCGATACTCGTAGGGTCCGATCCGGACCCGAACCGCGTCGCCCGGTCGAACGACCTTGGCGGGCTTCGTCTTCTGCCCGTTCAGAAGGACGCGACCGCCCGTCACCGCCTGCGCGGCCAGCGCGCGGGTCTTGAAGAGCCGCGTGGTCCAGAGCCAGCGGTCGAGTCGCACGCAGGGAGCTAAGGAGCTAGGGAGCCAGGATATGGGAGTTTAAGTTCCACTTCGTCTCCGTGCCAGCATCTTCATCGCCTTCGCCCGCGCCCGCGGACGCTCCCCGGCACCCGGTGTCCGGCGGCAGCCGCCCCTTCGCGCTTCCGGACCGCCGCGTCCTGATGCGCTGGCTGTTCGTCGGCCGGGCGCTGCTCGCGGGGATAGTACTGGTGCGGGCGGCGCTATGGCGCGAGGCCGAGCCGGACGCGGCCTTCACGGCGACACTGGTAGTGCTGCTCGCGTTCGCGGCGACCGCCTACGGGGTCTTCCTCACCAACGTGCGGAAGAGCCCGATGGGCTCGGGATTCCTCGCGAGTCAGGCGGCGATGGATCTCCTGCTCGTCACCACGCTCATCCACTTCGCCCAGGCGCACCAGAGCGGGTGGGCCGCCCTATACGTCATCGCCATCGCGCTCTATGCGCTGCTCCTTCCGCTCGGCTGGAGCATCGTGGTGGCCGTGATCGGCACGGGCATCTACCTGGGCGACGTGTTCCTGATCCAGCCCCGGCCGCCGGGCTCGGTGGTCTGGAGCCAGATCGCGGTCTTCATCGCGGTGTTCAACGTGGTCGCCTACCTCGGCCACCGGCTCCGCGCGGCCTCGGAGGAGCGGAGCGAGCTCGCCAGCGAGCTGCACCGCGTGCGGCTCGAGGCGGACGAGATCCTGCGGAACATCCGCTCGGGCGTGCTCACGGTGGACGGGCAGGGCCGGCTCGCCTTTCTCAATCTCGCGGCCGAGCATCTCCTGGGGCTGAGCTCGGCGGAGCACGTCGGTCAGCCGATCCTCGAGGTGCTGGCGGAGCGGTCGCCGGCGCTCCACCAGGCGGTGGAGGCCGGCATCCGCCGGCGGCACCGGGTCAACCGGGCCGAGGGGATCGCCCGCCGGCACGACGGGCGTACGGTGCCGATCGGGCTCTCGACCGCCACGTTCTCGCGACCGTCGGACGTGATGCCCAGCGTGACGGCGATCTTCACCGACATCTCGGACCTGCAGCAGCTCCAGCTGCTGCACCTCCGGGCCGAGCGGCTCGAGGCGGTGGCGGCGCTCTCGGCCTCGCTCGCCCACGAGATCCGGAATCCGCTGGCCTCGATCCGCAGCTCGGTCGAGCAGCTCGCGGTGAGCGCACGCGACGATCCCGACGACAAGGTGCTGGCCGACCTCATCGTGCGCGAGAGCGACCGGCTGTCGCGCCTGCTCGGGGAGTTCCTGGACTTCGCCCGGGTGCGGGCCGGGCATTTCACCGCGGTCGATCTCACCGCGGTGGTGCGCGGTGCCGCCGAGCTGGTGCGCGAGCATCCCGACACCGGGCCGGGGGTGGAGATCGTGGTGACGGGCGAGCCGATCGAGGTGGAAGCGGACGAGGACCTGCTCCATCGCATCGTGGCGAACCTCCTGCTCAACGCGGCGCAGGCGATGCCCGGCGCGGGCCGCATCGAAGCGGTCACCGACCGTCCCGCGCCGCGGGAGCTGCCCCGGGGCGTCGACTTCGAGCACCCGGTACGGCTCCGCGTCGTGGACGACGGTCCCGGCATCGATCCCGATCTCCAGGGGCGGCTGTTTACACCGTTCGTCTCGGGACGGCCCGGCGGGAGCGGGCTCGGGCTCGCGATCGTGCAGCGCGCCGTCCTGGCCCACCGCGGCCTCGTGCTGCTGGACTCTGCCCCGGGCAAGGGCACCACGTTTACCATTCTGCTGCACGCCCGCTGGCCCACGGAGGACGGCGCATGACCCAACAGGCCTCGATCCTGATCGTCGACGACGAGTCGGGGATCCTCGACACGCTGCGGATCCTCCTCCGCAAGGAGGGGTTCGAGGTGGCCACCGCCCAGGGCGGGAAGGCCGGTCTGGAGCAGATCCGCGCCGGCACGCACGACATCGTGCTGACCGACGTGCGCATGCCGCAGGTCACCGGCCTCGACATTCTCCAGGCCGCCAAGGAGCAGGATCCCGTGACGCCGGTGATCCTGATGACGGCGCAGGCCTCGCTCCAGACCGCGATCGCGGCGGTCAATCAGGGGGCGTTCTACTACGTCCAGAAGCCGTTCTCGAACGACGAGCTGCTGGCGATCCTCCGCCGGGCCTGCGAGTACCGCCAGATCCGGGTGGAGAACCGGCAGCTCAAGCAGGACATCCGCCGCAAGGACCGCACGGCGACGGTATCGCGGCCGATCGGCAAGTCGCGCCGGTTCGTGGAGGTGCTCAAGCTCGCCGAGGTGGTGGCCCCCAACGACTCCACGGTGCTGATCCAGGGCGAGAGCGGCACCGGCAAGGAGGTCCTGGCCCGGTTCATCCACAACCTCTCGAACCGCGCCGACGGCCCCTTCCTCTCGATCAACTGCGGCGCGCTCCCCGAGAATCTGCTGGAGAGCGAGCTGTTCGGGCACGTGAAGGGCAGCTTCACCGGCGCGGTGCGCGACAAGCAGGGGCTGTTCGCGGCGGCGCGCGGCGGGACCTTCTTCATGGACGAGGTGGGCGAGATGCCCCCCTCGCTCCAGATCAAGCTGCTGCGGGTGCTGCAGGAGCGCGAAGTCATCCCGGTCGGCGCGACGGAGGCGATCCCCGTGGACGTGCGGATCGTGGCCGCGACCAACCGCGACCTCGAGGAAGAAGTCCGGCGGGGGCACTTCCGGTCCGACCTCTTCTACCGGCTGAACGTGATCGCGCTCGAGCTGCCGTCGCTCCGGGAGCGGCGCGACGACCTCCTGACGCTGATCGACCACTTCCTGCAGGAGCTGGCGACGGAGCGGGGCAGCCAGGCCAAGGCGCTCTCGTCGGAAGCGCTCGACGCGGTGATGGTGTACGACTGGCCCGGCAACGTGCGGGAGCTCCAGAACGCGCTCGAGCACGCCGTCGTCCTCACCAAGGGGGCGCTGATCGAGCCCGCGGCGCTGCCGGAGCGGATCACCCGCCGGCGGCGGGAGCCGCTCGTGGCCGAGCGGTCGTCGCCCAACCCCTCGCTCGAGGTGATCGAGCGGGCCTACATCATGTGGGTTCTGCAGGCGGAGGGCGGCAACAAGACCCGGGCCGCCGAAGTGCTGGGCATCGACCCCTCGACGCTCTACCGGAAGCTCTCCCGCTACGAGGAGCAGCCCGCGAATGGCTAGGGCAGCGCTGCTGCCGCTGCTCGTCGTCCTGTTCGTCGTGTCCGGCGCCGCCGGTCTCCTCTACGAGGCCGTCTGGAGCCGGTACCTGAGCCTGTTCGTGGGGCACGACGCGTACGCCCAGGTGATCACGCTGGTGATCTTCCTCGGCGGCATGGGCGTCGGCGCGCTGATCGTGAGCCGGCTCTCCCCGGGCATCCGCGACCCGCTGTTCGCCTACGGCATCGTCGAGGCGCTGATCGGCGTCATCGGCCTCGGCTTCCACGACGTCCTCTATCAGCCCGTGACCCGCCTGGCCTACGACGCGATCTTCCCGGCTCTGGGCGGCGGCTTCGCGCTCGGGGCGGTGAAGTGGCTGCTCGCGGGGCTGCTGATCCTGCCGCAGTCGATCCTGCTCGGCGCGACCTTCCCGCTCATGACCGCCGGCGCACTGCGACGCCGGCCGGAGCAGCCGGGGCGCACCCTCTCCATCCTCTATTTCTCCAACTCGCTCGGCGCAGCGGGCGGTGTGCTGATCGCGGGCTTCTGGCTGTACGCGGCGGCGGGGCTTCCGGGAACGCTGGCCGCGGCCGCGGCGCTCAATCTGGCGGTCGCGCTGGGCGCGATTCTCGTCACCAAGGCGTGGCCCGCCGAGGTGCCGGAGGAGGCCGCCGGCGGGCCCGCGCCCGGGGAAGCTTCGGCGCCGCCGATGGCGCTCGATCCGGCCACCCTCACCAGGCTGCTGCTCGCAATGGCCGCCGGCACCGCCATGGCCTCCTTCGTCTACGAGGTCGGCTGGATCCGGATGCTGTCGCTCGTGCTGGGGAGCTCGACCCATGCCTTCGAGCTCATGCTCTCCGCCTTCATCCTGGGTCTCGCCCTGGGCGCGCTCTGGGTGCGGCGCCGCGCCGACCGCTTCACCGATCCGCTCCGCACGCTGATCATCGTCCAGCTCGTGATGGGCGCGCTCGCGATGGTGAGCCTTCCGCTGTACCTCGCCTCGTTCGACTGGACGGCGTCGCTGGTGCAGGCGGTGTCCTGGACCGAGCCCGGCTACCAGCTCTTCACGCTGGCGCGCTATGCGCTGTGTCTCGTCATCATGCTGCCGGCGACCTTCTGCGCCGGGATGACGCTCCCGCTCATCACGCGGATGCTGATGGCGGCCGGCGCGGGCGAGCGGGCGATCGGCACGGTCTACGGCGTGAACACGCTGGGCTCGATCTTCGGGGCGGCGCTGACCGGGCTCGTGCTCCTTCCCGCGATGGGTCTCAAGCAGACCCTCGTGTTCGGCGCCACGATCGACATGCTGCTCGGACTTCTCGCCGCCTGGATGCTCCTCAGGGCGGGGCAGCCGGTGCGCCGCCTGACCATGGCCGGCGCGGCGGCGATGGTGGCCGGGTCGCTCCTCGTGATGACCATGGTGCCCTGGGACCAGCGGCTCCTCGCGAGCGGCGTCTTCCGCACGGGCCGGGTCAGCGCGCGGCCGGACCGCCGGATCGTCTTCCACGAGGACGGACGCACCGCCACGGTGCACGCGACGGTGTTCCAGAGCAGCGGCGCCAAGGTGATCTCGACCAACGGCAAGCCCGACGGCTCGCTGACGCCCGTCTGGTTCCAGGAATGTGATCCCGACAGCGCCCGCCGCGCCTTCTCCGGCGACGACGGCACGCAGGTGCTGCTCGCCCTCCTGCTGCTGGCGCACGCCCCCGAGGCCCGGAACGGGGCGGTGATCGGGCACGGCACCGGGATGAGCTCGCACTTCCTCCTGGGAAGCCCGCGGCTCGAGCGCCTGGTGACCATCGAGATCGAGCCCGCGATGGTGCGGGGATCGCGGCTCTTCTACCCCGTGAACCGGCGGGTCTTCGACGACCCGCGCTCCACCATCGCCTACGACGACGCGCGGGCGTACTTCGCGGCCACCAATGCGAAGTTCGACCTGGTGCTGTCGGAGCCGTCGAATCCGTGGGTGAGCGGCGTGAGCGGGCTCTTCACCGCGGAGTTCTACGCGCAGGTCAAGCGGTACCTCGCCCCCGGTGCGGTGTTCGGGCAGTGGCTGCACACCTACGAGATGAACGACGGCCTGGTGACCGGCGTGCTCGCCGGGTTGCACGAGCAGTTCGCCGACTACCGGGTGTTCCTGATCAACAACGGGGATCTGCTGGTCGTCGCGTCACCGGAGGGGCGGCTCCGGCCGCCGGACTGGGGGGTATTCCGGGAGCCCGTGATCGAGAAGGATCTCTGCCGTTTCGCGGTGTTCCGTCCGGCCGCACTGGACCGGTTGGTCGTGCTCGACCGGGCGGGTGCGGCCCCGCTGCTCGACCGCGGCATTCGCCCCAACTCGGACTTCTACCCCGTGCTCGACCTTGGCGCCGAGCGGGCCCGGTTCCTCCGGCAGTCGGCGGCCGGCATCACGGGCCTGGGCAGCGGCATCGTGGACTTCGCCGCTCCCCTCGGGCCGCCGGGCGCCGACACCGGCTGGAGCGAGAGCGCGCTCGAGCCGGCGCCGCGAGTCCGGGCCTTCGAGGTGGCGCAGCTCCTCCGCCGGGAGCTCCGGTCGCCGACCGATTCGGGCTGGACCAGCGGCACGGGCGCAACCGACCGCTATCTCATGCGGGTGTGGGCCGGTCAGATCGCGGCGGGCCGTCCGCCGGCGAGCTGGCGAGGATGGACGACGGATTTCTGGGCCGTGTTCCGGGGACTTCACGGCGGAGGTCTGCCGCCCGACAGCCTCTTCTTCGCGATGGCGACGGGCCACGCGGTCCGTCACGGCGCGCCCCAGCCGGTGCTCGCGGCCATCTCCTTCGCGGGCGCCTCCGCGCGTCGCGACGCGGCGGCGGCGGCGGGAGCGGCCCGGGTGCTGCTCGCCGAAGCCCAGGCCGGCCGGCACTGGATCACCGCCGACGACCTGCTCGACGGGGCGGTGGTCTCGCTGTCGCTCACGGGGCGTCCCGACGAGGCGCGCCGGGCCTATCAGGTCCTCGTCCCCGCCACCCGCCGGCGCGCGGGCGACTTCCGGCTGGCCCTCCTCGATTCCCATATCGAGCGGGCCCGCGCGGCGAGCCGCCCATGAGCGGCGAGCGGCCGCCCCGCGACGCTTCGGGAGCCCAGATCCTGGAGATCATGGCGGAGGCTCCGCGCTTCAACGCGTGGATGTACGACACCATCGCCCCCTGGATCGGCCGGCGCGTTCTCGAGGTCGGCGCCGGCATCGGCAACATGTCCGCGGAGATCCTGCGCGGCGGTGCGGAGCACCTGGTCCTCACGGACCTCGACCCCTTCTATCGCGAGCGCCTGGCCGCGCGATTCGCGGGGAATTCCCGCATGCGGATCGATTCGCTGGAGCTGCCGGACGCCTCGGCCCGCGAGCGCTTCGCGGCCGACCGCCTCGATACCGTCGTCGCGCTGAACGTGGTGGAGCACATCGAGCGGGACGTCGAAGCGGTGCGGACCATGGGCGAGGTCGTCGGCCCCGGCGGGCGGGTCGTGGTCCTGGTGCCCGCGCTGCAGTCCCTCTACGGGGAGATGGACCGCGAGCTGGGCCATTACCGGCGCTACGGCCGGCGGAGCCTGGCGCGCGTGTTCGCCCTCGCCGGTCTCCGGATCGAGCGGCTCTTCTGGTTCAACCGCGCCGGCATCGCCGGATGGTGGTTCAACGGCAAGGTCCGGGGGGTGAAGACCATTCCGGTCGATCAGCTCCGGCGCTTCGACGTGCTGGTGCCGATCTTCCGGCTCGAGCGCTATCTGCCGCTCCCCTTCGGCCAGTCTCTGATCGCGGTCGGCGGGCTCGCCTGATGGAGCTTCCCAAGATCAGCGTCATCGTCCCGGTCTACAACGAGCGGAATACGCTTCGTGCCATCGTCGAGCGGCTGCGGGAGGTTCCGCTGCCGATGGAGATCCTCGCGATCAACGACCGGTCCACCGACGGGAGCGGCGAGATCCTCGATCAGCTCAAGTCGGAAGACGCGATCGACATCGTGGTGCATCAGCCGGAGAACCGGGGCAAGGGCGCCGCGCTCCGCCTGGGGATCCAGCACGCCAGCGGCGACGTCATCGTGGTCCAGGACGCCGACCTGGAATACGATCCGGCGGAATTCGACCGGCTCCTCACACCCATTCTGCAGGGGAAGGCGGACGCGGTCTTCGGATCGCGGTTCCTGGGCGGCGGCGGACGGGTGCTGTACTTCTGGCACTCGCTGGGCAACCGGTTCCTCACGCTCCTGTCCAACATGCTGACCGATCTCAACATGACGGACATGGAGACCTGTTACAAGATGGTGAAGGCGCCGCTGATGAAGTCGCTCGTGCTCACGAGCGATCGTTTCGGGTTCGAGCCCGAGGTCACGGCGCGTCTGGCCCAGGCGAAAGCTCGGATCTGGGAGGTGCCCATCTCCTACAGCGGCCGGACGTACGCCGAAGGCAAGAAGATCGGCTGGCGCGACGGCGTGGCCGCGCTGGTGCACATCGTCCGCTTCAATCTCTTTCCGCCGAGGCGGGCACGCTCGAAGGCTCGGTGAGCCGTCTCGACCGCCGGATCGCCGTCCTGGCGGCCGTTCTGGTCGCGGGACTGGGCCTCCTTCCGATCGCCAACTGGATACCCGCCGGCTACGCCATTCCGGGCTGGCCCGAGCTCTTCGACGGATGGTGGAGTGGGACGGCGCTCGTCGCGGGCCTCGCCGTCGTTCTCGCGATCGTGTCGCGCCGCGTGCCGATCCTCGCGTCACCCGCGCCGTGGCGGGCCCTCTCCGCCGCCTGGGACCGGCATCCCGCGCTCGCCGCGGCGCTGCTCGCCCTGGTAGCCGGAGCGGCGTACCTCTGGGCCGCGCTCTCGGTGTTCTCCGGCCGGCCGCTCCTCATCGACGAGCTGGTGCAGGTGTATCAGGCGCGCACCTTTGCCGACGGCGCGCTCACCCGCGCCGCCGGACCCCATCCGGAGTTTTTCTCCAGCAACCTGATTCTCGAGCGCGGCGGCCGGTTCTTCGCGCAGTTCCCGGCCGGCGGCCCCGCGATGCTCGCCCTCGGCAGCCTGGTCGGCGCCGAGTGGCTCGTCGGCCCGCTGTTCGGCGTCCTCTCCGCGATGCTCTTCGCGATGCTGGCCCGTCGGCTCGAGCCGCGGCCCGGCGTCGCGATGGCCGCCGCCTGCCTGTTCGCGCTTGCGCCGTTCGTCGTGTTCATGTCCGGCTCGCACATGAACCACGTGACGCTCCTGACGTGGCTCCTCGTGGCCTGGACCGGTCTCGCGCGCCTGACGGGTCCGGATCCCGACCGGGTCCGCGCGGGGCTTCTCACCGGGCTGGGCTTCGGCGTGGCGGCCACGATCCGGCCGATGGATGCCGTGGCCTTCGCCGTGCCGGCGGGCGCCTGGCTCCTCGTCCGAAGCGTCCGGCGGCGGAGCCTGCTGCCGCTCCTCGCGGCGGGCGCCGGCGTCGCGCTTCCGGTCGCGATCCAGCTCTGGATCAACGCGCAGACGACCGGTGCGCCGCTCCTCTTCGCGTACAATGCGAACTGGGGCGCCAACATGTCGCTCGGCTTTCACGAAACCCCGTGGGGCGAGCAGCATACGCCGGCCAGGGGTCTCGAGCTCCTCAACCTCTATTTCCTCCGGCTGGAGACCTACTTCCTCGAGCTGCCGATCCCGTCGCTGCTGCCGGCGGTCGCGGCGCTGGCGCTCTCGCGGCGGCTGGCGGCGTTCGACCGGTATCTCCTCACCTCCGCGGCGCTGCTGGCGGGACTTTACTTCGCGTATTGGCACGACGGCTTCTACCCCGGGCCCCGGTTCCTGTATCCGCTCCTGCCGATGCTCGCCCTCTGGACGGCGCGGGCGCTGCCGCTGCTCCGGGAACGCGTCGCCGAAGACGGACTGCTGAGCCGCTCGCTCGGCTTCGCGGCGTTCGTCGCCGTCGTGCTTGGCCTCGCGACGTCGGTTCCGCTCCGCGCGCGCGAGTATCGCAACGGGATGCTCACGATGCGCTGGAACCCCGACGCCGCCGCGGGTGCGGCGGGGGTCCGGAACGCCCTCGTGCTGGTCCGGGAGAGCTGGGGCGCCGCGCTGGTCGCCCGCATGTGGGCCGCCGGCGTCACGCCGAGCGACGCGGAGCGGATCTACCGAAAGGCCGATGCCTGCGCCCTCGAGCGCGCACTCGACGCCGTCGAGGAGAGGGCGCTTCGGGGCGATTCCGCCGAGGCCGTCCTGCGGCCTCTGACGCGGGACTCCTCTCGCCTGGTGCGCTCGCCCTACACGACCGACCCGAGCAACCGCCTGCTTCCGGGGTCGGTCTACACGGAGGAGTGCCTCGCGCGGCTCGCGGAAGACCAGCGCGGGTTCACCCTCTTTCCTCCGCTGCTCCTGTCACGCCGTGAGGATCTCGTCTACGCCCGCGA
>JBOHSH010000239.1:0-5395 GCA_050733195.1 Gemmatimonadales bacterium
TCCCGGCCAAGATGAGCTTTCTCGAGCGGCTGATCGCCTGGTCCCGGAGGCTGCACGAAGAAGGCCGCGACCTCGTGCTCTGCGGCGACATGAACATCGCCCGGAGCGACATGGACGTGCATCCGAAGGAACGAAAGCCGCGCGCCATCGGCCAGTTGCCGGAAGAGCGGGAGCTCTTCGAGCGTCTTCTGGGCGACCACCTGGTGGACGTCGGTCGCGCGCTCGATCCGGAGAACGCAAACCTCTTCACCTGGTGGGCGCCGTGGCGCAATCTGCGCGCCCGCAACATCGGCTGGAGGCTGGATTACGTGCTGGCGTCGAAGCCCATCGCCGCCCGGGCGTCGAGCTGCGTGGTCCTGACGGACGTGGGGACCAGCGACCATGCCCCGGTGGTCATGACGACCTGATTCCGACGCTCAGCGGGCCGCCTTCCCCACCGTCTCCCACGTGCGGGTCGTCTGCTCCTTGCCGAACGTCTTTTCGATGAGCGTCATGAACACCGGGCCCTTCGGGCTCCGGACGTAGGCGCCCACGGCATCCTTGCCGAGGAGCGCGAGGATGCGCGCCCCGTCCCGCTCGAGCGGTAAGGCGATCTTCGACTCGGGCGGCTCCCTCAGGAACGTGACAATCCGCTTGGCGTCCGGTGGGAGCCGGAAGGCCCGGTAGGGATCCGAGGCGATCAGGTCGCGGAGCGCGTCAACCGGACGCACGATGGTGAGGAATGCCTGGCCGAGTCGTTGCTGCATTGCGGTTTCGGCCTTGCGCTGTAGGGAAGCTTCCGACGACGCGCGCGCCGAGAAGACCACGTTCCCGCTGGACAAGAGCGTCCTGACGTCGGTAAAGCCGGCCGCCTCGAACGCCGACTTGAGTGCCGGCATCGAGGCGTTCATCGGACTCACACCCCGGAGGAATGCGGCGTAGCGAGGCATCTCTGGTCTCCGCTCGGCATCGTGAGTCGGTCGGTCATGCCCAGCCCATGCCGGCAAGGATCTCGGCATACTCCGGCCGCCTGCGATAGACGGCGAGTCCCGGCCAGTCGAGAGCCACGGCGACCAGCATGGCCTCGCGCCGCTCTACGCCTCGTCGCAGGAGCGCCATCCCGTCGTCCTCGTGTCCCGCGCTCGCTGCCGCCGCGGCGAGGATCGTCTCCTGCACGTGCTCGAATCCTGCCCTGCCCCGGAGCTCCTGATACACCGCGTCGGCGACGTCCCGGCGACCGCTGTGGCCGGCGCCCAGCGCCACACCGGCGAGCAGCCAGGGATGCCTGCCGAACCGCCCGAGGACCCCGCGCATCGTCGCCATGATCTCCTCGTAGCGGCCCAGAAACGCCAGGGGTTGAATCAGGCTCCAGTGGGCATAGAGCGAGTCCGGGTCCAGCTCGACCGCTCGGCGCGCGCTCGGCAGCGCCTGCTCGAACCATCCGCCGAACGTGAGCGCGACCGCATGCTGCGAATAGGCGTAGGCGCTCTCCGGGTCCTGCTCGATGGCCGCGGCGACCTCAGCAGCGGCACCGGCGAAATCCCGGCGCACGTATCCGAGATCGAAGAGCGCCCGGAGCATCCGGATATCGGAGCTTGCCGGATCCAGCGCCCGCGCGCGATCCCAGGCCGCCGAAGCCTTCCGGCGGTCGAACTCGAGCAGCAGCGCGGTGATCGCGGCTGCCGTGTGGGACTGGGCGAGCTCCGGGTCCGAGGCCATCGCCTGATCGCGCGCGGCCAGGGCGCGTTCGCGCACCTCCTCAGACGGGACGACTCCCCAGAATGTGAGCAGGGCCAGTGCCTGAGCCAGCTCCGCGTGCGCCGACGCGAAGCCGGGATCGAGCGCCACGGCCCGCTCGTACGCCTCCACGGCGGTCGTGAGCTCGCGCCCCCGGTGCCGCATGGCGGAGCGTCCTTTGAGGTACAGCTCGTAGGCCTCGAGGTTGTCCGTCTTCGGCTTGACCAGCTGCTGCAGGTAGTCGTCCAGGCGGGCGTAGCGATCGTTCCAGAGGTCCGCGATCGGGCCGGCGACCACGGGCGGGGCCCCCAGGGTGACGCGAAGCTTGGAGGCGATCCCGGTGGCGATGTCGTCCTGGATCGCAAAGATGTCCGTGAGCTCCCGGTCGAACCGCTCCGACCAGAGATGGTATCCCGACGCGACCTCGATGAGCTGGGCCGTGATCCGCACGCGCGACCCCGCCCGGCGCACGCTGCCTTCGAGCACGGTCGTGACGCCGAGCTTCTCGCCCACGACACGGAGATCCTCGTTTCTGCCCTTGAACGAGAAGGCCGACGTCCGGGCGGCCACCTTGAGACCGGGAAGCTGGGTGAGCGCATTGATGATTTCCTCGGCGATGCCGTCGCCGAAATAGTCGCCGCCCGAATCGGCGCTCATGTCGGCGAAGGGGAGCACCGCGATCGACTTTTCGACCGGGGACGCCGCCGCGGGGCGGCTGATCGCCTCCGCGAATCGCGTCATGGTGTCGAATCGCTCCCGGGGATCCCGCGCCAGCGCCCGCGAGACGGCCTGGTCCAGGCCGGGGGCGATGTCCGATCGAACCGACGAGAGTCTCGGCGCGGGACGGGTGAACCGCTGCACCAGCACCGCTTCCGCCGTCGGGCCGGTGAACGGGGGTGCGCCGGCGAGCATCTCGAAGAACACGCAGGCGAGTGAGTAGACATCGCTCCGGCCGTCGGTGTCGTCGCCCGCGGCCTGCTCCGGGCTCATGTAATCGGGCGTGCCGAGAGCCAGACCCCGCTGGGTGAGCCGGGTGTCGGCGGAGACCCCCGTGCGCGCAATCCCGAAGTCGGCGACCATCGCCAGACCGTCCTCGAGCAGGATATTCTCCGGCTTCACGTCGCGGTGGATGATGCCCTGCGCGTGCGCGTGGCCGAGGGCCGACGCGACGTCGCTCGTGAGCCGCACTGCCTCGTCCACGGTGAGCCGCGGCTCACGCTCGAGTCGCGCCCGGAGGGACTCCCCCAGGACGAGCGGCATCACGTAGAAGAGCGTGCCGTCGGCGTCGCCGGAATCGAAGAGCGGGAGAATGTGCGGGTGACGGAGCCGCGCCGTGACCCGGATCTCCTGGAGGAAGCGTTCCGCGCCGAGCAGCTCGGCGAGCTCGGGAAGGAGAACCTTGAGCGCGACGTCGCGGTCGTGGCGGAGATCGTGCGCGAGGTAGACGGTGGCCATGCCGCCGCGCCCGAGCTCGCGCTCGATCCGGTATCGGCCGGCCAGGGCCGAGGTGAGGCGGGAGACGGTCTCGGACATGCGAGGCTGAATACTAGCATCGCCCGGCGGCACTCTAGGGCGCCGGCTTCACCGCCTTGCGCAGGCCCCGGCCGGCGAGTGCTCCGGTCGGCACGCCGTCCTCGACCGCCGCCTGCCCGTTGACGAAGACCCAGCGCATGCCGGTGGCGAGCTTTGTCGGCTCGAGGTAGGTCGCCTCCTCACGGATCGTCTTCGGATCGAAGACGATGAGGTCGGCAAGGAACCCCTGCCTGAGCGCGCCCCGCTCGGCGATGCCGTAGACCTCCGCGACCTGGCCCGAGGACGCCTGAATCATCCGTGCCATGGTGATCACCGGCTTGTCGATCACGTACCGGCGGATCTTCCGGGGATACGTGCCGTAGAGCCGCGGATGGCCTCCGGAGCCGTCGGAGGACGTCATCACGTAGGGGTCCTTCATGAACGTCTCGATGTCTCCCTCGTTCATGTTGAACGATACGACGCCGATGTCCCCCGCGGCGCGGATCAGCTCGAGCGCTGTCTCGGCCGAGCCGGTCCCGGATTCGAGAGCGACCTCTCGGAGCGTCTTCCCCCGATACTGCTGCGTCGCCGCTCCGCCCCCCGTGATGAGGAGCGTGCTGTCGCCGCCCCGGCGGCGGAGGTTGTCGCGCATCTCGACCAGGATCCTCGCGCGCGTGGCCGAATCGGCGAGGCGGGCCAGCAGCGAGTCCCTGCCGCCGGCCTGCGACCACCGCGGCAGCAGCGACGAGCCGAGACTCGTGCCGCTCGCGGTCCAGGGATACTGGTCGGCCACGACCAGGTGGCCCGACGCACGCGCGGCGCGCATCAGCGCCAGGACACTGTCGGCGTAGCCCCAGACGTCGACGCCCAGCGCCTTCACGTGACCCAGGTTCGTGATCAGCCCGGTCTCCCGGCCGATCCGGATCGCCTCGCGAACCGAGTTGAGGAGCCCGATCGTGTAGGAGCTCTCGTCGCGCTGGTGCGTGTCGTACACCCCGCCGAACGGCGCGGCCCCCTTGAGGACCGCGATGACCTCCTCGGTCGTCGAGTAGCTTTGCGGAGCATAGAAGAGTCCGGAGCCCACCCCGAACGCCCCTTCCCGCATCCCCTTCGCGATGAGCGACCGCATCGAGTCGATCTGAGCCGGCGAGGCCGGGGCGCTGGAGCTGCCCATCACTATGCCCCGTACGGCCCCGAAGCCGACGAGCGCGTAGGTATTGGTGCCCAGCCCGAGCCGCTCCGCCACGTCCAGGGTCCTGGCGACCTCGACCGGGCCCCGACCATCGGCCCCGGTGACGACGGTCGTGACCCCCTGCATCAGGGCGCCGGTATTCCGGCGGCGCTCCTCGCTCAGGGACGCCAGCCCTTCGTACGAATGGGTGTGGGGATCGATGAACCCGGGGGCGACGATCAACCCGGTGGCGTCGATCACCCGGTGCGCCGGGATGCGTCTCCGTGCGGCGTCGCCCAGGAACGTGATCCGGTCGCCCCGGAACCCGACATCGACGGGGCGGGCCGGTCCGCCCGAGCCGTCGTAGACGGTACCGCCCCGGACGAGGACGTCCACGGAATCCTGACCCCGGGCCGGCGCCGGCCCTGAGATCGCGACCAACTGCGTGCCCAGGAACCCGAGGAGAATCGTGACGCGGCTCATGAGACCTCCCGTCAGGGAACTGCGGCGTCCGCGAGTACCTGACCTCCGCAGGAATCGCATTGTCCGGTGGCGGCGGCCACACGTTCGGACAACCCGACGAGCGGCCTGCCGCACGCGGGACACCGAGGCGCCCCTTCCCGTTGGTGGCGAATGAGACGCACGAGCAGCCACAGCACCAGGGCGGCGTAGACGTCCTTCAGGTCAGCGCGCAGCCGATCGAAGGCGTCGCGAGTGTACATCGCAGCTCTGTGCTTTCGAGGAGAAGAGCGAGTGGGCCCTGGTGGACTTGAACCACCGACCGACGGATTATGAGTCCGCTGCTCTAACCAGGCTGAGCTAAGGGCCCGCTGCACCTAACCTATCACGGGGAGACCGCCGTCGCACCGGCACCCGCTGATTTCGCTGCGCGGGTTCATTAGCTTATGCCCCAGTGCGCGCCCTGATCGTCTCGGGTCTCTACGCCGACAGCCAGCATCGCGGAAAGCTACGGGCCTTGGCCGGCCTCGGGGTGGA
>JBOHSH010000240.1:0-16855 GCA_050733195.1 Gemmatimonadales bacterium
CCATCAGCCCCGTGTAGAGCAGCGGGCTGTGCTGGTTGAGGCGCCGGGTGTCTCCGCGCCAGGTGACGCCCGAAGGACGCGCCGCCCAGCGCCGGATGGCGCCGTCGAGCGCGCGGTCCAGCGCGTCGCGGACCCGCGTGGAGCAGTTGTCGCGGTAATAGTCGTAGTCGTAGAACTTGTTCTCCGGGCGGAGATTCCACGCGAGGAAGTCGCGGAGCTCCCGCCGCTTCGCGGGCGGAATGTCGAGCTCCTGGATCCAGATCCTCCGGCCGAGCCGGCGGTAGCCCTCGAGGTATCCGCTCGTGCCCGCCGAATCCATCCAGTACCGCATGCGGCCGCGCGCGAAATTCACGAGGAAGTTCGCCTGCCGGAAGTCGAAGCGTCCCCAGTCGTACCCGACGTCGGTCCCCGCAACCGTATCGCGGATCCGGATGGCGTTGTGCCCGAAGCGCTCCCACGGCTGCTCGCCGATGCCGAACGTGAGGAGGAAGACCTGGAGCTCGGAGCCGGGCTCGACCGGCGGTTGGCGGTTGACGGTTGACTGTTGACGGGGGCTGGCGTGGAGAGGCCCGTCAACCGTCAGTTGTTCACCGTCAACCGTTGCCAGCGCCGCCAGCAGCAGCAGCCCCCTCACAGCGCCACGTCCCGCCCGTCCGCGGCCGACTTGTAGATCGCCTCGAGCACCCTGAGGAGAGTCACGTGCTCGGTGAGCTCGGGCCGCTCGGCCTGGCCGACGATGGCCGCGAGGAAGTGGGCCCACTGGGCGCGGAAGGACGCCGTGAACGCGCTCTCGCGGGAGAAGCTGCCCGTCGGAGAGACGTCGTGGGGGACGCCGTGCAGGTCCTTCCAGACGTGAAGCGGGTTAATGCCGGCCGTTCCCCTGCTACCGCGGAGCCCGACGCCGAAGCGCTCCCCTTCCCCGATGTGCCGCCAGGTGACGTCCACGAAGATGGAGGCGCCGTTCTCGCACACCACGAAGGCGCTGCCCGACTGCTCGACGCTGGCGGACTTGCCGATGCCGAGTGTCGCGCTCACCCGCTCGGGCACCGGGTTGCCCGCCAGCCAGAAGCAGAGGTCGAGCATCGTGAGGCCCAGGTCGAGCATCGCGCCTCCCCCGGCCTCGTCTCGCTTCTGGCGCCAGCCCAGCGCCGCGCGAGCCGGACGGGCCACGTGCCAGCTGGCCCGCACGCTGTCGATCTCCCCCAGCTCGCCGCTCTGAACGAAGCTCCGGACCGCCTGGACGTCGGGACGGTACCGGTGGGTCATCCCCACCATCACCACGCGGTTCCGGCGCTCCGCGGCCTTCGCGACCTTGAGCGCCGTCGCGGCGGTGAGCGCCAGGGGCTTCTCCACCAGCACGTGGGCATTGGCGGCCAGCGCGGCCTGGATGTGGGGCTCGTGGAGGTGGTTCGGCGTCGCGACGAGAATCCCGTCGAACGCGTCGTGGGCCAGGCAGTCCTCGAGGTCGTCGTAGAACGCCGGCACGCCGAACCGCTCCGCGAGCGCGCGGGCCTTCGGGACGTCGGTGTCCACGATGGCTCCGACGGTCACCCCCTTCATCTTCTTGAGCACGGGCAGATGGGCCACCTGCACCACGGCTCCGGCGCCGACGACGGCGATGCGGAGGGGCTCGCTCATGGGTCGTCCTGGCTCAGAAGGTTCGGCCGATCTCGGTGCCCGGAAAATAAGCCGCCAGAATGTCGCGATAGGAGAAGCCGGCCCGCGAGCGGCCGAGCGCGCCCCACTGGCACATCCCCACGCCGTGGCCGGCGCCGGCGCCTTCGGCCACGAGCCGGATCAGCCGGTCGCCTTCGCGCGTGGTCTGCAGGGTGAAGGTCGGGCTGCGCAGAATCGCCGCGTCCGCCGGCCGAAGGAGCTGCCGGACGCCGTGTCGGGTCACCTCGTGGCGCCCCGCCGCTCCCGCGACCTCGAGCCGGGTCACCCGGCCGGTCGGGCTCGTCTCGAGCACGCGGATGTCGATGGGGTCGTCGGCGATGGCCGCGCTGCCCCCCGTCGCCGCGATGGTCTCGCGCAGCATCCGGATCAGGCTCTCGCGACTCCATTCCTCGCGCCAGCGCCAGCGGG
Source organism: Gemmatimonadales bacterium (assembly GCA_050733195.1). Taxonomy (GTDB): domain Bacteria; phylum Gemmatimonadota; class Gemmatimonadetes; order Gemmatimonadales; family GWC2-71-9; genus JABFSM01. Next base: position 2,086 of record JBOHSH010000240.1, read on the forward strand.
GCGAGATGGAGCACCACGCCCGTCCCTGCGCATCCTCGTCCCGGATCGAGCGCAGATAAGGCGCGGTCGCGTTCACGAAGATCTCGGACCCGTCGGCGGTGCGGCCCGCGCAGGTCGAATGAAAGAAGCCGTCGATCAGCCGCCCGTCCCAGGTCAGCACCTCCCCGCGGGTCTCCGCGACCGCCAGCGTGGCGAGAGGGTACTCGAATCCGACGCCCGCGTAGGCCTGATCGGCGACGGTCGCCACGAGATCGTATCCGCGAAGCCTCCAGCGCCCGAGTGCGCGCATCGCGACCGTGCGGGAGAGGACGGCCTGCGCCTTGAGCGCCGCGGCGTCCTCGGCGTTCCGCCGCCCCATCTCCGCGGCGACCACGCCGGCGAGATAAGTCTCGAGCCCCACCACGTTGGCCGCCACGATGCCGGCGGCGCCCGAGGACAGCGTGAGCCAGCCGCGATAGTCGCGGCCGTTGAACCGCACCAGGGCCGAATCGGCGGGGAGCACGGAGAGCGCCTGGACCGACGCGATCCGCTCGACGCCCTGCCGGACCAGGAGGCCCTGGGCGCCGCGAAGGATGGTGGCGGTTCCGCCCGGGGGTACGACCCCGAGAACGGATCCGTCCAGCGACTCGAGGCGAAGCTCTCCCCCGCCGCCGATCACCGTCCTGGCCACGTTCACGGCGAGGCCGACGCGGATCTCCGGCTCCGCGCTCACCGCGGGAACGGCCGTGGTGACGGGGGGAAGCTCGGGCTGGCTGCAGGCCAGGACCGCCAGGCCCAGGGCGAGCAGCGGCCGGGCCATGCTCAGGACAGGAAGCTCTCCAGCGCCTTCGAGCGGCTCACGTGGCGGAGCCTCGAGAGGGCCTTCTCCTTGATCTGCCGGACGCGCTCCCGCGTGATCCCGAGCAGCGCGCCGATCTCCTCGAGCGTCATCGGCTCGGGCGAATCGAGACCGAAATAGAGGCGCAGGATCTTGGCCTCGCGCTCCTTGAGCTGCTTGAGGACTTCCTCGATGCACTGGTTGAGCGCGTGCTCGAAGGTCTCCGCGTCCGGCCCCGCGTTCTGGGTGTCCGGGAGATAATCGAGAAGCCGGTTGTCCTCGCCCGGAGTGAGCGGGGCGTCCAGCGAGAGGTGGTTCTGGGAGATCGACAGCGTCTTCTGGACCTCGTCCATGTCGAGGTCCATCCCCTCCGCGATCTCGGCCGCGGTCGGCTCGCGGCCCAGCTCCTGGAGCAGCGCGGAGGAGCGCCGCGTGATCCGGTGCAGCGTCCCGGCGCGGTTCAAGGGAACCCGCACGATCCGGCTCTGCTCGGCAAGCGCCTGGAGGATCGCCTGGCGAATCCACCAGACGGCGTAGGAGATGAATTTGATGCCCTTGGTCTCGTCGAACTTGTGCGCCGCGCGGATCAGCCCGAGGTTGCCCTCGTTGATGAGGTCCGCGAGCGAAACGCCCTGGTTCTGGTACTTCTTCGCGACCGAGACGACGAACCGCAGGTTGCTCCGCACCAGCTTGTCCAGCGCCTCTTCATCGCCCTGGCGGATCCGCTGGGCCAGCGCGACTTCCTCGGCCTGCGTGATGAGCGGGTACTTGCTGATGTCGCGGAGGTACTGGTCCAGCGAGCCTTCGTCGGACGACGTGGGACCGCTCCGTGCGCCGGAGCCGACCTGCAGAGGCTTCATGCCGGGAGCGACCTCGTTCTGGCGGAGGCGTGGGGGCCTACAACGAATAACCGCCGCACCCGCCTTCCGCAATCGCCCGCCACGCGCCCCTCACTCGTAGTTGTCGATCTGGGCGCGCTGCAGGCTTCCGGAGTAATCCACGTAGCAGACTTTCGTCTCCGAATAGAACTCGTAGACCTCCCAGCCGCCCTCGCGATGCCCGTTCCCGGTCTGCTTGACGCCGCCGAACGGCAGGTGCGCTTCGGCGCCGATCGTGGGGGCGTTGATGTAGGTGATGCCGTTGTCCAGCTCCAGCATCGCGCGGAAGGCGAGACTCGTGTCGCGCGTGTAGAGCGAGCTCGACAGTCCGTAGCGCACGCCGTTGTTGATCCGGACGGCCTCGTCGAAGCCCGAGAACCGGATCACCGAGAGCACGGGGCCGAAGATCTCCTCCTGCGCGAGGCGGCTCCTGGGCCGGACCCCCGTGAAGATCGTCGGACGGTAGAACCAGCCGCGCGCCAGCGCCGGGCTCCTGGGCCGCCGCCCGCCGGTCACCAGCTCGAGACCTTCGTCGCGCCCGATCTCCACGTACCGCTCCACCTTGTCCCGCGCGGCCGCGTGAATGAGCGGCCCGACGTCCGTGTCGTCGCGGCGGCCGTCACCCAGCGTCAGGCCCTCGGCCGCTTCGGCCAGCCGGCGGACGAACCGGTCGTGAATGCGCCGGTGGAGGAGGAGCCGGCTGGTGGCGGTGCAGCGCTGCCCCGTCGTGCCGAACGCGCCCCACAGGACGCCGTCGAGAGCGAGGTCGAGATCGGCGTCGTCCATCACGATGATGGCGTTCTTGCCGCCCATCTCGAGCGACAGCCGCTTGTGCATCCGGCCACACGTCTCGCCGATGAAGGCCCCCGTCGACGTGGAGCCGGTGAAGGAGATGACGGGCACCCGCGCGTGCTCCACCAGCGCCCGCCCGGCGACCTCGCCCCGGCCGTGGACGAGCTGGACGACCGTGGGCGGCAGCCCGGCCTCGAGCAGGATCTCCACCAGGAGGTGGGCCGTGTGGGGCACGTCCTCGGAGGGCTTGAGGATCACGCTGTTTCCGCAGAGCAGCGCCGGGAACATCTTCCAGGTCGGGATCGCGAGCGGGAAGTTGAAGGGCGTGACGAGGCCGACGACCCCGATCGGGCGGCGGTAGCTCATGGCCCACTTGCTCCGGAGCTCGCTGGGCACGGTGTGCCCGAACAGCCGGCGTCCCTCCGAGGCGGCGTAGTACGCCGTGTCGATCCCTTCCTGCACGTCGCCGCGGGTCTCCGCGAGCACCTTCCCCATCTCGCGGGTCATGGCCCGGGCGATCTCCTCCTTCCGCTCCGACAGCAGGTCGCCAACCCGCCGGAGCACGTCGCCGCGGGCCGGCGCCGGAACGCGCGACCAGATCCGGAAGCCCTCTTCGGCGGCACGCACCGCGGCCTCGACGTCCTCGGTGCCCGAATCGGGGAAGCGCCCGATCAGATCGCGATCGTTCGCCGGATTCCGGTTCTCGAAGTACGCGCCGGTGCTCGGCGCCACGCGCCGGCCGGCGATCAGATTCTTGAAGTTCATGGGCAGGTCCAGGCGGCGGCGGTCCTGGCGTAGCCGACGCGGGGAAGAATGACTCCGGCCACGAGGATCGCGCCCCAGAGCAGGACGGCGAGCGCGACGACGTGCGCGAGTCCGAGTCGCCGGCGCCACGAGGCGATCAGCCCCCAGAACCCGGCGACGACGACGGTCGCCGCCGCGCCGAGATACAGCCAGAGTCCGAGGCCGCAGGCGTGGGCGTAGGGCCATTGGGACACGGCGGCCCCCGCCGCGACTCCCAGCCCGACCCGGAGCCAGGCCCCGAGCGCCTCACGGCGGGACACCGCCGCGGGACCGGCCTGGCGGGTCGCCGGTGCCGCGGGCCTTCCCGCCGCCGGCGCGGGCGGAGCGGCCATCAGCTTGTCGATGTCGGCGAGCTCCTTGTCCCAGTCCCGCTTCGGGCCGGTCATGGCTCCTCTCGGGTGAGCTGGTACTTCTCGATCTTCTTGTAGAGGTTCGAGCGCGGCATGTCGAGCGCCCGCGCGGTCTCGGCCACGTTCCACGTGTGCTCGCGCAGCTTGGAGAGCAGGAAGGCCCGCTCGGCGTCCTGCTTGAACGTCTCGAACGTGCTCGCCCGCGCCGCCTCGGGCGAGAGCTCGGGCGGCGCCCCCTCGCCCACGGGCAGCAGGCGCTCCACGTCCGCGGCGGTGATCTGCTTCCCCGGCGCGAGGATCATCAGGCGCTCGACGGCGTTCCGCAGCTCCCGCACGTTGCCGGGCCAGCTCCGCCGCTGCAGCGCCCGGATGGCCTCGGGGCTGAGCGGCCGCGTCGGCGCGCCGCTGCCCGCGGTGAGCGTCTGCCCGAAGTGCTCCGCCAGCGCCGGCACGTCTTCCAGGCGGTCGCGAAGCGGCGGCACGGCGATCGGCACGACGTTGAGCCGGTAGTAGAGGTCCTCCCGGAAGCGCCCCGCGCCGATCTCGGCGGAGAGGTCCTTGTTGGTCGCGGCGAGGACGCGGACGTCGACGGGAATCGCCTTGGCCCCGCCGATGCGCGTGACCAGACCTTCCTGCAGCACGCGGAGCACCTTGGCCTGGGCCGAGAGCGACATGTCCCCCACCTCGTCGAGGAAGAGGGTGCCGCCGTCGGCCAGCTCGAACTTCCCGGCGCGATCGGCGAAGGCGCCGGTGAAGCTGCCCTTCATGTGGCCGAACAGCTCGCTCTCGATCAGCTCGGTGGGGATGGCCGCGCAGTTCACCTCGACGAAGGCGCGATCGCGCCGCGGGGACGCCTCGTGCACCGCCCGCGCAACCAGCTCCTTCCCGGTGCCGTTCTCCCCGGTGATGAGCACCCGGGCGTGCGTCGGCCCCACCCGGGCGATGAGCGCCCGGACCTCCTCCAGGGCGGGGCTCGTGCCGACCATCGGAAACCGGGTATCGAGCGCCCGCTTGAGCTCCCGGTTCTCGCCGGCCAGCGCCGACTGCTGGAGCGCGTTGCGGAGGGTCACGAGCAGCCGGTCGGTATCGAGCGGCTTTTCGAGGAAATCGAACGCGCCCCGCTGAGTGGCCTGGACCGCGGTGGCGATCGTGGCGTGGCCCGAGATCATCACGACCACCGGAGGATGCTCCAGGTCGCGGAGGCGCGTGAGCGTCTCCAGACCGTCGAACCCGGCCATCTTGACGTCGAGCAGGGCGACGTGGGGCCGGAACTCCCCGCACACCGTGATGCCTTCACCGCCGGAACCCGCGGTGCGCACCTGCCAGCCCTCGTACTCGAGCACCTGGCGGAGTGCGTCCCGGATCCCCCCTTCGTCGTCGATCACCAGCACCCGGTTCGTCATCGGCCGCCCGTTCCGTAGAGGGTGACACCGGTCGCCGTGACCCGGAGCCCGCCCACGCCCTCCGGCAGCGGGAACACGAGCGGTGTTCCGCTGGGAAGACCGGTCACCCGCCGAAGCACCCCTTCCACCACCTGGCGCGGCACCGGCAGTCCGCGGAGCCGCACCCGGTCCACCTGCCACTCGCCCTGCCCCTGGCGACGAAACAGCACCCGGCCACCCGCGGCAAGCGTTTCGCGGTCGCGGATGATCCCGGGCAGGTCGCCGGCGGGAACCGGCACCCGGCGGGTATCCACCACGGCGGAGACCTCCACGTCGTCGCGGTCGAGCCGCACGGTCACCGAGTCGAGCGCTCCGGGAGCGACGCGCTCGGCCAGCGTCGCGACGAGACCCGCAAGCTCACCGGCGCTCAACACGACGGAGTCGCGTCCCCGCAGGCGGAGGGAGTCGATCCGGCGCCGCGTGGCCTCGACCCGCTCGGGATCGACCGTCGCCACCGCTTCGGCTCCCGGGGGCTCGCCGGTCCACTGATGGATCGCCCGCCGCACGTCGCGACGGTAGGTCCAGAGGAGCGCGGCGCCCACCACCAGGAGGAGCACCGCGAGAATGCGAAACGGCAGCGACAGGCATCCGGCCATGGGTCAGGCAAGCACCTGCTCCACGCGCGGGCCGTAGACCGGCCCGCCGGGCCCGAGACGGCTCTCGAAGAGCACCACGCGATCCGCCAGGAAGGGCGTGCCGTGCGGAAGCCGCTCCAGCTGCTCCATCGCGCCCGGAGGAAGGCGATGCCCTTCCCGCACCCGTCCCAGCGTGAGGTGCGGCTGGAAGGGCCGGCCCTCGGGTGGAAATCCGATGTCGGCGCCGCCCGTCTCGATGCGGTCCTGAAGCAGCTCCAGCGCGGGATCCGCGTCCACCTCCACCCGAAGCACCCGGGGACGCTGGCGCGTGGGGAAGGCCCCGCCCGACCGGAGCGTCAGCTCCACCGGCCGCATGCCTCGCGTGGCCAGCTGGACCAGCTCTTCGATCGCCTCCACCCGGTCGGACGTCACCTCCCCGAAGAACTTGAGCGTGAGGTGCAGCCCATCCTCCCGCACCCAGCGCACCGGCCAGTCGAGCTCCCGAAGATCGCGCAGCAGCCGGGCCGCTTCCGTCAGGGCGGACTCGGGCAGCGGGACGGCGATGAAGAGCCGCATCAGCGCTCCGCCGACGCGAGGGCGAGGAGGGCGCCCGGCCGGTAGCCTCGCGGGCTCCGCTCGGCCGCGGCGAAGCCGAGATCGGCGAGCTCCGCCGCAATGAGGTCCCAGTGGGCGTCCACGAGCGCGAACTCTTCGGCGCGGACCTCGACGCTGGCGGTGTCGCCGAGATGCCGCACGCGGAGATCGCCCCGCACACCGAGACGGCGAAGCAGCGCCTCGGCGGCCTCCACCTGCCCGAGCCGGGCGGGCGTCACCTCGAGCCCGTACCGGATCCGGCTCGAGAGACAGGGAGACGACGGGGTGTCCCAGCCCGGAATTCCGAGGGCCCGGGCGGCTTCGCGAATCTCGACCTTGGTCCAGCCGAGCTCGGCGAGAGGAGAACGGACCCCGAGCTCCTCCGCGGCGCGCAGGCCCGGCCGGTGGCCGGAGAGATCTTCGGCATGGGTGCCGTCGATGACGGCGTCGAAGCCTTCCGCTCTCGCCAGTGCCGAGAGGCGGCTCCAGAGCTCGCGCTTGCAGAAGTAGCAGCGATCGGGGTCGTTCGCGCGGTACCGGGGATCGTCGAGCTCGGCGGTCGCCAGCGTGCGGAGCGGCACGGCGAACCGCCGCGCGCAATCCTCGGCTGCACGCCATTGCGCGGCGGGATACGACGCGCTCTCGCCCGTGACGGCGAGGAAGTGTCCGGGACCGAGCGCGCGCGTCCCGGCGACCGCGAGCAGGCTCGAGTCCACGCCGCCGGAGTAGCCGAGCACCACCCGGCCCATTGCCGCGAGGTGACGCTCGAGCGCCGCGAGGTCGCGCATGGGCAGGAAACGTAACGCCGTCGCGGGTCAACGGTAGCGGAATTAGCTTGCGACATGGCCGTTCCGGACGACGCCCTGCTGCATGCGGGTCCCACACTCCGGATTCCCCGCGCGGAGCTGGTCTTCCGCGCCACCCCGGCCGGCGGACCGGGCGGCCAGCACGTCAATCGCGTCGCGACGCGCGTCGAGCTCCGGTGGAACGCCGCCGCGAGCGCCGCGCCCAGCGATGCTCAACGCGCCGCAATCCTCGACCGGCTGGCCGGACGCATCGACGGCGACGGGTGGCTTCGGGTGGTCGCGGCCGACACTCGAAGCCAGCTGCGGAACCGCGAGGCCGCCGAGAAGCGTCTTGCGACGATGGTCGCCGCCGCGCTCCGCCCCAGGAAAGCCCGCCGGCGCACCGGCGTGCCGGCAACCGAGAAACGCCGCCGGCTGGAGGCGAAGCGGCGGCGCGGCGCGACGAAACGCATGCGGGATCGGATCCGCGATGAGGAATAGAACGTTCGACGCCGACCGGAAGATCGATCTCCTCCGCGCGATCGGATGGAGCGCGCCGTCGACCACCGGGCTCTCCGTGCTGCTCGCGATGTTCCTCCTCCAGAAGGATCAGGTGAGCGGCCTCGGGGCGCTCGGCGTGATCGCCGGAGGCGTGGCGGCCGGCGTCGTGCTCGGATTCGTGATCGCGGGCGGCGTCGATCGGAGCGCGGGCGCGATGGTCGGCGCGATCACTGCGGCCGGGAATCTCACGCCCGGCCGCAGCTTCTCCTACGAGGAATCGCTGGTGGCGCGGGGCCGGGTCGACGAGGCCCGCGAGGCGTACCAGGCCCATCTGAGCCGCGATCCGCGCGACGTGGACGCGTTTCTCGCCCTCGCCGCCCTCTATCGCGATCATCTCGGCGCGCCGGAGCGCGCGATCGCCCTCTACCTCGAAGCACGGCGCCTGGCGCTCGGTCCGGCGCGGGAGTTCGCCGTCGCCAACTGCCTGATCGATCTCTACCGGGCCACGGGACAGCGGGGGCGGGAGATGACGGAGCTCGCCCGGTTCGCGGAGCGTTGGGACGGCAGCGAGCCCGCGGCCCGCGCGCGCGAAGCGCTCCGGCGGATGAAGGAAGGCCCGGCATGAAAGGGTGGCGCTACTTCGGAACCCGCGAAGTCAAGGAAGCCCGGGCGTGGGCGGCGGCCGGCGGGATCGCGGTGCACGAGAACCTGTTCCGCTCACGCGGCCGGCGCACGGCCCATCTCCTGGCCGAGAACGAAGAGGCGCTGGTCGGCGCCGCGGTGGATGTCGGGTGTGAGTGGTGGTGGATTCAGCGCACCCGCACCGTGCACTTCGACCTCGTGGAAGCCCAGCTCGAGCGCGCGCTCGAGCGCTGCGCGGAGGCGCGGGCCCGGACCGCGTAGCGCTCCGTGCGGCTCAGTCCGCCGGGTTTGCGGTGAGCTGCCCGGTCATTCGGAGGCGCGCGTCGAGATCGCGAAGCAGCAGGGCCGGGCCGGAAGGCTCGAGCGGCAGCCGCGCCAGAATCCGTCGCAGCGGGCTCCCGAACCGGCGGCGCTCCGTGACGGTCAGCAGCGTGCCTCGCTCGACGGCCCGCAGATCGAACTCCCGGATCAGGATCACGGAGCCGCCGTCGCCGGCGTTCTGTATCACCAGCCGGCTCGGCGGCTCCGCTTCCGCCAGCTCCAGCAGCCGCTCGCCACCGCTCGAGACTTCCCGCCAGGCGGGGCGGCCGCCGCGATCCGGGAGCCGCTCCAGCGCGCGAAGATCCGTGCGCCAGCGGGGCATGCCGTCCAGGTCGATGAGCACCTGCCAGACGGCTTCCGGCGGCCTGGTGAGCAGGAGGGCCTTCCGGGCCAGGTGATCCGCGGGAAGAACCAGCCCGGCGAGTGTCGCGGTCGCCGTCAAGGCGCCCATGGCCAGGATCGCGCGACGCGCCCGTCGCTGCCGGATGCCCCGCTGCCGCCGTGCCATCCAGTTCATCGTGGGGAATTCCTCCCGGAAAGAGGCGCTGCCTCCGCGGGCCGCCGAAGCAGGTCACGCGCGGCCCGCGCCAGCAGCGTGGAGCCGGCGGCCACGGCCTCGCGCTCGCCCGGCGGAAGGCGGGCCAGCGCGGCGCGAACCCGCTCGGGGTCCAGCAGGCTGTGCTCCCCGCGGCGCTGCTCGCCCGCCTCGGTGAGCCGCACGAGCACCCGGCGGGCATCGGCCCGGTCGCGCGTGCGCTGCGCCAGCCGCAGCCGGACCAGGCGGCTCACCTGCAGGGACATCGTGGCGGCGGTGACGCCGGCGCGCAGCGCGAGATCGCCCACGGTGACCGGCGCCGAGCGGTCGAGCTGCTCGAGCACTTCGGTGAGGCGGTCGCTCACGGGGCGGGGCCCGCGCCGCGCCTGCGCGACCCGGCGACGGCAGGCGGCGTGGACCAGCGGGTAGGCGGCGAGGACGGAGGCGACGGCGGGCTCGAACACGGCTCCAAGCTAGGAATATATATTGATTTGTCAAATCAAATCTTTATCGCCGGCCGGCCGGAACGCCGCGGGGAAACCGCGTTCCCCTTGCTCTCGTCGGGAGAACGGACCTAGTCTTCCCTGACCGGCGGCGGGATCCCCCGCCCCGGACGGAGTCGCATGACCCGCATCTTCGCCCCCCCGACGCCGGACGCCCTGGTCCACCGCGACGCCATCTCGGTGGCGAACCTCCTGCTGCACATCGTGGGGCTCGTGCTGATCCTGGCGCCCGCGGTCGAACGCGTGACGGAGGACCAGCTCCGTGACCGCCTGGTCGTGTTCCTGGTGCCTCCGGACGCGCCGGGGACCCGCGAGATGGGTCAGGGCGACATGAACTGGAACGCCGCGCGGCGAGCGGGCGACGCCGCGGAGGGCGTGCCGGTCGAGACGTCCTCCGAGCCGCTCGTCGAATCGAAGGGTGACGTGCCCAGCCTGAGCGCCGCCGACCTGGAGGCCGCCCGGCGGATCCAGCCGGAGGAGGAAGTCTACACCGTGCTCGAGGTGGACAGCGCGGTCGTGCGGGACCCCGAGAGCGCGGCGCCGGACTACCCGCCTCACTTGCTGGATACCGGTCTCGAGGGCATGGCCGAGGTCCGCTACATCGTGGACACCCTCGGGCGTGTCGACACGCTGAGCTATCGGGTGCTGAAAGCCTCCCACGTGGACTTCGCCGTCGCCGTCCGCCGGGCGCTGCCCGAGATGCGATTCCGCCCGGCCATCCAGAGCGGGCGTCGGGTCCGCCAGCTGGTGGAGCAGACGTTCCGGTTCAAGATCGCCAACCGGCCGGATGTCGCACGCATCCGCCCGCGCGTGGTCAATCCTTCGCTGGACCCTCCCGAGGCGGCGGCTGCGCCTTCGTGACCGCTATCGATCTCAACGCCGACCTGGGCGAAAGCTTCGGTCGCTGGACCCTGCCGGGCGACGAGGAGCTGCTGGGGCTCGTTTCCTCCGCGAACGTCGCCTGCGGTTTCCACGGCGGCGATCCGCTCGTCATGCAGCGCGCCGTCACGCTGGCGTCGAAGCGGGGCGTGACGATCGGGGCGCACCCCTCCTACCGCGACCTCGTCGGCTTCGGGCGGCGGGAGATCGGGGCCACTCCCGCCGAGATCGCCGGGGACGTCACCTACCAGATCGGGGCCCTCGACGCGTTCTGCCGCCAGGAGGGAGCGCGGGTCCGCTACGTCAAGCTGCACGGCGCCCTCTACCATCGTGCGGGCCGCGACAAGGACGTCGCCCGCGCCGTGGCGAACGCGCTCGTCCAGTTCGACTCCGAGCTGGTGGTGCTGGGGATGGAAGGCAGCGCCCTCCTGCAGGCGGCCGCGGCGGCGGGGCTGGGCGTAGCGCGGGAGGCCTTCGCCGACCGCGCGTACCAGCCGGACGGCCGGCTGCTACCCCGAAGCGAGCCGGGCGCCGTGCTGGATGATGTGGACCTGATCGCCGAGCGGGCGATGCGCATGCTGGTGGACCGGCACGTCGTCGCCGTGGACGGTACCCGGGTCATCGTTCGGGCCGACTCGCTCTGCGTGCACGGCGACGGGCCCCGCGCCACCGCCATCGTGCGCGCCCTCCGCCATCGCTTCGACGCCGAGGGAATCACCGTCGCGCCCTTCGTCCGGTGAGCGGGCCCACGGTTCCCGCACCGCCGCGGGTGCTTCCACTCGGCGAAGAGGCGTGGATCGTCACGCTGGGGGATCGGGTCGAGCTTTCCGTGCACAACCGGGTCGTGGCCTTCACGCGCACGGTCGAGGAGGCCGCCCTCGACGGCGTGCGCGAGGTGGTCCCCGGGTACACGACGGTCACCGTGTGCTTCGACGCTCTCACCACCGACGCCGAGGCGCTGCGAGCCGAGCTCGAGCGACTCGCGTCGATCAGGAAGCCGGCGGCTCCCAACCCCGAGCTCCAGGGCCGCACCCATCTCCTGCCGGTGCGCTACGACGGGCCGGACCTGCTCGAGGTGGCGAGTCGGACCGGCCTCTCTCCCGAAGACGTCGTCCGGCGCCATGTGGCCCGCGAGTACCGGGTCTATCTCCTCGGCTTCGCTCCGGGGTTCGCCTATCTCGGTGACCTCGACCCGGCGCTGGAGCTCCCGCGCCGCCCGTCGCCGCGCACCCGAGTGCCTCCCGGATCCGTGGCGATCGCGGGTCTCCAGACGGCCGTTTATCCCCTCCCCCCACCGGGAGGGTGGCACCTGATCGGCAGCACCGGCGTCGAGCTCTTCGACGCCGGGCGGGACCCCCCTGCCCTGCTGGCGGTGGGCGACCGGGTGCGTTTCGTCCCCGTGGACATCGATTGATCACCGTCCTCAGGGCGCCGCCCTTCGCCACGGTGCAGGATCGCGGATGGAGCACCGGCCGCTCCATCGGTCTCCCGCCCGGCGGGGCGATGGACCCCGAGCTCCTTACGATCGCCAATCTCCTCGTCGGGAACGCGCCGGACGCCGCGGCGCTCGAATGGGCGCTCGGCCCCGGAACTCTCCGCCTGGAGCGAGGTGGCCGGGTCGCCGTGACCGGGCAGGCGTCAGTGACGCTCGGCGGCGCTTCCCTCAAGCCGTGGACCGCCGTTCACGCCGGCGCCGGCAGCGAGCTCACGGTCGTGCCGCTGGGGGACGGTCGGTTCGTGTACGTGGCGATCGAGGGTGGCATCGCGACGCCGGCGATCGCCGGAAGCCGCTCCACCTACATCCCGGCCGGCCTCGGCGGTGTCGCGGGCCGTCGTCTCAAGAACGGCGACCAGCTTCCCACAGCCAGGCCGCAGGGCACCGGAGCGCTCGGGAAGGTCGAGGCCGTCGCCCGCCCGATGGAGCCGGTGCTCCGGGTCATGCGCGGACCGCAGGCGGACCGATTCGACCCGCCGGTGTGGGACGCGCTCCTCGGGACGACCTGGACGGTGCTCGCGGCATCGGACCGGATGGGGTATCGTCTTGCCGGGCCCGCGATCGCTCCCCGCGAGCGGGCAACGCTGCCATCGGAGGCATCGTGCCCGGGGGCCGTTCAGGTTCCGGATGGCGGCCAGCCGATCGTCCTGATGCCGGACGGACCGACGGTCGGCGGGTATCCGAAGCTCGCGGTGGTGGCGCGCGCGGATCTGGCGCTCCTCGCCCAGTGCCCGCCCGGGCGCCCGGTGCGGTTTCGTGAGGTGACGCCCGGCGAAGCGCGCGACGCGCTGCGCCAACAGACGCGCCGTCTGGAACGGCTCGAGCGGCGCGTAATTCCGGAAGGAGGCGCGCCATGAGAGCAACGGTCACCGGCACTTCTCTCCCCGTCCTGCCCCTCGCGCTCCTCCTGCTCTTTACCTCCGCCGTCGATTCCGCCGCGCAGGAGCGCTCCCGCGCCCGCGCGCGCGAGCAGGCGCCGTCGGCGGTTCAGGGGAAAGGCGCGCTCGTCCTGCAGACCGATCTCGGGATCTCGGATGGGAGCGTCTCCTCCATGAAGGGGGTCGCCCTTGGTGTGGATCCGGCGCTCCGGGTGCACGACCTCACCCACATGATCCCCCCGTTCAACATCTGGGACGCTTCGGTCCGCCTTCGTCAGGCGGTGCCGTACTGGCCCGCGGGCACCGTGTTCGTCTCCGTGGTCGATCCAGGCGTCGGCACGGGTCGCCGGCTCGTGGTAGCCCGGACCCGCGGCGGCCGCTTCATCGTGACTCCCGACAACGGCACGCTCACGTTCCTGGCGGACGCGCTCGGATTCGAGGAAGTGCGCCAGCTGGACGAGCGGACCCATCGGCTCCCCGGTTCCGAGCGATCCTACACCTTCGAGGGCCGGGACGTGCTGGCATACACGGGGGCGCGGCTCGCCTCCGGCGCGCTCCGCTTCGAGGACGTCGGCCCGACGATGCAGACCGCGATCGTCCGACTCGCGCACGAGGCGCCGCGCTATGCCGGCGAGACCGTCATCGGCGGTATCGTCGCGCTCGACGGACCCTTCGGCAACGTCTGGAGCAACATCACCGCCGGGCTGCTCGACCGGCTCGGGCTTCGCGTGGGAGACACGGCGCGCGTCCGGATTCAGAACGGCCGCCGCCTCGCGTTCGCCGGACCCGTGCCGTACGTCCGGACGTTCGGCTCGGTAAAGGCAGGCGAGCCGCTGCTCTATATCAACAGCCTTCTCGAGGTCGGGTTCGCGATCAATCAGGGGAACTTTTCCCAGCGGCACCGGTTGGCGGTCGGGCCGGACTGGCGGGTGGAGATCTCGAAGCGGTAGGCGTCACGGGGCCGCGCCGAGCGGCCGCGGCTCGAGGAGGGCGAGCGTCTGCGGGAGGCGGTCGAGGGCCCGGTACTGAATCGCCTCGCGCAGATGCGCGGGCTCGATGGACTCGGCCGCGGCAAGGTCGGCGATGGTTCTCGCTACCTTGAGCACCCGGTGGCAGGCGCGGGCGGAGAGCCCGAGCCGCTCGACGGCCGCCCGGAGGACCGCCTCCGTGGCGGGAGCGAGCGCGCACCAGCGGCGTACGTCCCGCGCCGTCATGTGCGCGTTGGCGTGAAGAGCCCCGTGTCTCCCCTTCCCTCTCGACCGGAACCGCCGCCGCTGATGCTCGCGCGCCGCTTCCACCCGGGCCCGGAGCGCCGCGCTCGGCTCGGCCTCGCCCGTGGCCATCAGCTCGAGATAGGGAACGGCGGGCACCCGAAGGTGCAGGTCGATCCGGTCGAGCAGCGGTCCGGAGAGCCGCGAGAGATAGCGCTCGACCACCGGCGGGGAGCAGCGACAGCTCCGGGCCGGATCGCCCAGATGTCCGCAGGGACAGGGGTTCATCGCCGCCACCAGGGTGACGCGGGCGGGGAACGAGAGGCGCGCCGCGGCGCGGGACAGCGTCACCACGCCGTCCTCGAGCGGCTGTCGCAGCGCCTCGAGCACGTGCCGGTGGAACTCCGGAAGCTCGTCGAGGAAGAGCACGCCGCCGTGAGCCAGGCTCACCTCGCCCGGACGCGGAATCGATCCTCCGCCCACGAGCCCCGCGTCGCTGATCGTGTGGTGCGGCGCGCGGAAGGGCCGGTCGGCGACCAGGGCGTCGCCGGGCGCGAGGAGCCCGGCGACGCTCTGGATCTTCGTGATCTCGATCGCCTCCTCACGCGTGAGGCCCGGCAGGATCGTCGGCAGCCGACGCGCGAGCATGGTCTTCCCGGCACCCGGCGGACCGAGCAGGAGGAGGTTGTGGCCTCCCGCCGCGGCGACCTCGAGCGCGCGCTTCGCGAGCGCCTGCCCCCGCACGTCCGCGAAATCACTGGTCTCGCG
>JBOHSH010000241.1:0-1789 GCA_050733195.1 Gemmatimonadales bacterium
GGGCTGGGCCGCGCGCGCGGCGCGGACCGCACGGTCCGCGTCCTCGCGCGATCCCTGCGCGACCGTCGCCAGCTCGCGACCGGTGGCGGGATCGATCGTCGGGAACCAGGACCCGTCCCCCGGCGCGACCCACTCACCGCCGATGAGGTGCCCGAGCCGCCGCTGGTGATCCTCGAGCCACTTGAGGGCGAGCGAGGCCGACTCCGGGGCGGGGCCCCAGGGCATGGATTCGAAGGCTTCGCGAACCGACGTCACGCGAGGGGATGGCGATGCGCGGCGCTGTACCGGCCCGTCGCGAAGTACTCGAGCTGGCGCTCCACGTCGGTCAGCAGCGTGCTCGCGCCGAACCGGAAGAGGTCGGGCCGGAGCCAGCGGTCACCCAGCTCGTCCTTGACGAGGGCGAGCCAGTCGAGCGCCTGCTTCGCGGTGCGGATTCCCCCCGCCGGCTTGAGCCCGACGAAGGCGCCGGTGCGATGGCGGTACTCGCGAATCTGTCGCGCCATGACGAGGCCGAACGGCAGCGTGGCGTTCACCGACTCTTTCCCGGTGCTGGTCTTGATGAAGTCGGCGCCCGCCATCATCGCCACGGCGCTCGCCCGCGCGACCTCGCGCAGCGTGCCGAGCTCGCCGGTCGCGAGGATGGCCTTGAGATGCGCATCGCCGCAGGCGGCGCGGAACGCCTTCACCTCGTCGTACAGCGCGGCCCAGTTGCCGGTGAGCACGTGGGCCCGGGTGATGACGATGTCGATCTCCTTCGCGCCGGCGACGACCGACGCCTCGATCTCGGCGATCCGGGTCGAGAGCGGCGACAGGCCGGCCGGAAACCCCGCGGAGACGGCGGCGACGGGAATGCCGCTCCCCTCGAGCGCGCGGACCGCGGTTTCCACGAAGACGTGATAGACGCAGACCGCGCCGACCTTGAGATCCAGGTCGCCGCAGCCGAGCTCGGCGAGGAGATCGGCCCGGACCGGCCGGCGAGCCTTGGCGCAAAGGCGGCGCACGCGGCCGGGAGTGTCGTCGCCCTGGAGGGTGGTGAGGTCCATCAGAGTGACCGCGCGCAGCAGCCAGCCCGCCTGCCAGGCGGTCTTGACCGTCCGCCGGGTCGGAATGGTCGCGGAGCGGCGCTCCACCGCGCTCCGGTTCACCCGGATCTCGCGGACCCAGCCGAGATCGAGCGGCATCCCGGGATTCCTGGGGAAGTCCTGCCGCTCCACAGGCTCCACGGGCGCGCCGGCACGGGGCGTCGCTCCGTAGCGCGTGGTGCGGGTCGGCGTCGCCATTTGGAGAAGCTAGCGCGCCGGCTCTCCCCTGTCATCTTTCAGCCGCGACTGGCGTAAACCCCGATCCATCCGCATCCTAGAGCGATCCGTCGACCCTGTCGGCATGCCGATCGGACCGGCCGGCATCATGAGCAAACCCTAAGCGAGTCAGGTATTCGCATGCGCACCCGAACATTCCCCATTCTCGCCACCCTCGCCGTCCTCGCTGCCCCGCTCGCGTCGCAGGCACCCGCTTACCCGCGGACCGAGAAGGTGACGCACGTCGACGAGTACTTCGGCACCAAGGTGGCGGACCCCTACCGCTGGCTGGAGGACGACACGGCGACGGCGGTGCGGAAGTGGGTCGAAGCCCAGAACGCGGTGACTTTCGCCTGGCTCGACAAGATCCCGTTCCGCCGCGCGCTCCGCACGCGGCTCGAGGAGCTTTACAACTACGCCCGCTACTCGGCGCCGTCGAAGCGGGGGCCATACTACACGTTCACCAAGAACGACGGGCTGCAGAACCAGTC
>JBOHSH010000242.1:0-8398 GCA_050733195.1 Gemmatimonadales bacterium
GCCTCCGCGTCCGCGTCCTCCGCGTCCCCGCGGCTGCTCGCTCGGGGCCGCCGGCGCGCGCTCCGGCGGCGGCGGCGTGCCTGCCTGCTGCTCGTGCTCGCTCATCCTAGAACTCCAGTCCGCCCGCGCGGGCCCCGTCGGCGACGGCGCGCACGCGACCATGGTATCGATACCCACCCCGATCGAAGACCACCTTGCCGATGCCGGCGGCCTTCGCCCTTCCCGCGAGCAGCTTTCCGGCCGCCTTCGCGCGGGCCACCTTGCCGGTTCCTTCCGCCTCGAGCCCCTCGCTGCCGTCGGACACGCCCAGCAGCGTCACACCCCGGTCGTCGTCGACGAGCTGGGCGTAGATGTGCTTGATCGAGCGGAAGACGACCAGCCGCGGCCGTTCGGCCGTTCCGGTCACCTTCTTCCGCACCCGCAGGTGCCGGCGATACCGGCGCTCTTCCCGCTGCCTCGGCGCGTGAATCGCTCGCATGGTCTACTTCGCTCCCGTCTTGCCGGCCTTGCGCCGGACGCGCTCGCCCTGGTAGCGGATGCCCTTGCCCTTGTAGGGCTCGGGCGGCCGGATCGAGCGGATGTCGGCCGCCACCTGGCCGACCAGCTCCTTGTTCGCTCCGGAGATCCGCACCAGCGTGTTGTTCTCCACCGCGAAGGTGATGCCTTCCGGCGCCGGGTACTTCACCGGGTGGGAGAAGCCGAGCGCGAGGGTGAGACCTCCCTTGCCCGCTTCGGCCTTGTAGCCCACGCCCTGGATCTCCAGCACCTTCTGATACCCCGACGCCACGCCCTGCACCATGTTCGCGATGAGCGTCCGGGTGAGCCCGTGCAGGGCGCGGTGCCGCGGGTCGTCGCTCGGCCGCTCGACGACGATCTGGCCCCCGTCGGCGAGCTTCACCGAGAGATCGGGGTGGATCGTGCGGCTCAGCTCGCCCTTCGGTCCCTTGATCCGAACGAGGCCGCCCTGGATGTCCGCGCTCACGGCGGCGGGCAGCGGGATCGGCTTCTTTCCGATTCGCGACATCGGTGCCTCCTACCAGACCAGGGCGAGCAGCTCGCCGCCCAGGTTCGCCGCCCGCGCATCCCGGTCGCTCATCAGCCCCTTCGGCGTGGACACGATGGCCATGCCGAGGCCGTTCCGGACCCGGGGAATCTCGCGGCTCTTCACGTAGCGC
This sequence comes from Gemmatimonadales bacterium, assembly GCA_050733195.1. Taxonomy (GTDB): domain Bacteria; phylum Gemmatimonadota; class Gemmatimonadetes; order Gemmatimonadales; family GWC2-71-9; genus JABFSM01. The sequence continues at coordinate 1,176 of JBOHSH010000242.1, forward strand.
CGCAGGCCCGGGCTCGAGACCCGGCGGAGCTCGCGAATCACCGGCTTCTCGTCGTGGTACTTGAGATAGAGGCGGAGAATGCCGCGCCCGCCGTCCTCGAGCGACTTGTAGTCCGCGACGAAGTGGTTCTCGGTCAGGATCCGCGCCAGCTCGGTCTTGAGCTTGGAGCGTGGGATGTCGACCCGCCGGTGGCCCGCCTGACAGGCGTTCCGGATGCGGGTCAGCATGTCCGCCAGGGGATCAGTCATGCTCATGCGTGGTCCCTCTCACCAGCTGGCCTTGCGGACGCCCGGGATATGTCCCTTGAGCGCCAGGTCTCGGAAGCAAATCCGGCAGAGGCCGAACTTGCGCAGCACCGCGCGCGACCGCCCGCACCGCTGGCAGCGACGCACGGTCCTGCTGCTGAACTTGGGCGTGCGCTTGGCGCGCTCGATCCAACAGGTCTTTGCCATCCTATGCCACCCTCTGCGGCGTCTCGCCGCGGAACGGCCACCCGAGCTCGCGGAGCAGCCCCATCGCGAGGTCGTCCCGTCCGGCGGTCGTCACGATCGTGATGTCCATGCCGTGGATCCGGTCGACCTTGTCGTAATCGATCTCCGGGAAGATCAGCTGCTCCTTGATCCCGAAGGTGTAGTTGCCGCGGCCGTCGAAGCTCTTGTTCGGGAGCCCGCGGAAGTCGCGGATTCGCGGCACCGCGAGCGACACGAAGCGGTCGAAGAACTCGTACATCCGCGGTCCCCGCAGCGTCACCCGCGCGCCGACGGGCACGCCGGCGCGGAGATTGAAGTTCGCGATCGACTGCTTCGCCCGCGTCACGACCGCCCGCTGCCCCGCGATCATCCCGAGCTCGTCCACGACGGCCTCGAGCGCCTTGGGGTTCTTGCTCGCGTCACCCAGGCCGACGTTGAGCACGATCTTCACCAGGCGCGGAATCCGGTTCGGGTTGGTGAGCCCGAACTGCTGCGCCAGGCGGGGCCGGACCGTCGCGGTGTAGTACGTCTGGAGCCGGGGCGCGGTCTCCCGCACCTTCGGCGCGGGGTCGGTCGCGCCGGCGGGTCCGCCCTTCTCCTTGCCCTTGGCCGGCGTTCCCTGCGGACCGGGCTTCTTCGGGGCCTTCGTCTGCTCCGCCATCGTCAGCGGCTCCTCGGGATCGGCTGTCCCGACTTCACGGCGATGCGCTCGATCGTGCCGTCCGGATCCTTCCGCCGCCGGATCCGGGTCGGCTCGCCGCTCTTGGGATCGAGCAGCATCACCTTCGAGTGGTGGATCGGCGCCTCGCGCTCCACGATCCCCGCCTCACGGTTCTGCGCCGCCTTGTAGTGGCGCTTGATGATGTTCACGCCCTGCACCGTCACCCGTCCGGTCTTGGGATAGACGTGCAGCACCTTGGCCCGCTTGCCCGCGCCCTCGCCCGAGATCACCTGGACCGTATCGCCCTTGGTGATGTGGAGCTTGACCCGCGGGACCGGCTGATGGCGGAGCCGGCGACGCTTCCTGAAGACCAGCGGCTTCATCTCAGATGACCTCCGGCGCGAGCGATACGATCTTCATGTAGCGCTTCTCGCGCAGCTCCCGGGCGACCGGCCCGAAGATGCGGGTGGCGCGCGGCTCGCCCGCGTCGTTGATCAGGACGGCGGCGTTCTCGTCGAAGCGGATGTACGAGCCATCCTTGCGCCGCGTCTCCTTCGCCGTGCGGACGATCACGGCGTGGGCGACGTCGCCCTTCTTGACCTGGCCGGTCGGGATCGCGTCCTTGATGGCGACCACGACCTTGTCGCCCAGACCCGCGTACCGGCGCTTCGACCCGCCCAGGACCCGGATCACCAGCGCCCGCCGGGCACCGGAGTTGTCGGCGATCTTGAGCATCGTCTCCTGCTGAATCATCGCGGGCCCCCCTTACTTGGCGCGCTCGACGATCTCGGCGACCCGCCACCGGACCGTCTTGGCCAGGGGCCGCGTCTCCATGATCCGCACGGTGTCGCCCGTCCGGGCGCCCATGTCGTTCCGGGCCTTCACCCGCTTGGTGCGGGTGATCTGCTTGCCGTACATCGGGTGGGCGAACCGGCGCGCCAGCGTCACCGTCACCGTCCGCGTCATCTTGTCGCTGGTCACCAGGCCGGTGCGGAGCTTTCGCCGCTGCCGCGCCGTCGCGCTCTTCGTCTCGTCCGCCATGGCTGTCCTCACGCCTGGCCGCGCTTGTGGCGCAGCAGGGTTTCCATCCGGGCGATGTTCCGCCGCAGGGTCCGGAACTGCATCGGGTTGTCGATCGCCTCGGTCGCCGAGCGGAAGCGCAGCCGGGACCGCTCCTCGCGAGCCTCCGCCAGACGCTTCTCCAGCTGCTCCACCGAGAGATCCTCGAGCTCCTTGCGGAGCTCACTCGTCTTCGGGCTCATCGCCTCAGGTCTCCTCGCGCGACACGAAGCGGGTCCGCACCGGGAGCTTGGCGGCGGCGAGGGCGAACGCCTCGCGCGCGAGCTTCTCCTCGACGCCCTCCACCTCGAACAGGATCCGGGCCGGCTTGATCACCGCCACCCAGCCTTCCGGATTGCCCTTCCCCTTCCCCATGCGCGTCTCGGCCGGCTTCTTGGTGATGGGCTTGTCGGGGAAGATGCGGATCCAGACCTTTCCGCCCCGCTTCATCGCCCGCGTCATCGCCACCCGCGACGCCTCGATCTGCCGGTTGGTGATCCACCCCGGCTCCAGGCTCATCAGCCCGTACTCCCCGAAGGCGACGGTGTTGCCCCGCGTCGCCAGGCCGCGCGTGCGGCCCTTGAACTGCTTCCGGAACTTGATCCGCTTCGGCGCGAGCATCGGTCAGGCTCCCGTGCTGTACGTCTTGCCGGAGAGGTCCTCGACGACCTCGCCGCGGAAGATCCAGACCTTGATGCCGATCGTGCCGTACGTCGTCTTGGCCGTGCTGGTCGCGTAGTCGATGTCCGCGCGCAGCGTGTGGAGCGGCACCCGGCCCTCGTGGTAGCCCTCGGTTCGCGCGATCTCCGCGCCGCCGAGCCGCCCCGAGACCCGCACCTTGATGCCCTGCGCGCCCATCCGCATCGCGCTCTGGAGCGCCCGCTTCATCGCCCGCCGGAACGAGATTCGCTGCACCAGCTGGTGCGCGATGTTGTCCGCCACCAGCTGCGCCGAGGTTTCGGGCCGCTTGATCTCCTCGACGTTGATCGCGGCTTCCTTGCCGGTGAGCTGCGCCAGCTCGTCGCGGAGCTTGTCGACCTCGCTCCCCTTCTTCCCGATCACCACACCGGGACGCCCGGTGTGGATCGTGACGGTGACCCTGCCGGGCCGGCGCTCGATGTGGATCTCGGCGATGGCGGCGTGACCGAGCCGGGTCGTCAGGTACTTCCGGATGAGCTCGTCTTCCTTGAGCAGCGCGGGCATGTCCTTCCCGGCGTACCACCGGGAGACCCACGGCTTGATGACGCCGAGCCGGAAGCCGGTCGGGTGCGTCTTCTGACCCATCAGGCCTTCTCCTTGGTCGTCCTGCTCCGCACGTGGATCTCCACGTGACTGGTCCGCTTGCGGATCGGCGTCGCGCGGCCCTGGGCCGCGGCGTGGATCCGCTTGAGGGGCTGTCCGCCGTTCACGATGGCCCGCGCGACCACCAGCTCGTCGGCGTCGAACCGCTCGTTGTCCCGGATGGCCTTCTGCTCCGCATTGGCCACCGCGCTCTTGAGCGTCTTGGCGATCTGCTTCGACGCGTGCTTCTTGTTGAACTGCAGAATGGCGTAGGCCTCGCCCACGTCGCGGCCGCGGATCAGGTCCACGACCAGGCGCATCTTGCGCGGGGACTGCCGCACCATCCGCTGAATCGCGTATCCCTCGGCCATGGTCACTCCGGCTTCGCCTTCTTGTCGGCCACCAGCTTGCCGCTGTGGCCCTTGAAGATCCGCGTCGGCGCGAACTCGCCGAGCTTGTGGCCCACCATGTTCTCGGTGACGTACACCGGGACGAACTTGTTCCCGTTGTGGACCGCGAACGTGTGGCCCACGAACTCCGGGAGAATGGTGCTGGCGCGACTCCAGGTCTTGACGACCCGCTTCTCGTTCTTCGAGTTCAGGATCTGCACCTTGAGGAGCAGCGCTTCCTGGACGAACGGGCCCTTCTTGACGCTCCGTGCCATTATCGGGTCGCCTTCCCGCGCCGGCGGCCGCGAACGATCAGACGGTTCGAGGCCTTCTTGCGCTTCCGGGTCTTCACGCCCTCGGGCTTGCCCCACGGCGACACCGGAGGCCTTCCGCCCGAGCTCTTGCCTTCGCCGCCGCCCAGCGGGTGATCGACGGGGTTCTTCGCCACGCCGCGGACCTTCGACCGCCGCCCGAGCCACCGGGTCTTGCCCGCCTTCCCGACCGAGAGCAGCTCGTGCTCGGCGTTGCCGACCTCGCCGATCGTGCCGAGGCAGCGCGCGTGCACCAGCCGCACCTCCGTCGACTTGAGCCGGACGGTGACGTAGTCGCCCTCGCGCGCCACCACCTGGACGTACTGGCCCGCGCTCCGCGCGAGCTGACCGCCCTTGCCGATCTTGAGCTCGACGCAGTGGACGTTGGTTCCGAGCGGCACCTCGCCCAGCGGCAGCGTGTTCCCGACGCGGGCGTCGCTCCCGGGGCCGGAGACGACGGTGTCGCCCTGGCGCAGCCCGGCGGGATGGAGGATGTAGCGCTTCTCGCCGTCGGCGTAGACGACGAGCGCGATCCGCGCGTTCCGGTTCGGGTCGTACTCGATCTCCGCCACCCGGGCCGGGATGCCGAACTTCTCGCGGCGGAAGTCGATCCGCCGGTAGTGCTGCTTGTGGCCGCCGCCCAGAGCCCGCATGGTGACGTGGCCCTGGTTGTTGCGCCCGCCCGACTTCTTCTGGGGCTCGAGCAGCGACTTCTCCGGCGTCGTCCGGGTGATCTCGTCGAAGCCGGAGACCGACCGGAACCGGGTGCCCGCCGTCATGGGCCGGAATTGCCTGATGCTCATGGCCTAGCCCTCGAAGACCGGGAGGGACTCGCCCTCGCGGAGGGTGACGATCGCCTTCTTCCAGCGCGGCTTGACCCCGGCGATGCGCCCGCGCACGACCGCCTTGCGCCGCATCTGCATCGTCCGCACGGCCGTGACGTGCACCCCGAACCGGCTCTCCAGCGCGGCCCGGATGCCGCCCTTGGTCGCCTCGGGATGCACCTCGAAGGCGTACTCCTTCCGGGCCTGGAAGGCCGCGGAGCTCTTCTCGGTGATCAGCGGGCGGACCACCGTCTCCCGGTTCACGGTCATTTACTCTCGCTCCTTCTTCTTCTTCGCGGCCGGCTTCTTCGCCGCGGGCTTCTTCGCCGCCGGCTTCCGGGCGGCGGCCTTCGCCTTCGGGGCCGCCTTCCCTTTCGGCGCGGCCTTCTTCCTCGGCGCGGCCTTCGCTCGCGCTGCCCGGCTCGCCGCCTCCGGGGCCTCTCCTTCCACGGGCTCCGGCACCGCGGGAGGGTCCCCGGTCAGGGCGCCCTGCTCGACCACGACCGTGTCCGACCAGAGGATCTCGTAGGCCGAGACGTCGCTCCACGACGTGATCTCGACCCCCGGGATGTTGCGGCCCGAGAGGTAGAGGTTCCGGTTCCCTCCGTTCGACAGCACCAGAACCTTCCGTCCCAGAAGGCCGAGCTTGTCCAGCAGCTCCGCGAGCTGCCGGGTCTTCGGGGCCCGGAAGGCGAGCGCGTCGACGACGACGAGCGCCCCCTCCCCCGCCCGCGCGTTGAGCGCCGAGCGCCGCGCCAGCTGCCGGACCTTCCGCGGGATCCCGATCCGGTAGTCGCGCGGGTGCGGGCCGAACACGATGCCGCCGCCGCGCCAGTGCGGAGCGCGAATGGAGCCCTGCCGGGCGCGGCCGGTGCCCTTCTGGCGCCAGGGCTTCTGGTTGCCGCCCGAGACGAAGTGGCGCGTCTTGGTCTGGTGCGTGCCCTGCCGCTGGTTGGCCAGGAAGGTCGTGACCGCCTGATGCAGCACGGGCTCGTTCACCAGGCCGTCGAACGGCTCCTCGGGCAGCGCGAACGCGGCCTCGTGACGGGCCCCCGTCGCCGAAAAGTGCGGCGCCTCAATCATGGCGACTCGGCCCTCCCTGCTTCGCGACCATCACGATCCCGTTCTTCGCGCCCGGGATGGCACCCCGAACGAACAGCAGATTGCGCTCGGCGTCGACCCGGACGACGGTCAGCCCGAGCTCGGTATGACGGCGCGCGCCCATGTGTCCGGGCATCCGCTTGCCCTTGATGACCCGCGACGGGTCGGTGCCCGGGCTGATCGATCCCGGCTTGCGGTGCCGCGTGTTGCCGTGACTGGCGGGGCCCCCGCCCGCGCCGTAGCGATGCACCATGCCCTGGAAGCCGCGGCCCTTCGACGTCCCGGTCACCTTGACCCGCTCCCCCGCGGCGAAAATGCCGACGGTGACCTCGCTGCCCGGCGCCGGGGCGTCCCCGGTGAGCTCGAAGCTGCGCACGACCCGCGGCGCCGCATCGAGCCCGGCCTTCGCGGCATGCCCGACGAGCGCCCGGCTCGCGCGCGTGGCGCGCCGGTTGCCGAAGCCGAGCTGCACGGCGCGGTCGCGCACCTGCACGACCCGGCAGGGCCCGGCCTCGATCACCGTCACGGGGACGGCATTGCCCTCGTCGGTGAAGACCCGCGTCATGCCGATCTTGCGGCCGATGAGTCCGTTGGTCATCCGCTCACCCAACCTTGATCTCGACGTCGACCCCCGCCGGGAGATCCAGCTTGGTCAGGGCGTCCATCGTCTGCGGCCGCGAGTCGTTGATGTCGAGCAGCCGCTTGTGGGTGCGGAGCTCGAACTGCTCGCGGCTCTTCTTGTCGATGTGCGGGCTTCGCAGCACCGTCCACCGCTCGGTCTTGACCGGAAGCGGAATCGGGCCCGAGACCTGCGCCCCGGTCTTCGCGACCGTGCGCACGATGTCCGCCGCGGCCTGATCGAGGACGACGTGGTCGAAGGCCTTGAGGCGAATGCGGATTCTGCCAGCCATGTAAGCCTCTGTTCTGGGTTCTGAGTTCTGAGTTCTGGGTTCGGGGTTCGAACCCCGCACTCAGCCCTCAGCACTCCGAACTACTTCAGGATCTTGGTGACTACCCCGGCGCCCACGGTGCGGCCGCCCTCGCGGATCGCGAACCGGAGCCCCTGGTCCATCGCGATCGGGGTGATCAGCTCGATCGTCATCTGGATGTTGTCCCCCGGCATCACC
>JBOHSH010000243.1:0-9680 GCA_050733195.1 Gemmatimonadales bacterium
CTTGCGGCCCAGCCGGGCATAGGCGCAGGCGATGGTGAACTGGGCGTGGTGGAAATGCGAGCGCCCCTGCGGGCGGGCGATGGCGTCCGCGAGGTAGGCGAGCGCTTCCTTCGAGCGCCCCAGGGCGGCGTTCAGCAATGCCCTCACCGCGAGCCGATCGCCCTCTTCCTGTCTTCCGGCCGCCCGGACCGAGTCGAGCAGTGCGAGGCCGTCCTCCGGGCGGCCGACCGCGTTGAGCACAACCGCCTTCTCCCAGACGAACCCGCCGATGAAGGGAATGCGCTGGTAGACCGCCAGCGCGGAATCGAACTTGCCCTGGTACCAGAGCACCCGGGCGATCCGGGGGCGGCTGAATCCGGTGCACCGCGTGGGGTCGTCGCATCCATCCTGTGGGTCGAGCGACACGCTCGCCTCGAGCGCGGCGCGCGCCTCGTCCATGAAGCCGTAGTGGAAGTAGAGGGAGCCGAGATTGTTGTGGGCGGCGACCAGGCTCGGTTGGAGGTCGAGCGCGTGACGGACATCGGCGAGCGATTGTGGAAAGTGCCAGCCCCGGACCGCGTTCCACTCGAGCGAGCTCCGGGCGTTCCACGCCATCGCCACGGTGGAGTCGAGCGAGAGAGCCCGCCGGATCGCGGCGTCGGCCTCGTCCAGCCGGGCCGCGTCGGCGTCGAAGAGGAACACCGAGCTCACCAGCTCCGATCCTAGGTGCGCCCACGCCGCGGCGAAGGCCGAATCGAGCTGCACGGCTCGGCGGAATTCGGCGATGATCGAGTCCACGAAGCCGCGTGCCCGGCCGCCGACGCCGCGGACGCGATCCAGGGCCCGGGCCCTCAGGTACGCGTCGTAGGCCTCCGGATTCGTGGTCGGCGGGCGGCGCAGGGTCCGCGATTCGCGCTCCGCGAGCTGGATCCGGAGCACGCCCGCGACCTTCGTGGCTACCTCCGACTGCACCTGGAAGACATCCTGCGACGTATGGGTGTACGTCTGGGTCCACTTCGACTCTTCGGTGGCGGGCTCGATCAGCTTGACCCGCACCCTGATCGCCTCGCCCGCCTTCTGGACGTCGCCGTCGACGAGGGCGTCGACCCGGAGCGCCGCCCCGATCTCCCTCGCCGTCCTCGTCCCGGCCGCCTGCGAGGAGACGGAGCTCCTGTCGATGACGCGAAGGCCGCCGAGATTGGCGAGGGCCGAGGCGACTTCCTCGGTGATGCCCTCGGCGAGATAGCGATCGGCGGTGTCTCCGCCGATGAGGCGGAACGGCAGCACGGCGAGCCGGATACCTTCCCCCGCCGGGTCGATCGCCCCGCTCGCCGAAGATGCGGCGCGGCCCGTCAGCAGGACCACGACGACGCCGATCAGGAGGAGGGCCGCCGCGGCACCCGCCACCATCGGCCAGCGCGCCCTTGGCCGGGGCGCCGTGGTCGCGCCGGAGAGCGCCCGCGCGAACTCGGCGGTCGTGGCGAACCGGTCAGCGGGGACCGGCGCGAGCGCCCGGCGCAGCGTCGCATCGATCGATTCGGGGACGCTCGGGCGGATGGTGCGGATCGAGGGCGGCGGCAGGGAAAGCCGGCGCGCGATGACCGCCTGTGCCGTCGGGCCGGTGAAGGGCGGCTCACCGGCGAGCATCTCATAGGTGACCGAGCCCAGGGCGTAGAGGTCGCTCCGCGCGTCGAGCTCGTGGTCGCCGCTCGACTGCTCGGGGCTCATGTATCCCGGCGTGCCGATCGCGACGCCCGTGTGGGTGAGCCGCTCCCCCGGGTCGCCCAGCGCGCGGGCGATCCCGAAATCGGCCACCAGCGCGTGACCGCCTGCGAGCAGGATGTTCTCGGGCTTGATGTCCCGGTGGAGGATGCCCTTGTCATGGGCGTGGGCGAGCGCGTCGGCCACTTCGCAGCCGAGCCGGACGGCCTCGTCGAGCGGGAGCTGCTTCTCCCGGTCGAGCCGTGACCGGAGCGACTCGCCCGCGACGAACGGCATGGTGTACCAGAGCCGGCCGTCGGCCGCGCCGGAATCGAGCAGCGGAAGGATGTGGGGATGGACCAGACGGGCGGCCAGACGGATCTCCCGATCGAACCGCTCCGCGCCGGCCGCCATGCCCAGCTCCGGGCGCAGCACCTTGAGGGCGACGTCGCGGTCGCGCGCGAGATCGCGCGCCAGATAGACGACCGCCATCCCCCCGGCGCCGAGCTCGCGCTCGATCCGGTACCGTCCCGCGAGGGCGGCGCGGAGGCCGTCGATCGGGCCGGGAGGCGCGTTCGCGCTCATCGCCGAAGCAGCTCGGCTCGCTGCATCTGATGCCGGAAGCTGGTGATCCGCTAAGATACACCAATCATGTCGACGCGACTCTCCAAGTCGAGGTTCGTCACCGGCTGGCAGTGCGAGAAGCTGCTCTGGTGGACCGTGCACGAGCCGGGGGCGGTGGAGCTCCAGCCCGACAAGGTGCTCCAGGACCTCTTCGACCAGGGACGTCACATAGGCGAGCTCGCCCGCGAGGGGTTCCCGGGCGGGACGCTCGTCGACCATCCGCACGACGACTACGCGGCCCGCCTGGCCTCGACCCGTGCGGCGGTGAACGCCGGCGCCCCCGCGATCTTCGAAGCGTGCTTCGAGGGCGGCGGGGTCTTCGTCGCGGTGGACGTGCTGCTCCGGGACGGTGACGGCTGGACCGTGATCGAGGTCAAGTCGTCCAGCTCCATGAAGCCCGAGCACGTCCCCGACGCCGCGATCCAGGTCTGGGTCCTCCGGCAGGCCGGACTCCGGATCACCCGCGCCGAGATCCTGCATCTCAACCGGGACTACCGGCATCCCGATCAGGGCCCGCTCTTCACCCGTACGGACGTGACGGCGGACGTGGAAGCCTTCCTTCCGGAGATTCCGCGGCTGGTCTCACACCTCCGGACGATCCTGGACGGCCCGCTTCCCGAAAAGCCGCTCGGTGCGCACTGCTACGAGCCGCGCGACTGTCCGTTTCACGCCCGGTGCTGGCCCGACGATCCGCACCACATCCGGTATCTCTACAACGTCGGTCCGAAGAGAACAGTCTCGTACATGGCGTCGGGGGTGCATCGGTTCTCCGACATCCGCGACACCGACAAGCTCCCGTTCACGGCACAGCGCCAGCTCCGCGCGATCCGGGAAGACCGGCTGGTCGTCGAGCCCACGCTCGCCGCCACGCTCGAGCAGTTCGAGGGCCCGCTCGGCTTTCTCGACTTCGAGACTGTCGCGCGCGCGATGCCGGTGTGGCGCGGGCTCGCGCCCTGGGGGCCGGCGGTGGCGCAGTTCAGCTACCACGAGCAGCAGGCCGACGGCTCTCACACGCATGTCGGGTGGCTCGCGGAGGGCCCCGGCGATCCGCGGCGGGAGCTCGCCGAGCGGATGATCGAGGCGACGGCCGGAGCGAAGCGCATCGCGACCTACTCGGCCTATGAGAAGTCCCGCATCCGCGAGCTCGTGGCCGCGGTGCCGGACCTGGCCCGGCCGCTGGAGGAGTTGCTGGGGAAGCTGGTGGATCTCCTGCCCGTGGTGCGGAACAACGTCTATCACCCGGAGTTCCGCGGCAGCTTCAGCCTCAAGTACGTGCTCACGCCGCTGGTCCCGGACCTCTCCTACAGCGATCTCGTGATCGTGGACGGCCGCGTGGCGAGCGTCGAGATCGCGCGGCTCCTCTTCGTGGCGCAAAGGATCCCGGCGCACGAGCGGGACCGGCTGCGGCAGGATCTCCTGGACTACTGCGAGCGGGACACCTGGGCGACGGTGCGGCTGATGGCCAGACTACGCGAGCTGGCGAGCTAGACGGCCGGACTATCGCCACTCGCAGATCTCCTCGAGCGGTTTCCGGACCAGGTCCGGCACTGTCGCCCCGGCGGCGGGGTAGCCCACCGGCATGACCAGCATGGCCCGCTCATTTTCGGGCCGTCCGAGAAGCTCGCGAAGAAAGCCCATCGGGCTCGGCGTATGGGTGAGCGTCACGAGCCCCATACGATGCACGGCCGCGATGAAGAGTCCCGCGGCGATCCCGCACGATTCCTCGGTGTAGTAGTAGGTCAGCTTCCGACCCGTGTCGCTCACGCCGTACGCCTTGCGGAAGAGCACCACGACCCAGGGCGCATCGGTGAGGTGGGGCTTGTGCTCGTCGGTGCCGAGCGCTCGCAGCGCCTCGAGCCAGTCCGGCGGCGCTCTCCCGTGATAGAACAGGTGCTCCTCCCGCTCGGCGGCCTCGCGGATCCTCGCCTTGAGCCCGGGGTCCGAAACGGCGACGAACATCCACGGCTGCTGGTGCGCGCCGCTCGGTGCGGTGCCCGCGGTGCGGATGGCGTGCTCGATCAGGTCGCGCGGGACGGGGTCGGTGGCGAAGTGGCGGGTCGTCCGCCTGCGGCTCATCTCCTCGTAGAAGTCACGCGCGCGCTCGCGTGATTCCTCGAGGCTCCGCCTGGTGAAGCGGAGCGGAACGAATGGCAGCGACATGACGGGCCGGACTCCGAGAGAGGAAGATTGGAACCACAGATTATACAGATAACCCAGATGGATCGAGACCGGACAGGTTCCCGCCGGGGTGAATTCGGACAATCTGTGTCATCTGTGCGATCTGTGTTTGGCTCTACCGGACCTGGATCTGACCCGTCAGGAGCGTCAGCGGCCCGAAGCGCGGGCTGCCGAGATTCCCGGCATCGACGTCGAACGACCCCTCGAGGCGGTAGTCGAGCGGATCACCGCTCAGGGCCGCGCGGGCGATGCGCGCGAGGCGCGGGAGGTTGTCGAACCGGAGCGAGACGTCGAGCGGGATGATCGTGTCCTGATTCGCCGTGAGCGGCAGACCCAGCGGAAAGTCCCCGGCGATGGCCTCGGCGTCCTCGACGTGCAGGTTCCCCACCACCCGGCTCAACGTCACCCCGAACCGGTTCTGGTTCTCGACCCTGGCCCAGAGCCGGATCGCCGCGCCGCCCAGCGGGCGGCTGGTCGACGGGGCGAGCAGGCGGAGCTCGGGCTTCGGCTGGGGAGGCTCGGAGAACCTGAGCGGAACCACGCCGAGCGTCGAGAGCGCGGCGCAGGCGGCGGTGAGAACGAATCCGGCGGAAGCAAGGCGCGTCATGCCTGAAGGACGACGGCCGGCATCTTGGCCGATACAACTGCCCGTCTGCCCGTCTGCCCGTCTGCCCGTCTGCCCGTCCGCCCGTCGTCCGTCCGACTACCGAATCGCCTGGACCACCGGCACCTTCGCGGCCCGCCGCGCGGGGAAGAACCCGCCCAGCACTCCCATCACGACGGCGAAGGCGAGGCCGGCGAGGAGCAGCGCGGGGGTCACCCGGAAGCTGAACGCGATCTCGCTGAAACTCGCCCAGTTGGTGGTGCTGGTCACCACGCCGTTGATCGGCAGCGCGAGCAGGCAGCCGATCACGCCGCCCACGAACGAGATGATCGCCGACTCGGCGAGGAAGCTCGCGAGCACGCTTCGGGGCTGGAAGCCGAGCGTGAGGAGCACGGCGATCTCCGGAGTTCGCGAGGAGACCGCGGCGTACATGGTGTTCACGGCGCCGAAGATCGCCCCCACCGCCATGATGGTGGTGATGAGGATCGCGAGGATCCGGAGGATCGTGCCGAGCAGCTGCGATTGCTGGCGGTAGAAGGTGGACTCGCGGTGCACGTCGACGGTGATCCGGCGGTCGGCCTCGAGCGAGCGCTTGGCCTCGTCGAAGGCTCTCGGGTCCGCGAGGCGGAAGCTCACCGACTGAAAGACCTGGCCGCGGAAGACCGGCATCACCTGCTCGTTCTCGGCCCAGATCTCCGACTCGAACGACGAGCCGCCGGCGGAGAAGTGGCAGACCACGGTCCAGTCGCGGCCGGCGATGCGCAGCGACTGGCCGATGCCGGTGCTCGGGATGCGGCCGGCGATCTTCTTCCCGACGCAGACTTCGGACCGGCCGGATTCGACCTTCCGGCCGGCGTCCACCGCGACGTTCGCGCGGACCTCCCACGCCTGCGGGCTGATGCCGCGGACCACGACGTTGGCGAGCTGCGTCGTGTCGCTGGCGAGCCGGGGCAGCGGGATCAGCACGTAGACCTCGGGGCTCATCATCGGCCGGCCATCGGCGCCCTTGGCCAGGTGGGGCGACGCGGCGATGATCGATGCCGTCTCCCGGCCCAGACCGCTCGAGAGCTCGGAGTCGGCGCCCTTTCGGAGCACGAGCGCATTCTGGTCCGATCCGGTGCGGACGAGAGCCGCCTGGAAGCCGTTCGCGAGCGAGAGCATCCCGATGAACACCGCCACCACGAGTCCGACGCCGAGCGCGGTGAGCGCGGTCGACACGGGGCGCCGGAGCACGCTCCGGACGTTGTAGAGGATCGGGACCTTCATTCGACGGTCCGGAGCGCCTGCACCACGGGGAGCCGCGCCGCGCGGACGGCCGGCACCAGACCGCTCGCGAGCATCAGCAAAAGGGCGATGACGCCGCCGATCATGAGCGTCGACGCCGTCACGTCGAAGCCGGGCAGAAAGCCCGCCGCGTTGAAGTTGGTGGCCCGGTAGAGGATCTTCGCCGCGCCCAGGCCGAGCACCGCTCCGATCAGGGTGATGAGGCCCGCCTCGAGCATCACCAGGCCGAAAAGCTGGCCGTTGGTGAAGCCGATGGTCTTGAGGACGGCCACCTCGCCGGTGCGCTCCCGGGCGCTCATCATCATCGCGTTGGCGCTCACCAGCAGGATCGCGAACACCACGGCCATGCCGATCGTGTTCATGAGGAGCGACACGTTCCCCCACATCGTCGCGAAGCTCGCGTTGAACGCCTGCTCGGTGCCGGTCTTGGTGGGCGAGCTCGAGCTCTTGAACTGATCGTCGATGGTCTTGGCGATGCGCGCCGCGTTGTTGGGGTCGTCGATCTTGAGCACATACCACCCCGCCTGGCCCATGCGGCCCATGCGCTCGTCGAGGTACGCGTGGTGGAACAGCATCGCGTCGTCGTTGAAGACGTCCGTCGTGGGCGTGTAGATCCCGCGGACGGTGAAGGTCCAGTCGCCAGGGAAGATGGTGCCCTGCAGCGTCACGTTCTGGCCGACGTTCCACCCGAACACGTCGATGAGCCGGCGGCCGATGAGCGCGCCGGTGCGGTCACGCAGGAACGCCTCCTTCTGGTCGGGCGGCACGGTGACCTCCCGATAGAGCCGGAGATACGATTCCGCGTCCACCGCGAAGTTGGCGAAGAATCGCTTGCCGTCGCCGTAACGCCCCCCGAACCAGTTCGCCCAGGTGAGGTCCTCGACGCCCGGGATCGCCTTGAGCCGGCTCGCGTAGCCGATGGGCAGGGTGAACACGATGCCGGTGGCGTTGGTCGTCACCAGCCGGTCGGCGCCGCCGAACTCCGCCGTCTTCTGGATCGTCGTCACCACGGTCCGGAGCGACGCGAAGAGGAAGAGGGCGAGGGCCACGCTCAGCGTGGTGAGGATGGTGCGCCGCTTGTGGCGCCCCAGATTGGCGAGGAGCAGAGGGAGGAACTTCATCGGACCGCCTCCGCCTGTTCCACCAGCGTGCCCTTGTCGAGATGCAGCACCGACTTTGCGCGGTCGGCGGCGTGCGCGTCGTGGGTGACGATGAGAATCGTCTTCCCGAACTCCTCGTTGAGCCGGGTGAGCAGGGCGAGCAATTCCTGCGAGCTCCTCGCGTCGAGCTGTCCCGTCGGCTCGTCGAGCAGCACGAGGGTCGGATCGGCGACGATGGCCCGCGCGATCGCCGTGCGCTGCTCCTGCCCGCCCGAGAGCTGGCGAGGATAGTGGTCCTTCCGGTCCTCGAGCCCCACCACGCCGAGCGCGATCCTCACCCGCTCGGCGCGCTCCGACCGGGAGAGTCGGGTCAGGAGGAGCGGCAGCTCCACGTTCTGCCAGGCCGTGAGCACGGGCAGCAGGTTGAACTGCTGGAAGACGAAGCCCATGTGCCGCGACCGCCAGGAGGCGAGCTGGGCCGCCGACATCGAGCTCACCTCGGCCCCCGCCACCCGGACCGTGCCGCCGGTGGGCCGGTCGAGCCCCGCGATCAGGTTGAGCAGCGTGGACTTCCCGGAGCCCGACGGCCCCATGAGCGCGGTGAACGTCTTCGGCTCGATGTCGAGCGAGAGGCCGGTGAAGACGTCGATGCGCTCGGCGCCGCGCTGGAAGGACTTGTGGACGTCGCGGATTTCAACGAGAGGCATGGGTTAGGGAGCTAGGGGCTAGGGGTTAGGGGCTAGGGAGCTAGGTGTCTTTACCCGCATTCCAGCACGGGGCGTTTCGACACCTGCGGTTAGAACCATTTCTCCTCCCGAGAGGCCCGAGCGGATCTCGCGGAAGCCTCCGCTCACGGGGCCGGCGCTCACCTCGCGCGACTCGAGGCGGCCGTCGCGGACCAGCCAGACGATCGTGCGGCCGCCCTCCTCGCGGATCGCGGACGCCGGGAGCCGGAACCGCTGCACGGTGGAAGCGGCGGGTGCCGCCGGTCCGGTTTCGGGCTCGAGAAAATCCACCCGTGCGCCCATTTCCGGAAGAATGCGGGGGTCGCGATCGAGAATGGCGACCTTGACCTGCACCGTCGCCCGCTGGCGGTCGGCGGTGGGCACCACCTGCCGGACGCTGCCCCGGAACGAGGTGTCGGGATAGGCGTCGAGCGTGATCCTGGCCGGTTGATCGTGCCGTATCCGCGCGATGTAGGCCTCGTTCACGTCGACTTCGACTTCGAGCGTGGCGAGGTCGGCCATCGTCACTACCGCGCCACGGGTCAGGCCGCCGCCGACCGACGGCGCGACCACCTCGCCCACTTCCGCCTCCTTGCGGAGAACGGTCCCGGTGAAGGGCGCCCGGATGAAGGTGTTCTCGAGGTTGGCGCGCGCGAATCCCAGGCTGGCCTGTGCCGCCTGGACCCGCGCCGCCGCGGAGCGGACGCGGGCCTCCGTCTGCGCGGCGCGGCTCTCCGCCGCGTCGACGTCCTGGTCCGCGATCAGACCGGGGTTCGTGGTCTTGAGCCTCCGGATCCGGTCCGCCTCACGGCGCATCTGCTCCCGTTCCGCCTCGGCTTCGTTGAGCTGCGCGCGCGCGGCGCCCAGCATGGCGTCCGCCTCCACCACCGCGGCCTGATAGTCGGCGTTCTCCAGCCGGGCGATCACCTCGCCGCGACGCACCGACGTCCCCTCGTCCACCGAAAGGGTGGCGAGCCGTCCCGGTAACTTCGCCGACACCGAGGCGCGCGTCCTGGCCACGACGTAGCCGTTCGCGGTGACGGAAACGCTGCCGGCCGCGGCGGCGGGAGTGCCGGCCTGCACCGGAGCGACGACGACGGTCTGAACGACGGGCGCGGAGGTCCGCCGGAAATACAGCACGACCGCGGCGAGGATGACGACCGCGATGAGGGCGAGAATGAGCGTGCGCCCGAATGCCCGTCGCACCGCTGGCGGCGGATCCCGGTCGATCCGGAGCTTGGAGAGGTCGTAGGCTGGGCCGGTCACAGGCGCGGAATGTAGCGAGGCCCGGCCTCCCGGTCATCGGGCCGCCCTTGCGGTCGGTACCGCGCGGGCGACATTTCTCCGTGTTCCTGTCACCCATTCCGCCTGAGGCACTTTCACGGCCCGCGCTCCCTCCCGCCTCACCGCCCTGAGGACCGCCATGTCGCCCCGCCTGGCCGCCGCCGCCGCCGCCCTCATCCTGCTCGCGCCGGTCTCCGCCGC
>JBOHSH010000244.1:0-3927 GCA_050733195.1 Gemmatimonadales bacterium
GTCGGCCGGCTCTCCTCCAGGTCGACGGTCACGACGAGCATATCGGCGTCGATGCGGATGGTGCCCTCGAACCCGCCCGCGGCCAGGTAGCGCCCGGCCGCGTCGCGCGCGGCGGCCGGATCGAGACGCACCGTCCCCGTCTCCCGAAGGAGATCCTTGTCCACCGCCATGGCACCGGCCCGAGCGGCGCCGTCGGCTAGGCCCTGGAGGTCGCGCCGCTCCGCGAAGAGCAGTCCGCCGTCGACGACGAGCGCGGCGATGGCGAGGAGGCCGAGCAGCATCACTGCGGTGAGCGGCACTACCGCGCCGGACTCACCGCGAAGTCGCATCACGGCCACCTCGACTTGAACCGCTGGATGAGTTCGGCGTGCTCCGCCCCGAGAACCACCGATCCGGGCAGCAGCCCGAGCCCGGGAAGATCGGCCAGCGGCACCTCGTAGGCCACGCTCACCACGTACGGGCCGACGCGGCGAAAGCCGCTGTCATCCTGGGACACGACCAGCCGGGCGGGATCCAGCCCAAGTCCAGCAGCCACCTCCCGGGCGGTGTCGAGAGCTTCGTCCTGAGCTGTCGCTGCGTCCGGAGCCTCCGAGCCGGCGCGCGCCGCCTCCCTCGCCACCGACAGGACGGCAGATTTCGTCTCCACCATCCGGCCCGCCGCTACGACGACCGCGATGAGCACCACGAGCACCGGGGCGAGCAGCACGAGCTCGACTGCTGCCGTTCCCCGCTCGCCTCGAAGCGCCCTTCTCATTGCTGCTCCTCCGCCGGGCGGAACCGCTCCCGGAACACGATCGACTCCGAGGAGAGCGAGAAGGAGCTGAGCCCCGGGATCGGAAGCAGGCCTGCGAGCTCCGCCGTCACCTGCACGCGGGCCGTCTCCTGACCAACCGATGCCGTCGCCGCCTGACCCTCGGCGGCGTTGCCGAGACCCTCCTGCACGACCTCGAGGGCGCGGCTCCGTCCGGCTCCGGCCGTTCCGTCCTCGGCGGCGGCCACCCGAGCGCCCTCCAGGGCCGCGGCCTGCACCACGTTCTGCGCGTGGTACCAGAGCCCGAACTGGAGCACGCCGAGCACGAGCAGCATGAGCGCCGGGGCCACGATGGCCAGCTCGAGCGAGGCGGTGCCGCGTTCGTCGCTCATAGCCCGCCGAGGCTGTCGCCGATCCGCTGGAACAGCCCGGAGACGGCGCCGAAGAAGTACTGGACGGCGCTCAGGATCACCAGTACCGCCAGCGCCCCTAGCACCACGTACTCCACGTAGACCTCTCCTCGCTCCGAGGTCCGAAGCCGAAGGAACGTTGCCAGGATTCGCCTGCTCAAACCGATCACCTCCCTCCTCACGGTCCGGTCAGCCGGAGCAGCTGCACCGCTGCCGGGTAGAGCACGACGACGAAGAAAGCCGGGAGGATCAACAGCCCAACGGGAAGCAGCATCCGGACCTGCGCTCGCTCCGCCGCCTCCACCAGCTCGAGCCGCCGCCGCTCCCGAAGAGCGCGCGCCTGCGCCCGCAGGGCCTGCGTGGCGGCCGTGCCGTGCTCCGCCGCGGCGCCGATCGCCGCGGCGAGTGACTCAGCGTCGGGGAGCCCAATCTCGGCGGGGACCCGGGCGAGCGCTCCCGATGCCGACTCACCGCGAAGTCGTGCTTCGCGAAGCACCCTCCGAAGCTCATCGAACAGCGGCCCGTCCCCGGAGCTGACTGCCTGGTCGATCGCGCCTTCGATGCCGAGACCCGCCGACACTGCAAGTGAGGCGAGCTCGGCGAAGTGGACGAGGTCCTGCCGCATCCTGCGGCGTCGTGCCTCGGCGCGTCGCTTGAGGATGGCCTCGGGCAGGAGGAACCCTCCCGCGGCGGCGGCGAGCCAGAGCCAGACCGGGGTCGTCGGAGTAAGCCCCAGGGATGACGCCGCAGGAAGGAACGAGAAGCCGATGAGCGCTCCGGCGAGCTTCTGGCCCTCGAACAGCGCCAGCCCGCCGCGGTCCCCGGCCGCGCGGAGCCGCTCCTCCGTGGACCGAAGGTCGAGCCCGAGCCGACCGAGAACCCTGGCGATTCGTTGTCCCACGCGCTCCAGGGCAGGCCTCAGGGTCTCCTCGAACAGGCGGGTACGAAAGACCGACTCTTGGGCGCCCGGCGGGTCGCGGGTGACGTCCGGGGCGAGCGCGGAGAGCCGCCGGGCGAGGGTCGGCCTGGGGGCACCAAGCGGCTGGGCCACAAGGACCAGCAGCATCCCCGACCCGAACAGGGCGCCAAGGACAAGGACGTCGGTCACCGCGGGCTCCCCTCGATTCGGGCCGCGCGCTGCATCGCCACGTACCCCGCCCAGATCAGGCCAATGGCGAACGCGAGGACCGCCTGCCCCGACGCGGTCTCGAACGGTGCGAGGTAGGTGGGGTTCGCCTGGCGAATGGCGAGCAGGAGCAGTACCGGCACGGCCGCGACGATCCGCGCGGAGACTCGGTTCCGCGTCTGCCGGGCCCGAGCCTCCCTGACCGCGGCGGCGTGGGCGGTCGTCGCCTCGGCCAGGGCGTCGAGCACCTCGGACAGGTTCCTCGAGCCGAGGCGGTCGGCCGTCCCGAGCGCGGAGGCAAGCAGGTCCGCGGAGGGATCTGCTACCCGCGCGGCGAAGGCGCGAGCCGCGTCCTGAAGGCCGGAGACCTTCGCGTCGGCAACCAGCCGCCGGAGGTCACCGCGGATTCTCGCCGGGGCGCTCTCCGCGGCGTTTGAGAGCGCATCGGCGATCCCGATGCCGGAGCGGATGGCGTCGCGAAGCCTGGAGGAGACCTCTGCGATCGCCTCGCGCCGTTCGAGGCGTGCCCGCTCGTCCCGAGTCCGCCGGAGCATGCCGGGAATCGCGGCAGCCACCACGCCGCAGGCGAGCGCCGCGATCGGCCAGCCCGTGCCGATGTAGCCGGCCGCTGCTCCGATCGCACCGGAGAGCGCGCGCGGTCCGGCCTTCCTGAGCAGCGCGGTAGGGGTGGACGTTCCCTCCGGTCGGACGAGGGCATCGAAGACGAACAGCAGCCCGAGCCCGAACACGGTCGCCACGAGCATCGCGTCCATCCCTTATCCCTCCCGCGCGCTCGTCGCGAGCCCGCTCGGCGATGCGGCCGCCGCGAATTCGTCGAGCCGGTCCGCGAATCGCGGCCGCACGCCGGTCGGGACAAGGTCGCCGGCTTCCCAGCGGAACAGGTCGTTCGTCAGGACGCGGCCCGCCTCGAGCCCCGCCACCTCGGCCACCTGCACGACCCGCCGTGTCCCGCTGCGGTGATCGAGGCGGAGGTGGACCACCAGGTCCACGGTCTCGGCGATCATCTCGTTCGCGACCTCGGGGGTGAGCTGCTCCTCGGCCATGAGCACGTAGGTGCGGAGCTTCGACAGGGCCTGTCGGCCAGAGTTCGCGTGGATCGTTCCCATCGAGCCCTCGTGGCCGGTGTTCATCGCCGAGAGCATGTCCAGCGCCTCGGGGCCCCGGACCTCGCCGACGACGATCCGGGTCGGCCGCATCCGAAGCGCGTGGCGCACCAGCTCGCGGATGCCGATCTGCCCGAGCCCCTCGACGTTCGCCGCCCGGGCCTCCAGCGCCACGCAGTCGGGAAGCATCTCCTCAAGGCGAATCTCGGCGGTCTCCTCGATCGTGACGACCCGCTCCCCGGGCGGGATGGCGCTGCCGAGCGCGTTCAGCGTCGTGGTCTTGCCCGACGCCGTTCCTCCGGAGACGAGGACGTTCAACCCGCCCTCCACCGCGCCACGGAGGAACCTCGCGAGCTCGTCGTTCAACGTGCCGAGGCCGACCAGATCATCCAGGCTTCCGGCCACCATGCGGTGCCGTCGGATCGTGAGGCACGGCCGGCGAGCAAGCGGAGGAAGCAGGGCGTGCAGCCGCGCTCCGTCGGGCAGGCGCACGTCGACCGCGGGCGAGGCGTCGTC
>JBOHSH010000245.1:0-3716 GCA_050733195.1 Gemmatimonadales bacterium
ATGGCCATTCGACTCGGCGACGAGGCGCCCGACTTCACCGCTGACACCACAATGGGCACCATCCGGTTTCACGAGTGGAAGGGCGGCTCGTGGGCCGTGCTGTTCTCGCACCCCAAGGACTTCACGCCCGTCTGCACCACCGAGCTCGGCCGCGTCGCCCAGCTCAAGCCGGAATTCGAGAAGCGCAACTGCAAGATCATCGGGCTGAGCGTCGATCCCGTCGATGCCCACGTGAAGTGGGAGTCCGACATCCGCGACGTCACCGGCCAGCAGGTCAACTTCCCGATGATCGGCGACCCCGACCGCAAGGTCGCGATGCTCTACGACATGATCCACCCGAACGCCGCCGACAATGTGACCGTGCGCTCGGTGTTCATCGTCGGCCCCGACAACAAGGTGAAGCTCTCGATCAACTACCCGCAGAGCACCGGCCGGAACTTCGACGAGATCCTCCGCGTCATCGACTCCCTGCAGCTCACCGCCGGCTTCCAGGTCTCCACCCCCGCCGACTGGAAGCAGGGCGAGGACGTGATCATCATCCCCGCCGTCTCCGACGAGGACGCGAAGAAGAAGTTCCCCGCGGGATGGGTGGCGAAGAAGCCGTACCTGCGGATGGTGAAGCAGCCGACCCGCTGACCCGTCGGTCACACGCACAACCAAAACGGCCCGCACCGCTCACGGTGCGGGCCGCGCAGGGTCCGCCGGCCGCTCTCCAACCTCGCCGATTCAGCGCGAGCAGGGCGTCATCGTGAGCTCCGAGAACTCCCAGGCCGCGCCCCACGGGCCCTCGAACATGGTGAACACAGTATGGTTCGTCTGCACCACGATCTCCGTGGCGCCGACGAGCTTCTTCCAGGTGCCCACCGAGTCGGTACCGGTGACGAGCTTCCCCTGGTTCGTGACGGCGTACACGAGCCCCTTGAGCCGCTTGACGTGAGCCAGGAGGTGATCCTGGGCCTTCCTCGGCGAGAGGTACACGTGGCGGGTGACCTCGACCGTCGATCCTCCCAGCGCGACGAACTTCGCGGAGACCGCGTCGACGAGGCCGTTGGCGCCGGTCCGCACCAGATCCGCGATGAGCCGCGTCTCCCGGCGACTGTACCATCCTCGTGAGCACTCCATCGCGTGCAGCAGCGATCCCCTCGGCGGGTTCCGCTCCACGTTCGCCACCGTCGTGTCGACGTGGATCCGGTTCCAGAAGTCCGGCCCCTCGCAGGTCCGTCCCTCGAGACCTTCCTGGAAGGCGTTGATCCGCTGGCCCGACGTGCCGTGGGCATAGGGATTGAACCACGGGTTGTCGACGTAGTCGCGCGACCCGCGCAGGTCCCGGAACGCCTCCTCCTCGTCTTCCGGCTTCACCCGTCCCCGCGATTTCGCGTCCCGGGTGTACTGCCCCGCCATGCAATCGGCCTGGAGCTCGATCTGGATCGTCCAGAGCCCGGAGGGATCCGGCGACAGCCGCTGCACGACGTGGGAGAACCTCGTGGGCCAGCGTGTAGACGATCGCGAAATCGCCGATGTGCGTGAGGAGGCTGTCCATCAGCCCGCGGTCGTAGAAGATGCTGCGGACCGGACGGCAATACACGGCGTTGTTGCGCTGATACGGACAGTGTGAGCCCGGATAGTAGGCCTTGACCTCCGACGGCGAGCGGTACGTAAACGGCAGCGTCCGGCGCCAGTACGCGTCGATGTCCCGCTCCGCCGCGGTGAGGATCGAGTCGAGCTTCGGGCGCGACGGCAGGAACTGCACGGCGTCCGCCCTGGGCCCGAGCGCCACGACGAGCAGCAGCACCGAGGCGGCGAGCGCGCCCGGGGACCGCAGTGCCCGCCGCACCCGCTCGGCCTGTCGCGCCAGCGATTCCCTGACCCGCTCGCTCCCACTTCGCGCCGCGCGCCGTTTGAGCACGGCGAGAAGAACCTGCCGGTTGTGGCGGCCCGCGAGCGCGAGACATTCCCGGATCCGCCCGCGCACGAGCAGGCCGGCGTAGGTGAGCTGCCGCCGCCAGAAGCTCTCCAGGAGCCGCAGATCCGCGGCGCTCACGGTCCCGCGCTCCACCTCCTCCGCCAGCTCCCGGCGAATGGCCCGGCGTTCCCCCGCGAGCGCGTAGAGGCCGATCGCGACCAGCACCACGAACGGCACCACGACGGCGATCCAGGCCCGGACCAGTCCGCTCGAGCCGGAGAGCGCGTTGCCGTGGGCGAGGGTGAAGAAGAAGCCGTTCGCCAGCACCGCACCGGCGAGCCCCAGGACCACCACGCCGGCGCGCGCGGCGCGACTCCGGAGCTCGAGCGCCACACCCACGCCGAGCCCGGTGATCCCGGCGAACACACCGTGGGAGAGTCCCGCCGAAGCGCTGCCGAGGATGGAGTTCAGCGGCGACTGGAGCTCGTGGGCCGCGTGGGATCCCGCGAGCGCGATCTCCCGCATGAGCGTCTCGCCGGTGCTGTACCCCAGCCCCACGGCGATGCCGTAGATGATGCCGTCGACGAGGTCGTTGATCTCGGGCCAGCCCCGGAGCTGTGCCACGCCCGCGAAGGCGGCCATCGCCGCGAGCAGGGCGGCGAGCTTCGACCCCTCGACGTAGAGCGCCCCGGCCCAGGGCGTGAGGAGCAGGGTATCCGAGGAGACCAGCAGATCGACGACGACGCCGGCCCCGCCGCCGAAGAGGAAGGCCAGAGCGAGAGCCCACACCGGCTCCCGCTCGTTGTGATCCACGAAACGCACGACGGTGAGGTAGATCCACCCCACCGCCAGCGCGATCAGGAGCTCTTCACCGTATCCGTTCATCGCCCTCCCCGGTCACCGGTCACTGGTCACCGGTCACCGTCTACGCCGCCATGATCCACCTCGCGACCTCGCGCATCGAGGCGCGCTTGCCGTACATGAGGATCCCCACCCGATAGATCCGCGCCGCGATCCAGACGATCGCGAGCAGGCCGACCACCGTGGCGGCGATCGAGCCGAGCAGCTCGGGCCACGGCAGGGGCGAGATGGAGTAGCGCATCGGCGTCACGAAGGGGGAGAGCAGCGGCACGAACGTGAGCACCTGTGCCGCCGCGCCGTTCGGCTCCTTGATGAGCATGAACACGGAGAAGAAGCCCGCCAGGACGAACATCATGACCGGCATCTGGGCCTGGCCCGCCTCCTGGGTCGTGTTGACCATCGCGCCCACCGACGCGTACAGCGCGGCGTAGAGCAGGAAGCCGAGCGCGAAGAAGATGAGGAACACGACGAGCAGGTCGACGGCCATCGCCGGGAGCGCCAGGGGCATCGGGCCCTGCGCCGGTCCCGCGCCCAGAGCGCGGAGGATCCGGCCCTGGTTGCTGGAGAGGAACGTCGCCGTCCCGGCCCAGATCCCGATCTGGAGCAGCGCCACCGAGCCCACGCCGAGAATCTTGCCGAGCATCATCTGGAAGGGCGTCAGGCTGGAGGACAGGATCTCGACGATCCGGTTGTTCTTCTCCTCCACGATCGAGTTCATCACCTGCGTCCCGAAGATGAGGAGGGACATGTAGAGGATGATCCCCATCCCGTAGGCGAGGAGGAACGTCGCCTCTCCGCTCTCGCCGGTGAGCCGGCCGTTGGCCACCTTCGTCGTCACGACATCGATGCCCTGGACGGAGCGCATGACCGTCGCCGCGTCCACGCCGAGGACCTCGAGCCGCCGCGCGATGACGGCGGGGCGGAGCGCGGTCGTGAGGTCCCGCATGTCGTC
>JBOHSH010000246.1:0-3583 GCA_050733195.1 Gemmatimonadales bacterium
TGGAAGATCGCGCCCGCGCTCGCCATGGGGAACACGGTCGTCTTGAAGCCCGCGGAGTTCACCCCCCTCACCGCGCTGCTCTTCGCCGACCTCGCGACCCGGGTCGGCCTTCCGCCGGGCGTGCTCAACGTGATCACCGGCGACGGCAGGACCGGCGCCGCGCTGGTGGACCATCCCGGCGTGGACAAGATCGCCTTCACCGGCTCGACCGACGTCGGGCGGATCATCCGCGCGGCGACCGCGGGCAGCGGCAAGCGGCTCTCGCTCGAGCTGGGCGGCAAGTCGCCCTTCGTGGTGTTCGAGGACGCCGATCTCGACAGCGTCGTCGAGGGCGTGGTCGACGCGATCTGGTTCAATCAGGGGCAGGTCTGCTGCGCGGGTTCCCGGATCCTGGCCCAGGAAGGCATCGCCGCCCGGCTCGTCGAGAAGCTCCGGGCCCGGATGGAGACGCTCCGCGTCGGGAGCCCGCTCGACAAGGCGGTGGACATCGGTGCCATCGTGGCACCGGTGCAGCTCGAGAAGATCCAGGAGCTGGTGGAGCAGGGAAAGCGCGAGGGCGCCACCTGCTGGCAGCCGAGCTGGAGCTGTCCCGCGGACGGGCTGTTCTATCCGCCGACCCTGTTCACCGACGTGTCGCCCGCCGCGACCATCGCGCAGGTCGAGATCTTCGGCCCCGTCGTCGTGCTGATGACCTTCCGCACGCCCGACGAAGCGGTCGAGATCTCCAACAACACCCGCTACGGTCTCGCCGCGAGCGTGTGGACGGAGAACCTCAACACCGCGCTCGACCTCGCGCCGCGCATCAAGGCCGGCACCATCTGGATCAACTGCACCAACCTCTTCGACGCGGCGAGCGGATTCGGCGGCTACCGCGAATCGGGCTTCGGGCGCGAGGGCGGGCGGGAGGGATTGTGGGAGTATATCCAGACGGCCAGACGGCCAGACGGCCAGACGGCCAGTGCGTCGGAACCCCGGCCGTCCCGCCGTCCGGCCGTCCGGCCGTCTGACCCGCCCGTCGGACCGTCCATCGACCGCACCCCCAAGCTCTACATCGGCGGGAAACAGGTGCGCCCCGATTCCGGCTACGCGATTCCCGTCAACGACGCGAGCGGTGCGATCGCGGCCGAAGTCGGGCGCGGGAACCGGAAGGACATTCGGAACGCGGTCGAGGCCGCGCACGCCGCCCGGGGATGGGCCACGGCGACCGCGCACCTCCGCGCCCAGGTGCTCTACTACCTCGGCGAGAATCTGGCCGCGCGGGAGGCCGAGTTCAGCGGCCGGCTCGAGACGCTCACCGGCGCGTCGAGCGACGACGCGGCCCGGGAGGTCCGTGCCACGATCCGTCGCGCCTTCCACTACGCCGCGTGGGCGGACAAGTACGACGGCGCGGTGCACGCCACGCCGTTCCGCAGCGTGACGATCGCCATGAACGAGCCGATCGGCGTGCTCGGGGTGATGGCCCCGGTCGAGGCACCGTTGCTCGGCTTCGTCTCGCTCGTGCTGCCGGCGGTGGCGATGGGCAACACGGTCGTCGCCGTGCCGAGCGAGCGCTGGCCGCTGCTCGCCACCGACCTCTATCAGGTGCTCGACACGTCGGACGTCCCCGGCGGGGTCATCAACATCGTCACCGGCCTGCGCCGCGAGCTCGCGCCGGTTCTCGCGGCCCACGACGACGTCGACGGTGTCTGGTTCTTTGGTCCCCGCGAGGAAGCCGCCGAGGTGGAGAAGCTCTCGTCCGGCAACATGAAGCGGACCTGGGCGGAGTGGGAGCCGCGCGACTGGCACGACCCCCACGCCGGTCAGGGACTCGAGCTGCTGCGGGAGGCGACCCAGGTCAAGAACATCTGGGTTCCCTACGGCGCCTGACGCTCAGCTGCGCTCGAGCAGCGCGATCCCCGAGAACCGCTCGGTCTTTTCCTGCCGCCGCCGGCCGCCCAGCCGGGCCAGGAGGGCCCAGAACCGCGCGAACGGGACGGTGCGGCGAAGCCGGATCCCTTCATAGAACATCGACCGCCACTCGACCTCCCGCCAGCCGTACGGCTCGAAGAAGCCGGTGCTCTCCGCCGGCGCGAACAGGAAGGGCGCGTTGCCGGCGCGCACGGTCGAGCTCCAGGTCTTCTTCTCCAGGAACTCGAGCAGCTCAGGGCTCGCGAGATCGGTGAGCCAGAGCGCGAAGGACGGCGCTTCGTGAAGATCGCGCGCCAGCTCCGCCACCGAGGCGGGCGGCAAATACACGAGGAGTCCTTCCGTCATCACGAGCGTTCGTCGCCCCTCGGCGCCGACCCGCGCGAAGAGCTGCCGGCGGGCCGGGACGTCGCTCAGGTCCAGTTTCACCGCTTCGTAATGACAGACTGGGCGCTCGCCCCGGAGCTCGCTGGTCTTGTGGTCGAGCATCGCCGGGAGATCCACATCGATCCACCGGAGCGTAGAGGGGAGCGGAAGGCGCCACGGGCGGGCGTCGAGGCCGGCCGCGACGTTGAGGACCTGTTCGACCCCGTGTTCCCGGATCGAGCGCTGGATGAGCTCGTCCAGGACGGCTGTCCGCACGATCATGGGCCAGGCGAACTTGAGCCCGTGCTTCATCCCCCGCGCGATCGCCTCGCCCTGAGGACCGGCCAGCCGGCGAGCGTACGGATCCCGGAAGATGGCGTCGGGCCGCTCGGACTCCATGGCGCGGTAGAAGGCGACCCAGCGGGCGGTGTCCGAAACATGGGAGATGAGCGGCGCGTCGGGTGTGGTCATGACGGGGAATGAACCCTTCGCGCTTCTGCCGCGCCAGCGCCCGTTTGGCCGTCCGTCCGTCCCTGAATAACTTGGAAGGGCATGCGCGAGAGACTCCCGGCGTCACGACGCGGCTTTCTCGGTTTCTGCGGGGCCGTCCTCTTCGGGTGGCTGCCGGGCGCGCGCCCGCTTCGCGCTGTCCCGTTTCCCGTTCGGCGTTCCCCGTTCCCCGGTGACCACCCCACACCCCGGCCCGGTATCACGGCGGAGAAGGTCCTGACTCCGGCGCAGCTCGCCGACTCGCCCGACGCGATTCCGGTCTTCGATCTGGTGCGCGAGATCCCGGGAGTCGTCGACGGCATCCGTTGTCAGTGCGGCTGCGCCGACCTGGAGGGCTTCTACTCGCTCCTCTCCTGCTTCGAGGACCACGGGATGGCCCGGCACTGTGTCATCTGCCAGGGCGAGGGCCGCCTTGTGCACCGGCTGCATAAGGCCGGGCGATCACTCGACCAGATCCGCAAGGCCATCGACGCCCGCTACGGCTGAGCGTCGCCGCACCCGTACCCTTCAATCCGGATACTCCGCATGCCCGCCCGCTTCTGCATGCTCGCGGTCATCGCCGTCTCGGCCGCCATCGCGTCTGATCCGCTCGCCGCGCAGGTCCGGGCCAGCGAGCCGGCCACCATCACCCAGACGATCGACGGCACGAAGATCACCGTCGACTATTCCCGCCCGCGGGTGCGCGCCCGTGACACCATCTTCGGGAAGGTCGTGCACTGGAACGAGGTCTGGACGCCCGGCGCGAACTGGGCAACCACCCTCGAGACGAGCAGGGATCTGACCATCGAGGGGAAGCCGCTTC
>JBOHSH010000247.1:0-22142 GCA_050733195.1 Gemmatimonadales bacterium
GAAGCGGCGTGGGTGAGATTCGAACTCACGAAGGACTTTCGCCCTTGGCGGTTTTCAAGACCGCTGCCTTCAACCACTCGGCCACCACGCCCTGCGGCGCAACCGCCGCCGCAGGATCAATTTAGCGAAGGTGGCCGCCGAAGTTCGTTTCCCGGTCGCCGAACTCCGTGATTTCGGTGACTGCCCACGACTCGACCGAGCCGCGGCCGGCCGCCTCGGGGTGGTGGAGGAACGGGAGGAGCTTCCGGCTCTGGACCACGGTCGCCAGGGCCTGATAGACCGCGGGATCGAGGGCGGTGCCGCTCATCGATGCCATCCGCTCGAGACAGGCCTCGGGGGGAAGGGCGCGTTGATACGGCCGGGAGGTCGCCAGAGCGTCGAAGATCTCCGCAGCCGCGAGGACCCGCGCCCCCCACGGAATCGCCTCGCCGCCGAGACCATCCGGATAGCCGGCGCCATCCCACCGCTCGTGGTGCCCCCGGATGAAGCCGATCACGTCCTGCAGCGACGCGAAGGGGCTCAGGATCTTCGTGGCCACGGTCACGTGCTCGCGCACGATCGCGTACTCCGTCTGGCTCAAGGGGCCGGCCCGGGAGAGGAGTCCCTGCGGTACCGCGATCATGCCGATGTCGTGCAGACGACCGGCGACACGGATCCGCTCGACGTCCCATTCCGACCGGCGCATGGCGGTCGCGATCGACCCGGCGATCTCCGCGACGCGGAGCGAATGCCCCGCCATGTGGGAGTCCTTGGCCTCGAGCGTCTGGGTGAGGACCTCGAGCGCGGCGAGCGAATGCTGGACGACCCGCTCCGACTCCCGCTCGACTTCGGCCCGGAGCTCGCCCAGCATGCTGCGGAGCCAGGCCGAGTAGAGCTCGGTACGGATCCGCTCCCGGCGGCGCTCCAGCATGGTCGAGAGACAATCGCGCAGACGATCGGGGGTGACCGCGCCGGTCAGCAGGTCGGAGACCCCGGCGCGGAATAGCTCCGCCACCCGGCCGCCTTCCAGCGTGTCGGCGAGGAGAAGGATTCCGACCTGAGGGTCCAGCTCGTGGATGCGCTGAACGCGTGGAACCGGGTCGGGCACCATGAGAACGACCGCCGCGGCCGGCTGTGCCTGAAGCGTCGGGCCGAGATCGGACTCGCCGATCGCCAATACCCGTTCGGGCCTGGAATCCTGGAGGAGCCGGGTGAGCCACTCGGACCTCCCGGCCGAGTCGGCCAGGACGAGGATCCGGTCCTCCGCCGTCGAGAGACTCTCCCAGGTATGCAGCCCTGGAGTCGCGGTCCTCATGCGGCCTTCCCGTCCGTTCTGGACGGCAGATCCAGCACGTGCCGCAGCACAGGTGCGAGCCGAGCGAGGGCACGGGTCAGCAGCTGAGAGATCCGGGCCTCGGTCACACCCTCGCGATCGGCGATCGTGCGCAGCGTCTCGCCCCTGAAGAACCGGGATTCGACGATCGCCCGCTCCCGGACCGACAGCGACGCGAGGGACTCGCGGACCGCGCGGCGCATGTCCTCCTTCTCCACCGCGTCCTCGGGAGAGGAAGCTCCCGCGTCGGCGAGCGCTTCGAGCGGATTCGCGGACTCGCCGTCCTGGAGGCGGCGGGGCGCGTCGAGCTCCACCATGTCCAGCACGAGCGTCGAATCCTGCCAGCGATTGTACTCATCCAGACTCAGCTCGAGCGTGCCGGCGACGGCTCTGGGCTCGGCGCGCCGGCCGGATTCCGTTTCGACCTTGCGGACCGCCCACTGCAGCCGGCGCTTCCGCTGCACGGCCAGGCGTGACGGCGTGGTCCGCCGCCGAACGTCGTCCAGCATGGCGCCGCGAATCCGCGGCACGGCAAACGTCGAGAAGGTCACGCCCCGGTCGGGATCGAAGGCGCTGGCGGCCTGAATCAGGCCGAGAACGCCCGCCCCCGCCAGCTCGTCGGCATCGGAGTTGGGAATCCGGCGGGCGAGCTGCCGGGCGGTCCGGTAGACGAGACCGAGGTGGTTCCAGGGCTCGATGGGAGCCGCCGATCGCATCGTCAACATGTCGTGCTCCTGATTCCCTGAGCGGGCTTGTATCGGACGGTCGCATCGTGGACTCAGGACAGCGGCTCCGCCGTCAGCCGTTGCCTCCAGACGGCGTGACTGAAAAGGAGGATCCGTGCCGCAGCAGGTCGATTCTGCCGGCAACCGTAAGGCTTTTAACAGCAATCGTTTAGGATTTTTCTGCCGAATGGGATCGCGATTCCTGGGACAAAATGCCCCTAAGCGGGGGCGAAATGGTACGGCCAAGATTGCTGCTGGGGGGGCGACTATCGGGAACGCCTTAGAGGCTAGTCCTCGTCTTCGTCGTGGGTGACCTCCTTCCCTTCGTACCGCGAAAGCTTCCGCAGCAGGGTACGCCGGTCGATGCCGAGCAGCTCGGCGGTGCGACCCCGGTGCCCGGCATTCGTCTCGAGGGTCCGCAGGATGTAGTCGCGCTCGAGCTGGTCCAGTGTCCACGCCTCACGACGCGCGCTCTCGAGCAGCTCCTCCCGCGGCTTGTGCGCCTCATCCTCCGGCAGCTCGATCGTGAGCCTTGGCGCGCCCGCGTGCAGAATCACCGCCCGCTCGATCGCCGCAGCGAGCTGGCGGACATTGCCCGGCCAGTGGTACGCCTCGAGGGCCCGCAGCGCCGAGGAGGCGAAGTCGGGTGGGCTCACCCCCAGGTCCTCGGCGGCGCGGCGGCGGAAGTGCGCAGCGAGGAGGGGGATGTCGATGCGACGCTCGCGCAGCGGAGGAACGACGATCGGGAAGACGTTCAGGCGGTAGTAGAGGTCTTCGCGGAACCTTCCGGCCTGAACCTCCGAGGACAGGTCCACGTTGGTAGCTGCCACCAGCCGGAAGCCGACCCGGATGAGCTCCGTGCCGCCGACGCGCTGGATCTGCCGCTCCTGCAGGACGCGCAGGAGCTTCACCTGGATCGCGGGCGAGACGGTGGAGATCTCGTCGAGGAACAGCGTGCCTTCCGCGGCCTCCTCGAAGAGTCCGCGCCGCGAGGCCACTGCGCCGGTGAAGCTTCCCTTGACGTGGCCGAACAGCTCCGACTCGAGCAGCGACTCCGGCAGCGCGGAACAGTTCACGGGGACGAACGGACGGTGGCCGCGGTCCGAGAGCCGATGGACCTCGCGGGCAACGAGCTCCTTGCCGGTGCCGGTCTCCCCGCAGATGAGCACCGTGGAGCGCGTGGGCGCCACCCGCTGGATGAGCTCCTGCAGGCGGCGCATCACCGGGGCCTCGCCGATGATGCGCCACCCTTCCGACCCCGGCTCGGCCAGCCGGAGACGGGCGAGCTCCCGCCGCCGCTCGCGATCCTCGAGCGCGCGCTGCAGGCTCAGCAGCAGCTCCTCGGGGTGCAGCGGCTTGCTGAGATAGTCGCAGGCGCCGAGCCGCATCGCCTCGACGGCCGAATCGACGGAGCCGTCGCCGGTGATGACGATGTACTGCGCGTCGGTCTGGAGCGTGGGAAGGACGGTGAGGAGATCCATCCCGCTGATGTCGGGGAGATGGAGGTCCACCAGCACCAGATCGTAGAGCTCGCTGCCGAGGGTCGCGAGCGCCTCCCGGCCGCCCGGCGCGAAGCCGACCTCGTACCCGTTGCCCTCGAGGATCCGGCGGAGAATGGCCCGGATCGGCGCATCGTCCTCGATGACGAAGATCCGGGGGCGGCCGGCCGCGGGCCGCTCGGTCATGGCGACGGCGGGGGCGGCGGCGATTCCGAGGCTCCCCCGCCGCCGTGAAGCCTCAAGCCGCGGCGGACTTCGTCGTCCACGCGACGGGTGATCGAGTCCGCCCTGGCGGCGAGTGCGCTGTCTCCGTGATCGCGCAGGGTCTCCGCGATGCCGCCGTAGATGATGGAGTACATGCGGAGGATCGACGATGAAGGGGGATCGATCCATCCGGACGGGCGCCGCCGCGCGGCGCTCTGCCAGCGATACTCCTTCTCGATCAGGGTGCGGGTCCGCTCGAGGTCGGTGAACCCCATGGGGCTCAGCACCAGGTTGGCCGTCGGCTCGAGAGGATTGGGGGAGAGCTTCCGCGCGAGCCCCTGCGAGATGAGATACGGCGTCAGGCCGAACGTCTCGTCGGGGTACCCGCCGGCGCTCCACGAGAAGTAGATCGGCCGCTTCCCGAGGTTGTCCCGGATCAGGAAGATCGTCGCGATGTCCCTGCGCTCGAGGATCTCCGTCCCGAAAGCAAGCAGAAGACTGTCGAACCGGATACCCTGGCCTTTCGGGACGCGGGAGAGCTCCGGGAGCGAGTCGAGCTCGCGGATGTCGAGGGCGAACACCGGCGTGGTGGGCCGCGGCCATCCGGCCGGCCCGGCCGTGCCCAGCGAGATCCCGCTCGTATCGGTGCGGGGCTTCCAGAGGTCGATGGAGCGAGTCGGGTCGAACTCCGGCGTCTCGCGGCGACGGAGCTGGCGCAGGTGCCACTCCGTGTTCATGAGCGAGAGGTTGGCGAGGGTCACGTCGGGACGGATGCCCTCGACCTCCTGGGCGAACCAGAGCGGGAAGGTATCGTTGTCGCCCGCGGTGATCAGGACGGCGTACGGCTCGACCGATTCGAGCAGGTCGCGGGCGAAGTCGTGGGCGATCCACTCGTCGGCGCGGCTCGCCGTGCTGCGGTTGCTGAGGAGCGGCACCAGGGCGAGGACGAGCGGCGGCGCCGCGGCGAGCCAGCGGAGGCCGCCCCGGGCCCGCGTCCAGAGGAACTGGGCCCACGCGCCGATGCCGGCCGCGACGAGGGTGCCGAAGAAGGCGAAGGAGCCGACGAAGAAGTAGTCGCGCTCACGGACCTCGCGCATCTCGGTGGTGATGCCCGGGCGCGTCGGCCAGGAATAGCCGTACCTGAAGTTCAGGTAGAAGACGAGCAGCAGCGTCAGCGTGCCGAACATCAGGAGGGCGGCGATGCCGGCCCGACGGTCCTTGCGCAGGAGGACAACGAGCCCCGACAACCCGCATACCGCGAACAGCACGGTGGCGATGCGCTGCAGGCCGGTCCAGTCCCGGGCGAACTGCCAGTTGAAGTACTGGACGTACATCCCGAGCTGGGAGAAGAAGTCCGCCTGCCGGGTTATGAGGTCGGGCTTCCCGTACTGGACGCGGTTGAGCACGTCCATGAGCGCCTGGCTGAAGAACCCGACCGGCTCGCCCTCGTTGATCGGCGGGAACTGCGCGGCGCGGATCGGGAGGAAGACGTAGTTGGGGGTCAGACCGACGAGGACCGCGAGCACGCCGAGGTAGAGCAGGGGGTTCCGCCGGTCCTCCAGGAGCGCCCAGATTCCGAGACCCACGACCCCCAGGCCGCCGATCACCGCGGTGGTATCCGGGGGTCCTCCGCGCAGCATCGCCGCCAGCGCGCCGAGCTTGCCCGAGACGCCCAGCGCGAGAAGCCATCCCATGAGGACCACCCACGGGCGAAGCAGGATCTTCCGGTCCGTGCCGAGCACGTAGGCGGCCACGGCCGGGCCCGCGAGCACGCCCATCAGGTGGTTGGTGCTGCTGAGCGCGATGACGTACGCGATCAGGATGAGCCAGCGGTCGCGGTGCGGTCCGGGCCGATCGTCGCCCCAGTGGACCGCGAGCCAGGTCACCAGGGCCATCGAGAGCATCGAGAGGGTGTAGACCTTCTCGTTCACCGTCGACTGGTTCCACACCGTCCAGCTGAACGCGCCGACCAGGACGCCGGCCGCGGCCGCGGCCAGCCGGAGACCGCGATCGGCGACAATCGCGCGGAGCCAGCGCTCGGCGACCAGGAACCAGAGGAAGGCGGAGAGCGCGCTGGTGACCGCGGCGAACAGGTTGATCCGGACGGCATAGCTCGCCGCCAGCGGCAGCACCCCGAACGCGTGGGCGAGCATCACGAAGAGGGGGTTCCCGGGCGGGTGCGGGATCCCCAGCACCTTCGCGGCGGCGATGTACTCGGAGGTGTCCCAGAAGGCCGTGGTCGGCGCCAGCGTCAGGAGATAGACGACGAACACGCCGGCCGCGGTCAGGGCGGCCCAGCGATACGGCGGGGCAGACGCCTCGCGGGGGGCGCCGGTCACGTGTCCGCGGGCAGGGCGCGAGGAGCGGCGATCAATGCCGGAACATCCGCTTGCCGGTCAGCACCATCGCCATGTTGTGGCGGTTCGCGGCGGCGATCGCTTCGGCATCCCGCACCGAGCCGCCGGGCTGGATGATCGCGCGGATGCCGGCCCGTGCCGCTTCCTCGATGCCGTCGGGGAACGGAAAGAAGCCGTCGGACGCGAGCGCGGCGCTCCGGGTCGTGTGGTGCTGCTGGCGGGCTTTGTGGATCGCGAGGAAAACGGCGTCGACGCGGCTCATCTGGCCCGCGCCGATGCCCAGCGCCTGCTCCTCCCGCGCGATCAGGATCGCGTTCGACTTGACCGAGGCGACGGCGGCCCAGGCGAAGCGGAGGTCGTTCCATTCCTCGGGCGAGGGCGGCCGCGTGGTCACCACCTTCCACCCGTCCTCCGACGGGTCGTAGGCGAAGCGGTCCTGCACCAGGAACCCGCCCCGCACGCTCTTCCAGTCGAGGGAGCCGGCCGGCACGCCGATGGGGAGCTCGACCACGCGGAGGTTCTTCTTCTCGGTGAAGACCGCCAGCGCTTCCTCGGTAATCGAGGGCGCGACCACGACTTCCACGAACAGGTCGCGGAGCGCTTCGGCCATCTCGCGGTCGACCACCGTGTTGCAGGCAACGACTCCGCCGAACGCCGACACCGGGTCCGTGGCGCGCGCCTTGGCGAGGGCCTCGACGCCGGTCCGGGCCAAGGCCACGCCGCAGGGCGTGGTGTGCTTGATGATCGCGACGGCGGGGCGGCTCTTCCAGGCCCCCACCGCGGCAGTGGCCGCATCGATGTCGAGGAGGTTGTTGAACGAGAGCTCCTTCCCCTGCCGCTGTTTGAGATCGCGGATGCCGCGCGGCTCTTCGGTCGCGTAGAGCGCCGCCCGCTGCTGCGGGTTCTCGCCGTACCGGAGCTCCTGCATCCGCTCGACCGACAGGTTGATCCGCGGCGGCAGTCCCTGGGACGGCCGCGTGAGGTAGCCGGCGACCGCGGTGTCGTACTCCGCGGTGTGGCCGAAGACCTTCGCGGCGAGCGCCTGGCGGCGCTCGACGGGCACGTCGCCGTCGCGGAGCATCCGGAGGACCTGCTCGTAGTCCATCGGGTCCACGACGGCGATCACGTGCTCGAAGTTCTTCGCCGCCGAACGCAGCATCGACGGCCCGCCGACGTCGATGTTCTCGACCGCGTCGTCGAGCGTCGCGGAGGGCGTCGCGATCGTGGCCTGGAACGGATAGAGATTCACCGCCACGAGGTCGAAGCGGGCGATGCGATGGGCCTCGAGCGCGCGGCGGTGCTCGTCGAGATCGGGCCTGGCCAGGAGGCCGGCATGGATGGCGGGGTGGAGCGTCTTGACCCGCCCGTCGAGGATCTCCGGAAAGCCGGTGACCTGATCGACCGAGGTCACCGGCACACCGGCCTTGCGGAGCGTGGCGGCGGTTCCGCCGGTCGAGACGAGCTCCCAGCCGAGCTCCGCCAGACCGGCCGCGAACTCGACGATGCCGCGCTTGTCGCTCACGGAGATCAGGGCGCGGCGTACGGCCATGGGGGCGATCCGGTAGTGAGAGAGAGCTCAGGCCTGTGGCGCCGGGGCGAGCTCCCCCGCATCGTCGAGGGAGAACGGCACCGGCCGGCCGGCCCGGGCGGCCGCCAGGACCGCGGCGGGAAGCAGCCGGTGCTCCACGCTCAGGACGCGCGCCGCCAGCGTCTCGGGGGTGTCGTCGGGCCGCACCGGGACGCGCGCCTGTCCCAGCACCGGCCCGCGATCGTACTCCTCGGTGACGACGTGCACGGTGGCGCCACTTTCCTGGTCCCCCGCCGCCAGGACCGCCTGATGCACGTGCGCCCCGTACATCCCCGGTCCTCCATGCATCGGCAGCAGCGCCGGATGCACGTTGATGATCCGGTTCCGATAGGCGGTGATCACCCCGGCCGGGACCCGCTTGAGGTATCCGGCGAGCACGACCAGGTCGACCGCGGCGCGGTCGAGCGTGTCGATCCACTCCCCCGGGTCCGACGTATCTTTGAGCACGTGCGTCGGGATGCCGTGGTCGCGCGCGATGCCGAGGGCTCCGGCGTCGGCGCGATTGCTGAGCACCAGCACGACTTCGGCGACTTCATCTGCCGCGAGAGCCTTGAGGAGAGCCGCCAGATTGCTGCCCCTGCCCGAGACGGCCACGGCGACGCGAAAGCGCATAGCACAAGAATATAAACGACTCGCCGGTACGGCTTCCGCGCGCATCCTCCACGTCCGCTCTGGGGACGACATCCTCGAGAAGCTCGCGCAGGGCGGCGTGGCGGGCGACACCATGAAGTGGGCCGATCCGCTCTGCGAAGGCCCGATTCCTCCGCTCGGAGACGATGCGCGATTCCGGCGAGTCCGGGCCGCCTACCTGGCCCGGCGGTATGCGATACCGGTGACCGAGGCCGCCCGCGAGCTGCTCGGAGAGGATCTCCGGCTCGCGTCCTCGAGTCGCTACGAGGAGATCGTGCTCTGGTTCGAGGCGGATCTGTTCGACCAGATGATTCTGGTACATCTGCTCGCCCGCCTGCCGGGAGTCGCGGGCAGCGCCAGGGTTTCCCTGATCTGCATCGGCAGCTTCCCCCGCGTTCGACGGTTCATCGGCCTGGGCCAGCTCGATGGCGGGGCACTGGCCACGCTCCTGCCGCGACGTAAGCCGGTAACGCCTGGACACGCCCGACTCGCGCGCGAGGTTTGCGCGGCGGTGCAGTCCGACGACCCGCGAGAGCTCCTGCCCTTCACGACGATGCGCAGCCGCTCGCTCCCGTTCCTGCCGGCCGCGCTCCGGCGGTATCTGGAGGAGTTTCCCCGGGTCGGCGACGGACTCTCCCGCACCGAGCGGCTCGCGCTCGAGGAGACGGCGAAGGCCGGGGAGATCGCCCCCATCCAGCTCTTTCCCCGGGTCCAGGATCGGGAGCGCCGTCCCTTCATGGGCGACACGATGTTCTACGCCGTGGTCCACGACCTGACCAGTGGGCCGGCCCCGCTCCTGTCGATGGACGCGCCGGCCGTGAGGTCACCGGGCGAGATCTCGCGGATCCCCGTGCGCCTCACCGACGATGGACGGCGGGTCCTTCGCGGCCGCGCCGACTGGAGGAGGCTCAACGGAGTCGGGAAGTGGATCGGGGGCGTTCACCTGCGGGGCAGCGGACAGATCTGGCGCTGGAGTCCTGCGCGCGGACGCGTGGTTCGAGCCGGGGCCTGAGCGGGCTCAGACTCCGTCGAGAAGCTTCGAGACCGCTGCGACAAGATCGGGCACGGTTTCCAGACCGCCGCGCTCCACGCCCGCCTGCGCTTCCCCCGCTTCGGCGGCGCGCACCAGCAGGCCCCGTCCCCCGAACTCCTTCGCCGGCTCCACGTCGCTCAGCCGGTCTCCCAGCCACGCGGCCTGTCGCAGATCGATCCGGTGCGCGGTCGCCGCCTCCTCGAAGAGTCGCAGCCCGGGCTTGCGGCAGTCGCAGGGCCCGCTGACCGGCGGATAGTGCGGACAGACGTAGGTCGCATCGACCCGCGCCCCCTCGAGCGCCAGCAGCTCCTCCATCCTCTCCTTGACCGCCCGGTACTGATCCCAGGTGACGAGGCCGCGGGCGATGCCCGACTGGTTGGTCACGACGATCACGGGCACGCCGGCTGCGTTGAGACGAGCGAGCGCTGCCCCCGCCCCGGGCAGGAGCCTGACCTGCGCCGGATCGTTCGGGAAGCCGGGATCCTCGATGATGGTGCCGTCGCGGTCGAGGAAGACGGCACTGGGGAGGGGTCGACTCACTCCCCGTCTTCGGTGAGGGCGGAGGCCACGGCTCGCCCGATCGCGTCGAGGTCGTCCTCGGCCAGGGTCCGTGGGTCCAGCAGGACCCGGTCGCTCTCGACGCGAGTCACGATTGCCGGCGTGTCGAGCCGGAGGCGGAGCGCGAGACCGGCGGCGCCGAGCGGTCCCGGATCTACGGCGACCAGCGTCGTCGGCAGCGAAGCGCCGGGGAACGCCCCTCCACCGACGGCGGATTCCCCGGGAATCAGCGAAGCCCGGGCCGGGCCGCAGGCCGCGCGCAGGCGCTCGGCGCGCGTGCGCAGCGTTTCGGCCGGGAGGGTCAGCATGCGCAGGACGGGAATCGAGGCTCGGGCCCGCTCGGGGTCGCGATAGAGCGCCAGCGTCGCCTCGAGCGCCGCGAGGGTCAGCTTGTCCGCTCGAAGCGCGCGGGCGAGCGGGTTCCGGCGCACCGCCGCAATCGCGCGTGCCCGGCCGACGAGGCAGCCCGCCTGCGGTCCGCCGAGCAGCTTGTCCCCGCTGAACACCACGAGGTCCGCCCCGGCGGCGACCGCATCGGGAACCCGGGGTTCGGAGGTCAGTCCCCAGGGAGCGAGATCGGCGAGGAGGCCGCTCCCCACGTCGTACAGATAGGGTACGCCGGATTCCCTGGCGACGGCCGCGAGCTCCGCCGGCTTTGGCGTGGCGACGAAGCCCGACTGCTGGAAGTTCGAGCGGTGCACGGTGAGCAGCGCACCGGTCTCCGCAGAGACGGCGGCGCGGTAGTCCTCGAGGTGGGTCCGGTTGGTCGTGCCGACTTCCCGCAGCCGCGAGCCGCTCCGCGCGAGAATGTCGGGAATCCGGAAGGAGCCGCCGATCTCCACGAGCTCTCCGCGAGAGAGCACCGTCTCGCGGCCTTCCGCGAGCGTGTTGAGCGCGAGCACCAGCGCTCCGGCCGCGTTGTTCACCACCAGCGCGTCCTCCGTCCCGGAGAGCTCGCCGAGGAGTCCGGCGCAGTGGTCGGCGCGACTGCCGCGGGTCCCGGTCGCGGAATCGAACTCCAGCGTGGAATACCCGGCGGCGACGGCCTGCAGCGCACCGATGGCTTCGCGGGCGAGCGGCGCGCGGCCGAGATTCGTGTGGAGCACGACCCCCGTCGCGTTGATCACCGGATGCAGGGAGGCCGCGCCGCGCCGGGAGACGCGGTCGGCGACGGCGGCAGGCCAGTCCTCGGGAGGGGGCGAACGGCCGTCGCGGGCGTCCGCCAGGACCTCCCGGACCGCCGCGACCACCAGGTTGCGAGGTGCCTGGCCGAACAGCGCGACGATCCCCGGCTCCCGCAGCAGCCGGTCGACGGCGGGGAGGCGTCGCCGCGGATCGGTCACGGCAGGAGCCCCGGCCGCGGCGGCGCGGCCGTCGTGTCGCGGCGTGTGGTATCGCGAACGGCCTTCCCGGTATCGGCGCGCTGCTGCTCGACCGTGAACGCGGCCGACCGCGGGCTCGCCGCCACTCCCGTCAGACTGCGGATGCCCCGAAGCGTGACGACGTAGCGGCCGCCGGGGCGGAGGGGTTGCTCCAGCCGCACGACCACACGATCGAAGAGCGGCGGGCGGCTGATGCGCGGGCCCCGCCCCGCGGTGTCGACGGGAGCCGGGGGGCGTCGCCGGGCCGCGCCCGGGATCCGGAACGCCTGCGCGCGCGCGATCGAGTCCGCGCGGATGCTGTCGGCGCGCGCCCGCTCACGCTGGACCCGGGCCGAATCCGCCGCCCGTGCGAGCGTATCCCTGGCGGCGGCGCGACCGAAGACGCTGTCGTAGACGGGTCCCGGCAGCAGGGTATCGACCGGGACGACCGTCGAATCGGGAAGGAGGACGACCCGAACCGAATCGGGTGAGAGCACCTGGCGCGGGTCGAGCTGCTGGCTCAGGGTCAGGGCCAGCGCCAGGGAATCGTGTTTGGCGACCGTGGTGATGCGGATCGCCGTGGTGTCGTGACGGAATGCCCAGAGCTCGCCGACGGTCTTCTCTCCCGGCCTGACCCGCACGCTGTCGAACGGCTCGCGGTCCTGCCTCCGGGCGTCGTTGTTCTGATCGAGCGCGCCGTGGACGAGGTACTCTCCCGACGGCAACGGCCCGAGGACGAAGCGGCCGAGGGAGTCGGTCGTGGTGCGATAGGGAAGGCTGTCGGGCAGGAGTCGCGCTTCGACCAGCGCGCGGCCGGCGGGCAGGCGATTGTCCCAGTTGATCACCTCGCCGCGCAGCGTGTCGGTGGGAATCGGGGCGCCGGTCGTGAACGTGATCACGCGCCCGTTCCGGCTCCGGTTGTTCCGAAGATCGACGAGCCCCGGCAGGAGCTCGACGCGGTACACGGTGTTCGGGCGCCAGCCCTCCCGGGGGCGCACCGTGATGCGGCTGCGCCGCCAGCGCACGTGGGGAACCGCGGTGGTGGGCGAGACGATCACGAGGCGCTCGAGGTCCCCGGTCCCGAGACCGAAGTTGGGGCTCGATCCCTCCGAGACGACCTCGTCGAACCGGAACTCGACGTCCTCATCCCAGTCGGGGTAGACGCCGATGGAATCCGGCTGGGTGGCGATCAGGAGCGGGGCGGACTGGTCCGGCGGGCCGCCGGGGGGCGCGGCGATGCGGGCGCAGCCGGCGAGGAGGAGAACAGACGGCCAGACGGCCAGACGGCCAGACGCCCGGTCTGTCAGCACCCCAACCGCTCGCGGCGCGCGGTGAGCACATGCGCCTGCTCGCGCCAGCTCGCGAGCTTGTCCCGCTCCTTCTGGACGACCGGCGGAGGCGCGCGGGAGACAAACTGCGCGTTGGCGAGCTTCGCTTCCTGGGCGCCGATGAGCTCGGCGAGGCGGCGCTCCTCCGCGGAGAGCCGCGCGCACTCCTTCTCGAGGTCGACCAGATCGCCCAGGGGCACACTGACGGCCGTGCCGTCGGTGAGCACCGCGCCGGCGCTGCCTCCCGGCTCCGCCGCCCCGGCCAGCCGCTCGATGCCGGCGAGCTTCGCGAGCCGGAGCACGACACCCTCCTCCACGGCGAGCGCCTCGGCCAGATCCGGACCCGGATGCGCCACCATCGCGCGAATCGTCTGTCCGGGAGGAACCGCGTACTCGGCGCGGATCGACCGCAGCGCGCTCACCAGCTCCTGCAGCAGGCCGAACCGGCGCTCCGCCTCGCCGTCCAGGGCGCGGCGATCGGGGGCGGGCCAGTCCGCCAGCGTGATCGAGGCGCGCTCCGCGGTTCCCGGGAGCCTGCGCCAGAGGGTCTCGGTGATGAACGGCATCACCGGGTGCAGGAGTCGGAGCGCCACCTCGAACGTCGCGGACACCACCGCGCGCGCCGCGTCGCCCCCGGCCTGCTCGCCGTACAGCCGCGGCTTGATCACCTCGAGGTACCAGTCGGCCAGGTCGCTCCAGATGAACCGGTGCACCGCCTGGGCGGCGTCGTTGAGCCGGAAGCGCTCGTACGCCGCGGTCGCGTCGCGCACGGTGGCGTCGCACCGGGCGATGATCCACCGGTCGGCGAGGCTCAGCTCCCCGCGCCCGACCACACCGGCATGCTCGCCCGCGAGGGGCCGGCCCGGATCCGGGAGATGCGAGAGGATCAGCCGCCCGACGTTCCAGAGCTTGTTGGCGAAATTGCGGCCGGGGGCGAAGGTCGTCTCGAGATCCCGGTGATCGAGCACGAGGTCGTTGCCGACCGCGAGCCCCGAGATCACGGTAAAGCGGAGCGCGTCGGCGCCGAAGTCGCGCACCACGTCCAGGGGATCGATCCCGTTGCCCAGGGTCTTGGACATCTTCCGGTGCTGGGCGTCGCGGACCGTGCCGTGCAGGTACACGGTATGAAACGGCACCTCGCCCATGAA
Organism: Gemmatimonadales bacterium; assembly: GCA_050733195.1. Lineage (GTDB taxonomy): Bacteria > Gemmatimonadota > Gemmatimonadetes > Gemmatimonadales > GWC2-71-9 > JABFSM01. The sequence goes on from JBOHSH010000247.1 coordinate 13,744, forward strand.
CTCGATCCCGATCATCTGCATCCGGGCCACCCAGAAGAACAGGATCTCCGGGGCAGTGACCAGCGTGTCGCCGGGGTAGAAGCGCGCGAGGTCCGGGGTGCGATCGGGCCACCCCAAGCTCGAGAACGGCACCAGCTGCGAGGAGAACCAGGTGTCCAGCACGTCCTCGTCCTGGCGGACGGTCCCGCCGCAGGCCGGGCAGGCGCGGAGATCGTCGCGACTCGCCGTCACCCGGGCGCAGCCCGGATCGTCGCAGTACCAGACGGGGATGCGATGGCCCCACCAGAGCTGACGGGAGATGCACCAGTCGCGGATGTTCTCCAGCCACTGCGCGTACTCGGTCCCGCGATGCTCGGGGATGAATCGCACCCGTCCGTCGCGGTACGCCCTGAGCGCCGGCTCGGCGAGAGGCGCCATCCGCACGAACCACTGATCCGAGAGCCGAGGCTCGACGATCGTGTCGCACCGGTAGCAGCGGCCGACCGCGTGACGATGCGGCTCCACTTTCACGAGGAGTCCGGCGGTCTCGAGCTCGTCCACGACCCGCCGTCGCGCCTCGAACCGGTCCAGGCCGCGGAATCGCTCCGGCACGGCGTCGTTCATCCGGGCGTCCGGGGTCATCACGTCGAGCGCCGGGAGCCCGGTTCGCCGGGCGATGTCGAAGTCGGCCGGATCGTGCGCCGGCGTCACCTTCACCGCGCCCGTCCCGAACGCCGGATCCACCTCCGCGTCCGCCACAACCGGAATCATGCGGCCCGTGAGGGGAAGCTCGACCGTGGTGCCGACGCGGCTCCGGTAGCGCTCGTCCTCGGGGTGCACCGCGACGCCGGTGTCGCCGAGCATCGTCTCCGGACGCGTGGTGGCCACGACCAGCGGCTCGCCGTCCGGCGCGGGATACCGGATGTGCCAGAGCCTGGCCTCCGTCTCCTGCTTCTCCACTTCCTCGTTGGAGAGAGCCGTAAGGCAGCGCGGGCACCAGTTGATGATGTACTTGCCGCGATAGATCAGGCTCTTCTCGAAGAGGGCGACGAAGACCTCACGGACGGCGCGGGAGAGTCGCGGGTCGAGCGTGAAGTAGGTGCGCCCCCAGTCGCAGCTCGAGCCCAGGGCGCGGAGCTGACGGAGGATCGTGTCGCCGGTCTCCCGGACGTAGTCCCATACGCGCTGCTCGAACGCGGCACGGCCGATGTCGAACCGGGTCCGGCCCTCGTCGGCGAGCAGGCGCTCGACCACGTTCTGGGTGGCGATCCCAGCGTGATCGGTGCCGGGGAGCCAGAGGGTATCGCGCCCGCGCATCCGCTCGAAGCGGATCAGCACGTCTTGCACGGTGTTGTTGAGTCCGTGGCCGATGTGGAGCTGCGCCGTCACGTTGGGCGGCGGCATCATGATCACGTACGGACGCCGCCGGCCGTCGGAGGAATCCGAGGCGGGCGTGAAGACTCCGCGCTCCTCCCACTCCTCGTAGAGGGGATTCTCGAGGCCGGCCGGGAGGTATTGAGGAGAAAGCGCCGCGCCGTCGGTCATGCCGTGCGCGGAGACTCGCCGGTCGCGTGCGCGTGCGACGAGCCGTCGTCCTCACCACGCACCAGCAGCCGGTTCAGCACCGGGATGCCCGCGGTCGCGAGCGCCACCCGATAGGCGTGGGCCCGGAGCCGCCGGGAGCTCACCCAGCCGTGGAGCTCGATGCGCTCGCGGCCGACCGGGACCACGTCGAGCGTCGTCCCGGCCAGCGCGCTGTCGGTCGCGAGTGCCGTGCGGACCCGCGCCACCACGATGGCCCGGCGCTCTCCGGCACGAGACGGCCGGCCGGGAACCGGGAACGAGCGCACCATCCGCGCGAGCCGGCTGGGACCCTGGGCGCCCCCCAGCTCACCGAGCAGAAAGCCGGCGGCCAGCCCGATACCGAACGCCACCACGGACCAGGTCACCAGCTCCGCGCCGGCGTGCCGCTCCATGCGACGTGTTCCCGGTAGTTGCATGCGGTTAAGTTAATACGCTTCCTGACCCTGCGAAGCCCGAGCACCGCCATGGCAGCCCCTTCCGACCGCTCGCCGTCCCAGCGATTGCCCGTCGTTCGCCTCACCCTGCTCGCGCTCACGATGCTGGCAGGCCTGGCGCTCTTCTTCGCGCTGGGGCGCCGTACCCCAATCCTCGTGGAGCCCACCGTCGTCGAGAGCGTCCCGTGAGCGGAATCCGGCTGACGCTGCCCGACGGCAGCGTCCGCGAAGTCCCTCGCGGCACCACCGGCGCCGACCTGGCGGCATCGATCGGGCCCGGGCTTGCCCGCGCGGCGCTGGCGATCCGCGTGAACGGCGGCATCCGGGATCTGTCGCGGCCGCTGGACGAGGACGCGACGGTGGCGATCCTGACCGACAAGGACGCCGACGCGCTCGAGGTGCTCCGGCACTCGGCGGCGCACGTGCTGGCCACCGCGGTCCGCCAGCTCTTCCCGACCGCAGGCATCGGCTTCGGTCCGCCGATCGAGGACGGGTTCTACTACGACTTCGATGTTCCCCGGCCGTTCACGCCGGAGGATCTCCTGGCGATCGAGGCGCGGATGCGGGAGGTGGCCTCCGCCGACTACCCGTTCGAGCGCGAGGTGGTGGATCGCGACGACGCCAACCGCCGGTTCGCGGACGACCCGCTGAAGCTTGAGCGCATCGCGGAGCTGGGATCCGACGAGACGATCACCGTCTACACCGACGGGCCGTTTACCGACCTCTGCCGCGGCCCGCACCTGCCGGCCACCGGCCGCCTCAAGCACTTCAAGCTCCTCTCGGGGGCCGGCGCCTACTGGAGGGGCGATTCCCGGCGTCAGATGCTGCAGCGCATCTACGGCACGGCCTGGTTCCGGAAGGAGGACCTGGAGCGGTACCTGCATCGGCTGGAGGAAGCGCGGAAGCGCGATCACCGGAAGGTCGGCAAGGAGCTCGACCTCTTTCTGTTTCACCCGTGGGCGCCCGGTGCCGTGTTCTGGACGGCGCGCGGCACGATCGTCGTCAACGAGCTCAACCAGTATCTCCGGGAGCTGCAGCGGGAGGACTACCAGGAGATCCGGACGCCGCTGCTCTATCACAAGAGCCTCTGGGAGACGTCCGGGCATTGGGGCAAGTACCGCGAGAACATGTTTCTCGTCCTGGACAACGAGACCGGCGAGCACGACATGTCGCTCAAGCCGATGAACTGTCCGTCGCACTATCTGCTCTACCTGTCGAAGAAGCACTCGTACCGGGAGCTGCCGCTCCGTTACTGCACCTACGATGTGCTCCACCGGAACGAGGTCTCCGGCGCGCTGTCGGGGCTCACCCGGGTGCGCCAGTTCCAGCAGGACGACTGCCACGTCTTCGTGGCCGAGTCCCAGATCGCCGAGGAAGTGCGCCGGCTGACCGAGTTCATCCTGGGCTTCTACCGGACCTTCGGCCTCCTGGCCACGCACAGATTCGCGACCCGGCCGGAGGTGCGGATCGGCGACGACGGCATGTGGGACCGGGCCGAGGCGGGACTGCGCGCCGCCCTCGAGGCCACGGGGCTGCCCTACGAGCTCAAGGTCGGCGACGGCGCCTTCTACGGCCCCAAGATCGATTTCGACGTCGACGATTCCATCGGGCGCAAGTGGCAGCTCGGCACCATCCAGCTCGACTACGCGGCGCCGGAGCGGTTCGGCCTCGCGTACGTGGGCGAGGACAACCACGAGCACCGCCCGGTCGTGATTCACCGGGCCGTGTGCGGCTCGTTCGAGCGCTTCATAGGGATTCTCATCGAGCACTTCGCCGGCGCCTTCCCCCTCTGGCTGGCGCCGGAGCAGGTGCGGGTCCTGCCCATCGCCGACGCGCATCGGCCCGCGGCCGAGGCCGTGACGGCGCGCCTCAAGCAGGCGGGGATCCGCGCCTCGCTCGACGCCGGCAGCGCCACACTCAATTACCGCATTCGCGACGGCGAAACCCACAAGGTGCCGTACATGGCCGTGGTCGGGCAGCGGGAGGCCGACGCGGGGACGGTCGCCGTCCGGGTGCGGGGCGCGGGAAACAAGCAGGAGATCGTCCCGGTAGAGAGCTTCGTCACCCGTCTCGCGGAGGCGATCCGTGAGCGGCGTCTGGATGGGTGACCGGTCTATATTTCCGCGTCTCTGATTCCCGGTTGTTTATCGTGTCCGACTCCACCACTCCCGTCATTCTTTCCGCCTGCCGGACCGCGATCGGCCGGTACCTCGGCGGACTGTCGAGCTTTGGCGCGCCGCAGCTCGGCGCCGTGGTCATTCGCGAAGCGGTCGAGCGCGCGGGCATCGACGCCGATACGATCGACGAAGTCATCATGGGTCACGTCGTCCAGGGCGGCTCGGGACAGGCCCCGGCGCGCCAGGCGATGATCCACGCCGGTCTCACCGGCCGGATTCCCGCGATGACCGTCAACAAGGTGTGCGGCTCCGGCCTCAAGGCCGTGATGCTCGCCTCCCAGGCCATCAAGGCGGGCGACGCCGAGTGCGTGGTCGCCGGCGGCATGGAGGCGATGAGCGCGGCGCCGCACTACCTCTACGGCCTCCGCGGCGGGATCAAGGCCGGCGATCAGACCGTGAAGGACGGCATGATCCTCGACGGCCTCTGGGATTCGTTCGGCGGCGTGCACATGGGCAGCTACGCCGAGTACACGGCGCAGAAAGCGGGGATCACCCGCCAGGACCAGGACGCCTTCGCGCTGGAAAGTCACCAGAAGGCGGTGGCGGCGATCGACGCCTGCCGGTTCTCGAGCGAGATCGTGCCGGTCGAGATTCCCGGCAAGGGAGGATCGACGTCGTTCAAGGTGGACGAGGGGCCGAGGAAGGACACGACGGCGGAGGCGCTGGCCAAGCTCAGGCCCTCCTTCCAGAAGGAGGGAACGGTCACGGCGGGCAACGCGCCGGGACTCAACGACGCGGCGAGCGCCCTCGTGGTCGCGTCGCTCGCGTTCGCGAAGGCGCACGGGCTCGAGCCGATGGCGCGCGTGACGGCGTACGCGACGGGCGGTGGCGAGCCGCGGGATCTCTTCTTCGCGCCGATCGTCGCCGTCCAGAACCTGCTCGAGAAGACCGGGACGAAGATCGGGGACTACGATCTGATCGAGGCGAACGAGGCCTTCGCGGTGCAGGCCCTGGCGGACGGGCGGGCCCTCGGCTGGGACTGGAGCCGCGTGAACGTGAACGGCGGCGCCATCGCACTCGGGCATCCGATCGGCGCCAGTGGCGCGCGCGTCCTGACCACGCTGCTCTACGCGATGCGTGACCGGCAGGCCCGCACCGGGCTCGCCACGCTGTGTCTCGGGGGCGGCAACGCGGTCGCCCTGAGCGTCGAGGCGGCTTGACCGCGGCCGGCCGGGTGCTGGCCTGGTCGGCCGTGTATCTGGCGGGCGGACTCGCTCTCTCCCTCGCACTGATTCAGCTGTTCCTGTCCGACCCGCGCCTCGCCGCTCCCGGCGGGGCGCTCTGGTTTGCGCTGCTGCAGACCGCGATCCTGCTGGCCGTCTTCGCGGCCCTCACCTGGGCGATCGCGGGGCGCCGTCTCGGCGTGACCACCGGTGACCTGGGGCTCGTCGCGTCCCGGACCGTAAGGCGCGGGTTCCTCCGCGGCTTCGCGCTGGGAACGGTAATCGCGGCGGCGGCCCTGCTGCTCGGCGTGCCGGCCGCGGGGGCGCGCTGGGCCGGCGACGGGGGGACACCGCTCGACTGGCTGGCCACGCTCGGCGCCGTGCTGCTCGTGCTCCTGCCGGCCGCCTTCGTGGAGGAGCTCATCTTTCGGGGTCCGCCGATGGTCGCCCTCGCCCGGCAGTTCGGCCGGCTTCCGGCCATCGTCGGTCTCGCCACCTGTTTCGGCATCGCGCACGCTCTCAACCCGGCGGTGACCGCGCTGGGCATCGCGAACATCGTGCTCGCCGGCGTCTTCCTGGGGCTGGCCTTCTTCCAGCCGGGCGCGCTCTGGGCGTCGACCGGCGCGCACCTCGGATGGAACCTGACACTCGCGGGCCTCGCGGCGCCGGTGAGCGGATGGACGCTGCCGATGCCGTGGCTCGATTACGCGCCGGGGGGTCCGGCGTGGCTCACCGGCGGCCCCTTCGGGCCCGAGGGCGGCCTGCTGGCCACGCTCTGCCTGCTCGGCGGGTGCGTCGCGGCCGGTCGTCCCGTCAATCAGGAGCGAATCGCATGAGCAGGGCGGCTGTGATCGGTGCGGGCACGATGGGCAACGGCATCGCGCACCTCTTCGGGCAGTTCGGATGGGACGTCATGCTCGTCGACGTGTCGAAGGAGGCGCTCGAGCGCGGCCTCGCCACTATTCGATCCAACCTGGACCGGCAGGTGAAGAAGGGCGTCCTCCCCGCGGACGCGCCCGGGCAGGTCCTCAAGCGCATCTCGACCAGCACCGCTCTCGACTCCGCGGCCTCGGCCGAGCTCGTGGTGGAGGCGGCGACCGAGCGCCCCGACCTCAAGTTCTCGATCTTCGAGACCCTGGACCGGCTCGCCCCGGCGGATGCGATCCTGGCTACGAACACCAGCTCCATCTCGATCACCCAGATCGCCGCGAAGACCAACCGTCCCGGGAAAGTGATCGGGATGCACTTCATGAACCCGGTGCCGGTGATGCAGCTGGTCGAGGTGATTCGGGGCCACGCGACAACCAACGAGACCACCCAGCGGACCCTCGAGATCGCGCGATCGCTCGGCAAGATTCCGGTGGAGGTGAACGACTATCCGGGCTTCGTCGCCAACCGGATCCTCATGCCGATGATCAACGAGGCGATCTACACGGTCATGGAGGGCGTCGCCTCGCCGGAAGCCGTGGATACGGTAATGAAGCTCGGCATGGCCCACCCGATGGGACCCCTCGCGCTCGCGGACTTCATCGGTCTCGATGTCTGTCTGGCGATCCTCGAAGTCATGCACGCGGGGCTCGGCGATCCCAAATACCGTCCCTGCCCGCTGCTCCGCCGCATGGTCGCGGCGGGACATCTGGGGAAGAAGTCGGGACAGGGGTTCTATGACTACGGGAACTGATGACGGTTGACAGTTGACCCGAACGTCTCAAGCCCTCCGGTGACCATGGATATCCAGGCGAAGATCCGGGAGATGGGGCACGAGCAGGTGGTGTTTTGCCACGAGCCTTCCTGCGACTACTTCGGCATCATCGCGATCCACGACACGACCCTGGGCCCCGCGCTCGGAGGCACCCGCCTCTGGCACTACGGAGGCACCGAAGAAGCGCTGACCGACGCGCTGCGGCTGGCCCGGGGCATGACGTACAAGGCGGCGGCGGCCGGCCTCAATCTCGGCGGAGGCAAGGCGGTCATCCTCGGCGACAGCAAGCGCGAGGACCGGGAGACGCTCTTCCGGGCTCACGGCCGATTCGTCCAGAGCCTGGGCGGCCGGTACATCACGGCGGAGGACATCGGCACCTCCCCCGCGGACATGGAGTTCGTGCGGCGGGAGACGGACTTCGTGGCCGGACTGCAGAATCTCTCGGGTGACCCCTCGCCCGTCACCGGCTACGGCGTCTACGTGGGGATGAAGGCGTGCGCCCGGAAGCGATGGGGAAGGGATTCGCTGAGCGGGCGGACGGTGCTGGTGCAGGGCGCGGGCAAGGTGGCCTACGCACTCTGCCGGCATCTGCGGGAGGAAGGCGCGCGCGTCGTCGTCACCGACATCGACCCCGAGCAGGCGCGCCGCGTCGTCGAGGACCTGGGCGCCACCGCGGTCGACCCGGAAGCGATCTACGATCAGCCGGGGGACATCTATGCCCCTTGCGCGCTCGGCGCCACGGTGAACGACGAGACCCTCCCGCGCCTCAAGGTCGAGATCATCGCGGGCGGCGCAAACAACCAGCTGGCCGAGGAACGCCACGGCATCGAGCTCGAGCGGCGCGGCATGCTCTATGCGCCCGATTTCGTGATCAACTCGGGCGGCCTGATCAACGTCTATGGCGAGCTCGAGGGCTGGCCGCAGGAGCGTGCCAAGCGGAAGGCGCAGGAGATCTACGACGCCATCCTCAAGGTCTTCGCGATCGCGGAGCGGGACGGCATCCCGTCCTTTCAGGCCGCTGACCGCCTGGCGGAGGAGCGGATCGCTGCCGTGGTGGGGCTGAGCAAGATGTGGATGGGGGGAAGACGGTGAACGGGGAACGGGGAACGGGGAACGGGAACGGGGACGGGAGTGGGTGGGGCGGTAAGCGTATATCGTCGTATCGGTTACATTTCCGAGAGATGGCCGAAGCGATCCCGATCGCCGCCGATCACGCCGGGTACCCCCTCAAGAAGCGCCTCGTGCAGGAGCTTCGGCGGCTGGGGTACGCGCCGCTGGATCTGGGCACCGACAGCGCGGAGTCGGTGGACTATCCGGACTACGCCCACGTCGTGGCGGACCGGGTCTCGCGCGGGGAGAA
>JBOHSH010000248.1:0-2402 GCA_050733195.1 Gemmatimonadales bacterium
GGCCCGCTGTGCGCGGGCCTCGAGCTCGCGGGTGGCATCCGGATCGCCGGCCTGGGCCAGCGCGCCGAGCACGCGCGCCTCGAGGTTCTCCGCATCGCCGCGGGTCGAGGCGCCGGGCGACTTCTGCTCCTGCTGGCGGAGCACCTCGCGGGCGCGGCGGAGCGACTCGTCCCCCCCGCGCCGGAAGAGGGCATAGGCCTGCCAGTAGTACGCGTCGCCGGCGTACGTGGACCGGGGATGCTTGGTGTACACCTCCTCGAAGAGGCCCGCCGCTTCGGTGTACCGGCTACGGTTGAACGCCTCACGCGCCCGCCGGTAGAGCTGGTCCGCCGGATCCTGATGGTCGTACGCCGCCGGCGGACCCTCGCCGAGCTGCTGGGTACGGGTGCGCGACCAGGACGGCGACCAGAACACGCCGGGGATCCGGAGAGAGCCATGGGACCCGAGCGATTCGAGCCCTTCGAGGGACTTGAGGGACTCCAGCGACTTGAGCGACTCGAGCGACCCCAGGTCCCTCAGGCTCTCGAGGCTCCGGAGCCGGCTGAGATCGCCGAGGGCCGCGAGACCCTGGAGATCCTGGAGGTCGCGGAGATCCCGCAGCGACCGGAGCTTGCGCAGGTCCCGTGACTGGACTGCGGCGGCCGCCGACTGGGGCGCGGCCACCGCGGCTCCCGCTCTCGCCGGCGCCGCACTGGCGCCCGACTGCGCGGCGAGCCATGCCGGCGACAGGACGGTGAAAGTGATCAGGGCGAAGCGTGTGCGCGACATGGACGAGCTCCTTACATCTGCGTGATCGGACCGGCGGGAATGGCGCTCTTGAGCCGGGCCCGAAGCTGCGTTTCAGCGATGCCGTCGGCGATGAGGTCGAGCTCATTCCGCCGGTCAGTGGAATCGAAGGTGGCGATCTGGGCGAGGACGATCTCGAGATCCTCGAGCAGCCGGTGAAGCCGCGGATCACTCACGCGGCGCGAATCGAGCAGCAGGCGCGTCGTGCCGAGCAGGCCCTGCGCCGGCCCGGTGAACTCGCCGCGCCCCGACCGGAACTCCGTGAGGAACGCATCGACCTCGGTGAGGTGCTCCACGGCCACGAGACGCGTGGCGAGCTCGGCCCGCTCGGGGCGGACCTCGCCGGCCGCTTCCGCCGCGGGGCGACCGGCCGGCCCGTCGGCGACGGGGAGACTCAGCCGGCCCAGCGCCACGCCGACAGCGAGCAGGGCGGCGGCCGCGATCGCATACCGGAACGCCGGACGCACGGACCACCGGCGGACCGGGGTCCGCGGCCGGAGCGTCAACGTCTGCTTCTTCGGCTCGGCAACCTCCGCCGCCCTGCGCGCGGCGCCGATGCGTGCCCAGAGCTCCTCCTTCGGCACCTCCGGCGGCCGGTGATACTCCTGCGCCGTGGTGCGGAGGAACTCGTCGAACCGGTCCTCGCGATCGTCCGTCATCGTGCCCGATCTCCCGCGTATGCCGCCAGCTGCTCCCGCAACTTCGCCCGTGCCCGGGACAGCTGGGCCTTGGAGGTTCCCTCCTGGATGCCCAGCGCCTCGCCGATCTCCTGGTGCGTGTAGCCCTCCACGTCGTGCATCAGGAACACGGTGCGATAGCCGTCGGGCAGGCCGTCGATCGCCCTCGCGAGCCGAACCTTGAGATCGGGGTCGGCCTCCCGCGATGTGGTCGCCAGGGGCTCGGCGTGCTCCAGGTCCACCTCACGCGCGCGCAATCGCTTCACCTTTCGCTGCCCGTTGTACACCACCGAGATCGCGATCGACGTGACCCAGGTGGAGAGTGCCGCTTCCCCGCGAAACGTCGCCAGCCGATCGAAGACCCGGATGAAGGTGTCCTGGGTGTAGTCGCCCGCAAGCTCGGCGTCGCCGACCATGCGGTACACAATGCGGTACACCCGATCCACCAGCGCGTCATAGAGCTCACGCTCCGCGTCCGGATCGCCCGCCAGGACGCGGGCTACGAGTGCGCTCTGGTTCACCCTGCCCCTGGCTCGATAGGTCGACCCTATTCTCACCGATGGGACAGGGAAGCGCCAGAAAGGGTTGCACGCGGGGAGTTCTGGGGTGCTGGAGTTCTGGGTTCTGGGTTCTGGGTTCTGGGCTCTGGGTTCTGAGTTCTGGGTTCGAACTACCGTGGGCTCCCGCCAGCCCAAGAACCCAGAACCCAGAACAGTAATGACTGATTCATTTATATTCCCATCATGCCTCGTAAACGCTTGCTCTCGCGGATCGACGACATCGCCGATGCCGGCACCGACGTCTTTGCCAGGCGGGGATTCGCGCCGGCTAGGATTGGCGAGATCGCCCAGATCGCCCGAGTGGGACTGGGCACCGTTTACCTCTACGCCGAGGGGAAGGAGGCGCTTTTCGACCTGGCCCTGCGGCGCGCCTTCGAGG
>JBOHSH010000249.1:0-5234 GCA_050733195.1 Gemmatimonadales bacterium
GCTCCAGCGCGCGCGAGGCCGCTCGATGGGGCAGCAGGGAGTCGCGGACCAGCGCCGGCTCGTCCCGCCGCATGCGCAGCACCAGAATCCTGAGCTTCTTGTCCCGCAGGTACTCCTCGGCGGAAGAGACCGACACCCCGCGCTCGATGTGCGCCTCGATCGCCGAGACGGCACTGGTCGCGGAATCCACGTGCACCAGCGCCACGTGAGAGAAGTTGCCCGGGAAGTCGCTGCCGCGCGCGATCAGTGCCGACGTCGGGTAGCCCCCTCGCGAGACGAGGAGATCACCGGAACGGATCGTGACCCCGGCGACGACGGCCCCCGGCGCGGCGGACGGCTCGTCCCGTCCGGCCAGGCGGTCGGGCACGCGGCCCGGGTGATGGAGGATCACCTCTTCGACCGCGGCTCGGCTGCCGTAGAGCACGCGGTAGAGCCGTTCCCGCGCGTCGCGGCTCCCCAGGTCCCATGTCCTGGAGTGGTCCTTGACGGTCTCCCGGATCGCCGCCTGCAGCGCGACGAACCGCTCCACCGCCGGCGGGCAGGCCGCCACGTCGGCGCCGAGCGCGAAGTAGGCGGTCTCGAGCGAGTCGAGCTCCGGCGCGGCGGGGCCGGGCTCCAGCTCCCGGAGCCGGTCGACCAGGGTCGACACGCCCTCGGTGGCCCTCGAGAGCGTCGGGTCGCCGGCGGGGCAACCCGTCTCCCGGGCGGATACGAAGCGCGCTTCGAGCGCGCGCCAGAAGCCGTCGCGCTTCCAGGCGAACGCGGCGCCTCCGGCAGGCGCAGCCGCGAGCTCCGGAGGGGAGACGGGAATGGCGAGCAGGAGGATGAGGAGCACGACGGCGACCGCGAACGCCGTGAGGAGTCTCATGATTTCAAGATAGCGCCGGGCACCTGTCCGACGATGCGCTCGTAGCTCTCGGGGTCCGTTGCCCCTTCGGAGACGATCACGAGCGCGCGCCGGTCGCCGGGCAGCCGGAGGAACTCGCGGGCGCGCGCCAGCTCGTGCGCCTCGCCGAGCGCGAGCAGCGCGGCGACCCCGGCCGCACCGGATTCGCCCGCGGTGACCGCCGGATCCCCCCGCGCCGGGCGCGCCAGCCGCCGCATCGCCTCCTCGGCATACCTATCCTCGATGGCCAGAAAGAGCTCGACACCACGCCGGACCACCGGCCAGGCGGACAGCGACGGCATCCCGGCGTTGAGCCCGGCCATGATCGAGTCCACCCGCCCGCGCGTCGGCACGGGATCCCCTTCCGGCGTGTTGATCGACTCGAGAAGGGGATCCGCCTGCACCGGCTCGACACAGACCAGCGTGGGAGGCTCGGTCCGGGATCGCCAGTGATCCACCGCCGCGTGCAGGAGTCCTCCGACACCGGCCTGGACGATCACCAGGTCCGGCGGAGGCAGTCCGCCGTCGCGCAGCTGCTCGTCCACCTCGTGAAAGAGGGTGCTGTAGCCTTCGGCGATCCAGTGCGGGATCTCGAGATACCCCGGATACCCCGTGTCGGAGACGACCTGCCATCCGTTCGCGGCGCTGTCGCTGGCGCAGCGCAGCACGGCATCCTGATAGCTCCCGTCCACGAGCACGACCCGCGCCCCCTCCGCCTCGATCCGCCGGACCCGGAACGGCGCGGCCGCCCGGCGGATGTAGATGACGGCCTCGAGCCCCAGCCGTCGCGCCGACCAGGCGACCGCCCGGCCGTGATTCCCTTCGGTCGCCGCGCTGACCGTGGTGAAGGCGCGGCTCCGCACGCGCAGGCGATGCAGGGCCCAGGAAGCGCCCAGCACCTTGAAGGCGAGCAGCCCGAACCGCCGGCCTTCGTCCTTGACATAGAGGTCGCCGAGCCCGACCGCGGATGCGAAGGCCGGCAGGCGGTGCAGCGGCGTCGGCTGATAACCCGGCAGGGATCGGTGAAAGGCCCGCACCGCGGCATGGGGAGCCTCCGGCACCGCTCCGGGAACGACGAACGGATTCACCCGGGCGCGCACGTCAGACCCGCCGCCCCAGCTCGACGACGACGCCGGCGCTCGCCTCCTCCGCCGCGCGCAGCACGTGCGTGGCGGCGGCGAGATCTTCCACCGCGAGGCCCAGCGACTTGAAGAGGGTGATGTCGCCGGGTCCCGTCCGGCCGGCGACGCGGCCCGCGAAGACCTCGCCGATCTCGCCGCGGATGTGCTCCTCGCCGAACGCGCCCTCGCTCTTCGCCAGAAGGAAGTCGCCGGCCTCGCTCAGCGCGGACTCGCGCCGGTCGACGAAGAGTCGCGACCGGGCGACCGCCCAGGCATCCAGCTCCCGTGTCGTGGCGACGGACGCGCCGACCGCGTTCACGTGGGCGCCCGGGGCGAGCCAGGTTCCGTCGACGACCGGGGTCGCCGACGCGGTCACGGTGCAGACGAGGTCCGCGCCGAGCACCGCCCCGCGCGCGTCGTTCGCGGGCTCCACCTCCACACCGAGAGACTCGCCGGCCCAGCGCACGAAGGCGGCGAGCCGCCGCGGCGTCGGGCTCCAGGCGCGCACCCGCCGGAGATCCCGCACGATGGCCATCGCCTCGAGATGGGTCCGGGCCTGAACGCCGGAACCGAGGATGGCCAGGTCGGCCGCATCCGGCCGGGCGAGGGCCCGCGTAGCCGCCCCGGAGACGGCGGCGGTGCGGATGGCGGTAATGCTGGCCGCGTCCAGGATCGCCGTGGGGGCGCCGGTCTCGGGGTCGAAGAGGAGGACGACCCCCTGGTGGGAGTCGAGCCCGGCGGCGTGATTCCCCGGAAAGACGGAAATCGCCTTGAGGCCGAGCGCCCGCGGGTCGTCGAGCCAGGCGGGCATGGTGCCGAAGAAGCCCCGCTCCCCCGGCAGCCGCAGGACCGTGCGGAGCGGGAGCTGCGCGCCGCCTTCGGCGAGCGTCCGGAGCGCGCGCTCCATCAGGTCGAGGCATTCCCGCATCGGGAGGAGCGTCGAGACCTGGTCCGCGCTCAGGATTCGGGTCGCCATTCGCTATAATATCCCCGTCCCCGGTCCAGCGGTTCCACCCTCGTCCGCGAGCGTCGCGATGGTCCTCCCCGCCCTGCTGGTCCTGCTCCAGGCTCCCGCCGCGCAGGCGCAGCGCCCGACGTCCACCGACAGTGTCCGGCCCGCGCCGCCGGCCGCGATCACGGCCGAGACGGCGCCGGTCGTGACCCGCCACACGATCCGGGCCGGGGGCCGGGTGCTCTCCTATACCGTGACCACCGGCATGATGCCGCTGCGGGACGAGCGCGGGAACATCGAGGCGCAGGTCTTCTTCATGGCATACACGGTGGATGGCACGACCAGCCCGGCGACGCGACCGCTGATGTTCTCCTTCAACGGCGGTCCCGGCTCCGCCTCCGTCTGGCTCCATCTCGGCGCCATCGGCCCCCGGCGGGTGCGCATGGACGACGAGGGCTGGATGCCGGCAGCGCCCTACGAGCTGGTGGACAACGACCAGACCTGGCTCGAGTTCACCGATCTCGTCTTCATCGACCCGGTGGGCACCGGCTTCAGCCGGGCGGCCACGGCCGAGCTCGGCAGGAAGTTCTGGAGCTTCCGGGGCGACGTCGAGTCGGTGGGGACGTTCATCCGGCTCTACCTCACCCGTTACGAGCGCTGGGCCTCCCCGCTCTTCCTCGTGGGCGAGAGCTACGGCACCACCAGGGCCGCCGGGCTCTCGCGATGGCTGGTGGACCACGGCATCGCGCTCAACGGCGTCGTGCTGGTCTCCACGATCCTGAACTTCCAGACGGCCCGGTTCGGCACGGGCAACGATCTGCCGTACGCGCTGTTCGTCCCGATGTACACGGCGACGGCGTGGTATCACAAGAAGCTGGCCCCCGAGCTGCAGGGGGACCTCCGCCGGGCCCTCGCGGAGTCGGAGCGGTGGGTGGATACCGACTACACCGTGGCCCTGCAGAAAGGCGACGCGCTCGCGCCCGAGGAGCGCCGGCGCATCGCCGCGCAGCTCGCGCGGCTCACGGGGCTGTCGCCCGAGGTCGTGGAGCGCCACAACCTGCGCATCAGCCTGGGGCAGTTCCAGAAAGAGCTGCTGCGGGACAAGGCCCGGACCGTCGGCCGGCTCGACAGCCGGTTCACCGGATGGGACGCGACCGCCGGTGGCGAGAGCCCCGAATTCGACCCGAGCATGACGGCCATCCGGCCGCCCTACACCGCGGCCTTCAACGACTACGTGCGCCGGGAGCTCAAGTACCGGTCGGACCTCGAGTACTACATCCTGGGCGGCGGCATCGGCGCGCCGTGGACCTACGAGACCGACAACGCGTTCGCCGACATCGGGGAGCAGCTGCGGTCCGCCTGGGCTCGTAACCCGCACATGCGGCTGATGGTGGCGTTCGGGTACTACGACGGCGCGACACCCTATTACGCCGCCGAGTACACCCTGCGGCACCTCCGCCTCGACCCGGCCATCCGGGACCGGGTAATCCGCACCTACTATGAGGCGGGGCACATGATGTACATCCACCTGCCGTCGCTGGCGAAGCTCCGCCGCGACGTGGGGCAGTTCGTGCGGGCGGCGGCCCCGACGTCTTGACGGCGGCATCCGCCGGGGGATAATAGAGGCGGCATTCCACCTCCCCCCCACCAGGAGCGCGTGATGGTCACCACGGTCGCGAGGGTGTTCGGCGTCGTGTTCGTGCTGGTCGGAGTGCTCGGGTTCGTTCCGGCCGCCATGACCGACGGGATGCTGCTGGGGCTCTTCCCGGTGAACACGATGCACAACGTCGTGCACCTCCTGCTCGGACTCTGGGGTCTCGTCGCCGCCGGGACGGTGGCCGGCGCGATCGGCTACTTCAAGGCGATTGCCGCCATCTACGCGCTGCTGGCGGTCCTGGGGCTCATCCCGGCCACCAACGACCTCTTCGGCCTGGCGCCGATTCACGGCAACGACGTCTGGCTCCACGCGGTGCTGGCGCTCGCGGCGGCCTACTTCGGCTTCGGCCCCGGCGCCCGCGCGACGACGGCCGCCCCCGCCTAGAACGGCGGTTCCCGGCTTCCGGCCCCGGCCCTCCGCCTTCGGGGGGCCGGGGCCGCGCTCTTATATTTCGTCTCGCCGGGGCGGTAGCTCAGCTGGGAGAGCACCTGGTTTGCAACCAGGGGGTCGTGGGTTCGAATCCCATCCGCTCCATCACCCGCAGGTGGTCCATCCTCCACTCCCCGATGCCCATGTCCCGATCGGCTCGCCGTCTGCTCCGCGCCACGCTCGTCATCC
>JBOHSH010000250.1:0-4863 GCA_050733195.1 Gemmatimonadales bacterium
CGATGTCGGCTTGTCACATCCTGGGGCTGGAGAAGGTCCCAAGGGTCCGGCTGTTCGCCGGTTAAAGTGGCACATGAGCTGGGTTCAGAACGTCGTGAGACAGTTCGGTCTGTATCCGTCGTGGGCGTAGGAGTGTTGAGGGGCCTCGTCCTTAGTACGAGAGGACCGGGACGAAGCGATCTCTCGTGTACGGGCTGTTCCGCCAGGAGCATCGCCCGGTAGCGATATCGCGCGCAGATAACCGCTGAATGCATCTAAGTGGGAAACTGTCCCCAAGATGAACACTCCTGGACCGCAAGGTCCCTGAAGGGCCCTGGGAGACTACCAGGTTGATAGGGCGCAGATGTACGGGCCGCGAGGCCTTCAGTCGAGCGCTACTAATCGCCCGTGAAGTTTGATCTCTCCCCCCTTTGTTCCTCCGCTGCCAGCATCCCCCCTCAGTTGCCAGTCGTTGGCTGACGACTAGCGCGCGGGGGCCACACCCGTTCCCATTCCGAACACGGTCGTTAAGCCCCGCAGCGCCGATGGTACTGCCATTGCGAGATGGTGGGAGAGTAGGCCGTCGCCAGCCATCCCCCTGAAGAGCCCGTCCTCCCTGCGAGGGCGGGCTTTTCTATTTTCCCTCATGCGCTCCGGCCATGTCGCCCTCGCGGGACGCCCCAACGCGGGGAAGTCCTCCCTCCTGAACCTCCTCGTGGGCGAGCATCTCGCCCTCGTGAGCCCGAAGGCCCAGGCGACCCGGCTCCCCGTGGTCGGCCTGCGCACCGAGGGCGACACGCAGTTCGTCTTCCATGACCTGCCGGGGCTCCTCGAGCCCTCCTATCCCCTGCAGGAGCGGATGCGGGCGCTCGCGCTCGAGGGGGCCGAGCGCGCGGACGTGATCCTCCATCTGCACCCGGCTCCCGACGCACCGGCGCCCTCGTTCGCCGAGGCGGCCGGGCTTCCCGGGCCTCCGAAGGCGCCCGTGATCCTCGTCCACACCCAGTGCGACCTGGTTCCGTCGGCTGCGCGAGCCACGCTCGCTGCGAGCGGGGTGATGACGTCCGCCGTCACCGGCGAGGGCGTGACGGAGCTGCTCGAGCGGGTGCGGGAGCTGCTGCCCGAGCGCGACCACGCCTATCCCCAGGACGACCTGGGCACGCAGCCGCTCCGCTTCTTCGCCGCGGAGTTCCTGCGCGAGGCCGCGTTCGAGCACCTCGAAGACGAGCTGCCCTACGCGTTCGCGGCGGAGATCGAGGAGTTCCGGGAGTCGACGGACCCGGTGTACATTCGAGCCAATCTCTTCATCGAGCGCGAGTCGCAGAAGCGGATCCTGGTCGGGAAGGGAGGCGCCACGCTCAAGATGATCGGACAGCACGCGCGGCGCCGCCTCGAAGCCCTCCTCGGCCGGCGCGTCTATCTCGATACCTGGGTCCAGGTGCTGCCCAGATGGCGCCGGGATCCCGTGCAGCTCCGCCGCTTCGGGTTCCCCGACGCTCCCTAAGGAGACCGCATGGCCCTCGCCCCCGAGCTGCTGGAGATCCTGGTGTGCCCGAAGTGCAAGGGCGACCTCGAGTACCGTCCCGAGGAAGCGGTGCTCATCTGTCACGCCTGCCGGCTGGTCTACTCCATCGAGGATGACATCCCCGTCATGCTGATCGACGAGGCGAAGCCGCTTTGAGCGCCTCCGACATCCGGCGGGTCGTCGACACCGCGCGCAATGCCGCGGCGGCGGCCGGCCATGCGTTCGTGGGAACCGAGCACCTGCTCGCGGCGCTGCTGATCCGTGAGGGCGGCGCCGCGGCCCGGGCGTTCCGCTCGGCCGGGGGGGCGATGGAGGGACTGGTCGAGGAGCTCGCCGCCGGCCTCAAGACGGCGGATCCGGCGCTCACCGGCCCGCCGCCGTTGAGCGGGTTCGCGGAGCGCGCGGTGCAGGATGCGGAGCGGGCCGCAGAGGAGGGGAAGGACGGGGAAGCGGCCCTCTTCGAGGCGCTGACCCGCTCCCCCCGCGGACGCATCGCGAGCGTCATGAGCCGCCGCGGCATTCGGCCGGCCACACTGCATCCGGCGGTCACGGGATCCGAGTCGCGAGAGGCGTCGGGACGGGAAGGAGGTAAGCGGCAGAAGGAAAAGCGTCCCGCGCGCCCGGCAGCGCACCCGCCCGAGCGCGCGAGCGGCCGTGGACGCGAAGCCCCCGATCGCGCGGGCCGCGAGAAGCGCGAGGAAAGCGAGAGGAAGACCGCGGCCGCCGAGCCGAGAGAGCCGCCGCCGCGGCCTCGCGAGCTGCCGCCTCACCTCCGGTCCAGAAGCCGGCGGCTCAGCTGGCGGCTGGTTCTGCTCGTGATGGTCCCGGTGAGCGTGGCGCTCGACCTCATGCACGCGTCGGAGGTCTGGATCTTCATTGCCGCCTGTCTCGCCGTCCTTCCGCTCGCCGCCCTCATGGGCGACGCCACCGAGCAGCTCGCCGAGCGCACGGGCCCGACCATCGGCGGTCTCCTCAACGCGACCTTCGGCAACGCCGCCGAGCTCATTATCGCCGTGGTCGCGCTCCGCGCGGGACTCGTGGATCTCGTCAAGGCGTCGATTACCGGCAGTATTCTCGGCAATCTCCTCCTCATTCTCGGCCTCTCGCTCGTGGCCGCCGGCACGCGCACGCCGGTCGTGCGGTTCAACCGCACGTCGGCGGGGATGAGCGCCGCGATGCTCGCGCTCGCGGTCGTGGGACTCGTCTTTCCGGCGCTCTTTCACGGCCTGGCGCCCGGTGCCGAGCAGGCCCGCCTGGCGCTCACCGAGCTCCGGCTCTCGGAGGCGGTGGCGATCATCCTGGCCGCGATCTACGGCCTCTCGCTCCTCTTCACGCTCAAGACCCACAAGTCGCTGTTCGGCGGCGACCCCGCGGCCACGCCCGAAGGTCCCACCTGGTCGATGGGACGCTCGGTCCTGGTCCTCGCCCTCGCCACGGGCGGCGTCGTGATCGAGTCGGAGCTGCTGGTCCACGCGGTCGAGGGAGTGACGGCGGGGCTTGGCCTCTCCGAGGTGTTCCTCGGACTCGTGATCATTCCGATCATCGGCAATGCGGCGGAGCACGCGACGGCGATCGTCGTGGCGCGAAAGGGGCAGACCGACCTCGCGCTGCAGATTGCGCTGGGGTCGAGCACCCAGGTCGCCCTGCTCGTCGCTCCCATCCTGGTGCTCGCGGGCGTGATTCTGGGCCAGCCGATGAACCTCGTCTTCACGCCGTTCGAGGTGGCGGCCCTCGCGGTGTCGACCATCGTCATCTCGATCATCACGCTCGACGGCGAGAGCCACTGGTTCGAGGGGGTCCAGCTGCTGGCCGTCTACGGCATGGTGGCGGCGGCCGCCTTCTTCCTGTGATTGACTGGGGGGAAGCGAGCCCCTAAGTTGCGTTGAATTAACCCGTTACGAGGGGAGCCGGGGTGAGGACTCGCCCGACCATTCTCTACTTTGGGCCGGTCGGGCATCCCGTGCCGGACCTGGTACGGCAGTGGGCCGACGGCCGCGCATTTCCGGTCGAAGTGCACGCCGATCCATCCCAGGTCGAGGCCATCATTCTCCGCGGTCACCCCTGCCTGCTGTTCATCGACGCCGACCGGATGGGCACGGCCGGCCTCGAGCTGGTTCGCAAGCTCAAGAGCGACCCCTTCGCCGCGATCATTCCGGCTCTCGTGCTCGCGGGAAGCCACGAGGCCGAGCAGATCCAGATCTGGTTTGCCGCCGGCGCCGACGAGATCCTGACCGGAGTCTTCCCGCCGGCCGAGCAGCGCGCTCGTCTCGACGCGCTGCTGGTGCGCACGCAGCGCGACGTGTCGGTGCACCCGTCGACACGCATGCCGGGGACCACCGAGATCGAGCGTGAGATCCGTCACGGGCTCGAAGGGGACCTCGAGTTCGCGGTCTGCTACGCGGACCTGGATCACTTCAAGGAATACAACGACCGGTACAGCTACTACGACGGCGACCGCGTCATCTATCTGCTGTCGCGGATCCTGCACGACGTGGTCAAGGGAATGCTCGGACCGCGGGGGTTCGTGGGGCACATCGGGGGAGACGATTTCATCTTCATCATCCCTGCGCAGGATATCAGCTTGGTCTGCGGCGAGATCCTTTCAGTGTTCGACACGCTGGTTCCCTTCCAGTACAACGAGCAGGACCGGCGGGCCGGCTACTTCTTCGGGAAGGACAGACGCGGGCAGCTGCACCGGGTGCCCCTCATGACGCTCTCGGTCGGGATCGTGACGAACCGGCATCGCAACTTCGCGCACCCTGCCGAGGTCAGCGAGCTGGCTACCGAAATGAAGAGCTACGCCAAGACCCTTCCGGGGTCGGTGTACGTCGTGGATCGCCGGCAAACCCGCAGCGGTGAGGAGCGCGCCGGCACGGGGACCGCCAGAGAAGCGGCGGGCGAGGCGCGATGAACGTCTCCTGCACGCAGTGCCGAAGCGTCTTCCGGGTCGACCCCGTCAAGGTGCCGGCGGCGGGTGTCCGCGCGCGCTGTTCCGTGTGCAACGGGATCTTCTGGGTGCGGCACGAGACGGCCGTGGCGGAGCCCGCGGCGGCGCCGCCCAGAGCTGCGGTACCCGCTCCAGCCGCCGCTCCCGCGCCGGCCCCGGTGGCGCCCGCGGCCCACGTGAGCGTGCCGGCTCCGACTCCGGTCGCCCCTGCTGCCGCCCAGGCTCCGCCGCCCTCGTACGCTCCGCGCCGGGAGGCGCCCGCCGCACCACCGGTGCCCGTGTCGCCCGCATCGTCCCTGTCGCCCCCGGCCCAGCCGTCGGCTCCGGTCAGACCGGCGGCTCCGCGAGCAGCTCCTCCGCCCCCGGCGTTCGGAGGGACGGCCGCGCCGCCGCGCCCGGCAACCCCTCCGCC
>JBOHSH010000251.1:0-9127 GCA_050733195.1 Gemmatimonadales bacterium
CGCCAGGCCTGGGAGTCGGCCTTCCCGGTGACGGACGTCGTCGGTTCGCTTCCTTCCGCCACCGCCGCACGGGCCGACGCTCACGCGGAGCGCTTTCGCGACGAGGCATGGACGTGGAGACGGTGAACGGGGAACGGGGAACGGGGGAACGGGGAACGGGGAACGGGGAACGGGGAACGGTGACCGGGGGTCGGGGACCGGTTACCGTTAGGTACATGCCCGCTCGCGGTCTCCTGCTCTTCGCCGGGTTCGTGTGCTTGTCCGTAGCCGCCGCCCCCCCGGCGGCGACGCAGCGCCCGCCGTCCGATCAGGGCACGGCGGTCATCGTGCTGGGCCAGGAGCCGGCGACGCCGGTTCCGACGCTGCTCGGCGCCAAGGCCAACAGCGACGTCTCCGAGCTCCTCTTCCTTCGCCTGGCGCGGCCCGAGCGATCCGCGACCCTGGCCGATGAGGGGAGCTACCGCCCGGAGCTGGCCAGGCGCTGGCGCCGCCGGGACTCGCTCACGATCGAGTTCGAGCTCGACCCGCGGGCCCGCTGGCACGACGGCACCCCGGTCACAGCGCGCGACGTGGTGTGGAGCTTCGCGCGGATGCGCGACTCGACCGTCGACCCGCAGCGCGCGGTCCTTCTGCGCCACCTCGAGACGGTGGCGGCCGAGGGGTCGCGGGTCGTCTTCCGGTTCCGCCGGGCCTACGCGGAGCAGCTCTACGATGCGGTCTGGCACGTGCAGCCGCTTCCGGCTCACCTCGTCGACTCCATCCCGCCGGCCCGCTTCGCAGGCTCGGCATTCGTGCAGCGGCCGGTGGGGAACGGCCCCTACCGGTGGGTGCGGCGCGAGCCCGGCCGCCAGCTCGAGCTCGGCGCCGTGCCGGACTTCTTCCTGGGCGCGCCGCGGCTGACGCGGGTGGTCTTCGTCCTCGCGCGCGATCCCGAGGCCCAGCTCAACCTGCTCCTCGACGGCACCGCCGACATGCTGGAGTCGCTGTCGCCGGTGTCGGCGCCGCCGCGGCTGGCCGCCGGCCGCGACATCCGCATCGTGCCGGTGCCGTCCTTCTCCGTGGGGTTTCTGCTCTTCAATCAGCGTGCGCACGGCGACCGGAGCCGTCCCCATCCCATCCTGAGCGACGTCGCGGTCCGCCGAGCGATCGCGATGGCGCTGGACCGGCCCACGCTGGCGCGGTCCGCCTTTGCGTCCTACGCCGCGATTCCCGACGCACCGGTCGCGCAGGCCCATTGGACCGCCCGGATCGTTCCCTCCGGAATGCGCCACGATCCCGGGCGCGCGCGCGCGCTGCTCCGGAGCCGAGGATGGATCGACGCGGACGGCGACGGCGTGCTCGAGAAGGACGGCGTGCCGCTCTCGCTCCGGCTCAACCTGCCGACCACGAGCGCGTCCCGGGTGACCATCGCTCCCCAGATCCAGGAGCAGCTTCGCCAGGTCGGGATCCGGCTCGAGCTGGTCCGGCTCGACGGGCCGGTCTGGTTCGAGCGCCGCACCCGCGGCGAGTTCGACATCGACTTCTCCTCCGCCTCGATGGATCCGTCGCCGTCCGGCATCGTGCAGAGCTGGACCTGCGCCGGTCGGCGCGGGTCGAACGTGGGGCAGTACTGCAATCCGGCCGTGGACAGCCTGATCGAGCGCGCGGTGGGCGCGCCGGTGGCGGACAGCCGGCTCTGGCGGGAGGCGTATACCCGGCTGCAGGCGGACGCGCCGGCGGTTTTCCTCTTTTCGCCGGCGACCCCGATCGCCGTGCACGCCCGGTTCCGCAACGTGACGATCCGGCCGGAATCGTTCTACGGCGATCTCTGGCGGTGGTCCGTGGATCCCGGCCGCCGGCTCCCGCGCGACGGCGGAAGGGGAAGCGGCGGGGCGGGCCGGTGATCGGCTGGCTCGGCCGGCGCCTGCTCCAGGCCGCAGTGACCGCGGCCGTCGCGGTTCTCCTCGTCTTCATCCTCGTCCGCATCACCCCCGGCGATCCGCTCCAGCGGCTCACCGACGACCGGGCGATATCGCCGGAAGCCACCGCCGCGCTCCGCGCCCGCTTCGGCCTCGACCAGCCGCTGCTCTCGCAGCTCCGCGCGTTCGGCGCCGGCCTGCTCCGCGGGGACCTCGGGGTGTCGATCGAGCACTATCCGGAGCGGGTGACGACCCTGCTCGCCCGCCGGCTTCCCGCCACACTTCTCCTGGGCGGGACGGTGCTCCTCCTCAACTTCACCGTCGGGATCTGGCTCGGCGTGGTCCAGGCCCGCCGGCGGGGCGGTCGGCTCGACCGCTGGCTGACACGGCTCTCGCTCGCGGGTTATGCGATGCCGTCGTTCTGGCTCGGGCTCGTGCTGGTGGCTTTCCTGAGCCTCCGCTGGCGCTGGCTGCCGGCGGCGCAGATGACCGATCCCCTGCTCCCCCTCGACGCGGGCTGGCTCACCCGCGCCACCGACGTCCTGCGCCACCTGGTGCTGCCCGCGGCCACGCTCTCGATCACGACGATCGCCGTGACCATGCGGCACCAGCGGGCCGCCCTGCTGAGCGTCCTGCGGCTCGACTTCGTGCGGGCCGCGGAGGCCCGCGGGATCAGCGAGCGCCGAGTGCTCTGGCGGCATGCCTGGCGGCCGACGCTCGTCCCGATGCTCACCCTGTTCGGGCTCTGGCTCCCGCTGCTCGTCGCCGGCTCGGTCTTCGTCGAAGCGGTCTTCAACTGGCCGGGCCTCGGCTCGCTCGCCGCGTCGGCCATCGCCGCGCGCGACTATCCGGTGCTGGTCGGCGCTTCGGTCCTGGTGATCGGCGCCGTGGTCGCCGCCGGGTCGCTCGTCGACCTGGGGTATCGCCTGGCCGACCCGCGGGTGCGGACCTCGTGATCGGCTCCTACGGGGCGCTCCTGCGGCGCGCCTGGCAACGCCCATCCGGCCGCGCGGGCACGCTCGCGCTGCTCCTCCTCGCCCTCGCCGCGCTGCTCGCGCCTCCGCTCCTCCCCGACCCCGCGGCGATGCCCGACGTCCTCGCCGGGGCGCGGCCGCCGACCGCGGCGCATCCCTTCGGCACCGACCATTTGAATCGCGACATTCTCGCCCGGGTCGTCCACGGCGGGCGGATCTCGCTCGCGGTGGCGGGGCTCGCGGTCCTGCTGTCGGCCACGCTCGGGGCGATGGTCGGCGTCGCGGCCGGGTGGTTCGGCGGCTGGATCGACGCGGTGCTCATGCGAATCGTGGACGGCGCCCTGGCGATCCCGCGCCTCTTCGTCCTCCTGCTGCTGCTCGTCGTGTGGGAGCGGATCCCCGTCGCAGCCCTGATCGTGGCGCTCGGCGCCACAGGCTGGTTCGCCGCCAGCCGGCTGGTGCGGGCGGAGGTGCTGCGGCTCCGCGAGGAGGACTTCGTCCGCGCGGCAGGAGGCCTCGGCGCCGGGAGCGGGCGGACTATCTTTCGGCATCTGCTGCCGAATGCCGCCGGTCCCCTGCTCGTCGCGTCCACGCTGGCGGTGGGCGACGTGATCCTGCTCGAGGCGGGGCTTTCGTTTCTCGGCATCGGCGTGCAGCCTCCGACGCCGTCGTGGGGCGGCATGGTGCTCGACGCGCGGCCCCTCATCGTCTCGGCGCCCTGGACGGCGATCTTCCCCGGCGGCGCGATCGTGGCCACGGTGCTCGCGGTCAACCTGCTCGGCGAGGCCCTCCAGGCCGCCTTGGATCCCAGGAGCGCATGACCGCCCTGCTCGACGTCCAGGATCTGCGGGTCGCCTTTCCCGGAGACCACGGGCCGGTCCACCCGGTCGACGGCGTGTCCTTCCGGATTGCCCGCGGCGAGACCCTCGCGCTCGTCGGCGAGTCGGGGTCCGGCAAGAGCCTCACGGCGCTGGCGCTGCTTCGCCTCGTTCCGTCACCGGGGCGGATCGGCGACGGCAGCCGGGTTCTCCTCGACGGCACCGACGTTCTGTCCATGGACGCGGAGGCGCTGCGCGGGGTCCGGGGCCGGCGCATCGGGATCGTGTTCCAGGATCCGATGTCGAGCCTCAACCCCGTCTACACCGCCGGCGCCCAGGTGAGGGAAGCCGTCACGGCCCACCGCCGCCTGCCGTCACGCGCAGCGAAGGAGCGCGCCATCGCGCTGCTCGCCGAGGCCGGCATCCCCGACCCCACCGTCCGGTACGACTCGTACCCGCACGAGCTCTCCGGCGGTCTCCGCCAGCGGGTGCTCATCGCCATCGCCCTCGCCGGCGAGCCGGACCTCCTGATCGCCGACGAGCCGACCACCGCGCTCGACGTGACGGTCCAGGCTCAGATCCTCGAGCTCCTTGACCGGCTCCAGGCGGCGCGCGGGATGGCGGTGCTGCTCATCACCCACGATCTCGGGGTCGTGGCGGGTCGCGCGGACCGGGTGGCGGTGATGTACGCGGGACAGATCGTCGAGGAAGCCCCGACCGGCGACCTCTTCCGCGCGCCCGCGCATCCGTACACCCGCGCGCTGTTCCGGGCGATTCCCCGGCTCGAGACCGCCGCCGAGCGCCTCGTGCCGATCCCGGGCGTCGTGCCGCTGCCCGGTCGCTGGCCGAGCGGGTGCCGCTTCCATCCCCGCTGCCCCGAAGTGCTGGTCCGGTGTCCGCTCGACGTGCCGCCGGTGGCCGACGCCGGCGCCGGCCACGCCAGCCGCTGCTGGCTCGTGGTCGACGGAGATTCCCGATGAGCACACCGCCCGATCCGCCGTCTCCGCTCCTCCTGGTCCGCGACCTCGTCGTGCGGTACCAGTCGGGCGGGCTGCTCCGCGGCCCGCGGCGGGTCGTGCACGCGGTCAACGGCGTGAGCTTCGAAATCGCCCCGGGAGAGACCCTGGGGCTGGTCGGCGAATCGGGGTCGGGGAAGTCGACCATCGGTCGCACCATCCTCCGGCTCGAGGACCGGAGCGCCGGGGACGTGCGCTTCGCCGGCACCGACGTCTTCGCGCTCAACGGACGCGCGCTCCGCCGCATGCGGCAGCGGATGCAGATCGTCTTCCAGGATCCGTACGGCTCGCTCAATCCCCGGATGCGGATCGGCGACGCGGTGGCCGAAGGCCTCGAGATTCACCGGCTGGTCCCGAAGCGCGAGATCCCGGCCCGGGTCGCCGCCCTGCTCGGCGAAGTGGGACTCGATCCGTCCTACGCGTCGCGCTACCCGCACGAGTTCAGCGGCGGCCAGCGCCAGCGGATCGGCATCGCCCGCGCGCTCGCGGTGAATCCGGCCTTCATCGTCTGCGACGAGCCGGTCTCGGCGCTCGACGTCTCCATTCAGGCCCAGGTGCTGAATCTGCTCGCCGATCTGCAGCGAGCCCGCGGCCTGGCGTATCTGTTCATCGCCCACGACCTCGCCGTGGTGCGGCAGCTCGCCCACCGGATCGCCGTGCTCTACTTCGGCCGCATCGTGGAGCTGGCCGATGCCGACACGATCGTCTCGGCACCGCGGCATCCCTACACCCGCGCGCTGCTGTCCGCCGTGCCGGTTCCCGATCCGGAGCGCCAGCGGGCCCGGATCGTGGCGGAGGGAGAGCCGCCCCGCCCCACCGAGCCGCCCCCCGGGTGCCCCTATTTCTCCCGCTGCGACCACCCCATGAAAAACGCCGCCCGCTGCACCGGCGAGCTGCCGCTGCTCCGGACGGTCGGCAACTCGGAGGCCGCCTGCCACTATGCCGAAGCGAGCATCCAGGCCTAAGACGACCAGGGCCGCGCGTCCCGCCCGGGCCAAGACTCCGAAGCCGAAGGCCGGCGGACTCGACCTCTGGCTGATCGACGCCTTCACCGATCGCCCCTTCGCCGGAAACCCCGCCGGCGTCTGCCTCCTCGACGACCCGCGTTCGGATGAGTGGATGCGGCAGGTCGCGGCGGAGATGAATCAGGCCGAGACCGCCTTCCTCGAGCGCCGCAGGGACGGATACGGCCTCCGATGGTTCACGCCGGAAGTCGAGATGAACCTCTGCGGCCACGCTACGCTCGCGAGCGCGCATTATCTCTGGGAGCGCAGGCACCTCGACCCCGCCGCCGAGGCCCGGTTCCACACCCGGAGCGGGCTCCTGGGCGCGGAGCGCGATGGCGACTGGATCGTGCTCGACTTTCCCTCCACCCGCGCCACACCGTCCGACCCGCCGCCGTACCTCCTCGATGCCCTCAAGGCCCCCAACGCCGAAGTGCTCGCGAATGGCACCGACTACGTGGTCGTTCTGCCGTCGGCGGGCAAGGTCCGGGACCTCAAGCCCGACCTTCGACTCCTCTCCGCGATCGAGATGCGGGGCGTGATCGTCACGGCCCCTTCGGATCAGGACGGCATCGACTTCATCTCCCGGTTCTTCGGCCCCGGGGTCGGCGTGGACGAGGACTCGGTGACGGGATCGGCCCATTGCACGCTCGCGCCGTACTGGGGAGAGCGGCTCAAGCTCACGTCGATGACGGGGTATCAGGCATCACGGCGGGGAGGCTTCGTGCGCGTCGAGCTCGCGGGAGACCGGGTTCGCATGGCCGGCCGGGCTGTCACGGTGTTGCGGGGCACGCTCGTGGCATGACCGGTCCGGAGGCGTTCGAGACGCTCGACCTCCGCGTCGGCCGGGTGGTTCGGGCGGAGGCGAATGCCCCGGCCCGGAAGCCCTCCTACAAGCTCTGGATCGACCTGGGTCCGCTCGGCGTGAAGACGTCGAACGCCCAGCTCGTGGACCTGTACGAGGCGCCGGCGCTCGTGGGCCGGCTCGTGATCGCCGCGGTGAATCTCGGCTCCCGCAACATCGCCGGCTTCGTGTCCGAGGTGCTCACCCTCGGTCTTCCGGATGCGGAAGGGCGGGTGGTGCTGATCCAGCCGGAGCGGGAGGTGCCGCTCGGGGGGAGAGTGTTCTGAGTTCTGGGTTCTGGGTTCTAACTGCCGACCCGGGGAAGGCTCAGATACACCCGCTTGTGGAGAATGCTGTCCGGATCTCCGATCAGGAGCCTCTCCAGGACACGCTCGACGAAGACGCCTTCCTGCAGCCGAAGCCGTGGCTCGACGAGCGGCCCCGGGGTCTCGAACACGAACTCGCTGATCACCCCGTCGCCGGCGGCCAGGGCCATCCGGGACGGTCCGGAGACGGCGCGGTACCGCCGGCCGCCCGCATCGTGCAGATGGGCCGTGGGCCCGTCCAGGTCGAGCCGGGCGCGCCTGGCGTCGCTGTCGAAGCGCACGCGCACGACGTAGCGGGTGACCGGGCCCGGAGTGACGCTCGCGCCGACCACGGTCACACCGAGGTGACAGTCGAGATAGGGCCCGCAGAAGGCATAGCGAGCTCCCACCGGGAGCACCCGCTCGACGCTGGTCAGGGACGTCGTGAGCAGGAGGGTGAGATACCCGAGAGTACCGACAGCGACAACGGGCACGGCGATCGCGCGCAACATTTCCGGTCCTCCTCGAAACGCTATCTGGTCAACCGCAGGTGTCCCTTGACGCGCACGGGCGGCACCCCGCCGAACCTCCGTTCCCGACCGCGAAACTCCGCGAGGATCTCCCGCAGCTCGCGGGCGCCGAAGTCCGGCCACATGGTGGAGCGGAAGAAGAGCTCCGCGTAGGCGCATTCCCAGAGCAGGAAGTCCGAGAGCCGTTGTTCCCCACCGGTCCGGATCAGCACATCGACCGGCGGCACTCCGCCGCGTCCGTGGTCGACGGAGGCGAGCAGTGCCTCGAACTGCTCGCGCGTCGGCTCACCGCCCTGATGCTCCTCGCCCAGGCGGACCGCGGCGCGCAGGATCGCGTCCCGCGCGGAATAGTCGACCGCCAGACGCAGACGCAGGTTCGTTCCGGCGGCCGTGGCGGCCTCGGTCTCCGTAAGCTCCTTCAGCACGCTCACCGGCAGCCGGTCTCTCCGCCCGATGACCTCGACCGCGACTCCGTTCTCCACCGCCCGGCCGCGCTCCGAACGCAGATGGCTCCGGAAAAGGCCCATGATCGCGGCCACTTCGGGCATCGGACGCTGCCAGTTGTCGCTCGAGAAGGCGTACAGCGTGAGGGTACCGACGCCCAGGCCCGGCGCCGCCTCGACGACGCGCTCGACCGCGCGGCCACCCTCCCGATGTCCCGCGCGCCGCGAGAGCCCGCGAGCCTGGGCCCAGCGGCCGTTCCCGTCCATGATGATCGCGACGTGGAGCGAATTGCTTTGCGTCACAAAGTTTCCCTCACAAAAAAATGGAGCCCTCGGCTCCCTAGCCCCCAGTCCCTAGTCCCTAGCCCCTGGCCACCGCCCTAATGATGCCCTCCATGTGCGCCAGGTAGCGCTCCAGGGCCTCGCGGCCGGTGCTGGTCAGCCGGAATGCGGTCTTCGGAACGCGGCCCTCGAACGCCTTGCGGCATTCGACGTAGCCGGCCTCCTCGAGCTTCCGCGCATGGACGCTCAGGTTGCCGTCCGTCGCCCCGATCAACTCGCGCAGCTCGATGAAGCTGAGCTCCTCGTTGACCGCGAGCGCGCTCACGATGGCCAGACGGACCCGCTCATGGATCAGCCGGTCCAGCTCGATGGACGCCCGGGATGCCGACCCGCCCGGCAGCGCAGACAGGGCCTTGGGCTGCTCCCTCGGCCGCTCGGATCGTACCGTCGCCCGCTTACCCACCGTGCTTCCTCGCGATCAGGATTCCGAATCCCACCTGCAGTCCGCCGAAGCCCAGGGCCATGAAGAGATCACCCCAGCCGTTCGGAGCGAGAAACGCGCACACGCCCAGGGCCATGAAGCTCATCCCGAGGAGCGGCACGACGGGGATCGAGCTGGCGCCGGCGACCGTGACGGCCGTCCCGTAGAGCAGCAACCACACGCCCGGCAGCTCCCTCACCAGTCCGGCCTGATAGAACACCGCCGTCAGAACCGCACCGGCCAGGAGGGGAGGAACGAAGGCACGGACGAAGAGCTTGCCCGCCCTGGTGAAGAGCGGCGTCCGGGTGGCCTCGGCCTTTCGCATCATGGCGAGGCCGCCGATGCCCAAGGCCAGCACCGCTTCGCCCAGCCAGACCGCGAGCCACTCCGCCGGGGAGGTTCGCCCCGCCGCCACAAGGCTCGCGACGAGCGCGGTCGCCCCCATCGCCACCCCACCCCAGCCCGGCACGGAGGTCACCGTTCCGGCCCGGGCCATGGTGTCGCGAATGAAGGAGATGTCCTCGATCGCCCG
>JBOHSH010000252.1:0-9855 GCA_050733195.1 Gemmatimonadales bacterium
TTCGCCGAGCTGCTCGCGACCCGCGACAGCCTGAGACAGGCGGCGCTCGCCTGGCGTGACCCGCTGGTGCGGTACGCCCAGGCGCACCGCTCCGGCGACTCGGCCCGGACCCTCATGCGAACGACGAACACCTGGCCGCCGCTGCCGACTGATCCGCGCCGCTACGCCGCGCAGCAGGACGACGGCGGCGACGGCGGGCGCCAGCCCTGCCCGTTCATCGACATCTTCCCCGTCGGGACCAAGATCCGGATCTGCGTGCTTCCGGACGAGTCGTGCGCCGAGGAGGTGCCGGGGCAGCCGTGGTGGACGAGGGTCTGCGCCTATAACTACTGCTTCGATTGGGAGCCCGATCAGAACGTCAGCCGCGAGCTCTCGATCGGCGGGTATTGAGAAGTGGATCCGGCTTAGCGGTGCGCCCGGCGTCGGCCTTCGGGTGCCCCCGGTGACCACCGCGGCCGCTGATCGGAACCGGCGTGCTGGGTCAGATTGACGGGTCCCGTACCGTCCGCGTTCATCACGTAGATTTCGGGGTTCCCGTCACGGGTCGTGTGGAACGCGATCCGCCCCCCGCCGCCGTCGTCAGAGGGTATCGAGGAACCGGAGCAGGGCCCTGCGGTCGGACTCCGAAAGCGCTCCGAATGCATCGCGCGAGCGCGCCGCTTCACCGCCATGCAGCCGCACGGCCTCCTCGATCGTGCCGGCCCGCCCGTCGTGCAGGTATCGCCGAGCCAGCCGGAGCGCCATCAGCGGCTCGGTGCGGAACTCCGAGGGCGTCGCGACCAGACCCTGGCAGACGTCGGCCAGCTCGGGGCCCATGTCGTGCAACAGAAGATCGGTGTACGCGGCGACCTCGCGATGCGCGAGCGCCCGGATCGGGTGATCGCCGGTGCGGAGGCTCGGGACGTGGCATCTGGCGCATCCGAGCGTGGCGAAGAGCCGCTGCCCCCGCCTCGCGGTGCCGTCCAGATCTCCGGGCCGGGCCGGCGCCAGCGTGCCGACGTAGGCGTTGGTGAGCGCCAGGAGCTCCGCGCTGACCTCGGGCTCGGGCGTCGGGTCCACGCCCGGCGGGATCGGCAAGCCCCCGACGGTGCCCTCGCCGAGAATGTTCGGGACCGTCAACCCCTGCTCCTCGTGGAAGGCCCCTTCGTTGAACTCGGCCAGCGTGGGGGTGAGGGCCTTCCGCCCGAACCGGCCGATCCGGCCGTCGAAGAACCGGTTCACCCGCCCCGAGATGCCGTCGCCGTCGGCGTCGTCCGGATCGGCGAGCGCGAGCATCGTGGATTCCGGTACCGCGTCGAGCAGTCCGACCCCGAACACGTCCGGGGTGGTTCGTCGTCCGCGGTCGGCTTCGGGCGGGATCGGCTCGGCGTCGATGTCCATGGCGGCCTTGAGCGCCGGGGTGACCGCGAGCTGGAAGACCGGCCCGCCCCGTTCCGTCAGCGGATCGCAGAAGCCGTCCGGCCGAAGAACGCTGGCGATCACGATGGTGATCGGCCCTCCGCCTCCCGGGACCGGCTGGTTATGACAGGCGGTGCAGCCCACGCTGTTGAAGAGCGGGCCCAGTCCGATGCCCGGCGTAAAGACCTGGGTGAAGACGCCGGTGCCCCTCCGGAACGCATCGCGCTGATCGCCGGTGAGGCCGTCGAGCGGGTTGCCCGCCACCCGTCCCCCATAGCAGCCGAGCGTCCCGGCAGCGCCGGCGAGGAGCGCCACGGCCCGGACCCTCCCGGCGAGGAGCGTCACGGGGACCTCATGCCTCGGGCGTCGAGAAGGACGGTGATGCGGTCGGCAAGGTTGCCTTGGGAGGTGACGCGGTACTCGATGCGCACGACCACGTTGGCTCGCAGATTGGCCAGTGAAGCTCTCCGCCCGCCGATCGTCACCTCGGTGTTCTCGTGGATCCTGAACGGGATGGTGCGAAGGGCGACCGACACGCCGGTGACCAGGTCCAGCGTGCGAGCGTCCACGTCGTACGCCCGGCAGGTGCCGGTGACGACCTGGGGCGCCGGAACGGCAGGGGGTGCCGGTTCCGGCATCGGGGCCCGGTACGCGCCGCCGCACCCGAGCAGACAGGCCAGGGGCAGCGTGGACGCGAACGCGGACTGGAGACGGCCGCTCACGAGAGACTCCGCGATTCTCGCGCGCTCGGGAGGAACGTCGCGCCCCTCAATGCTATCGCGCCTGCCCTCTCGTGACGAGGCCCCCGGCGGAGCGGCTCGCTCTAGGTCCCCTCGGGTGACCACACCGGCCGCACCGGCACCGGCTCGGCGCAGCCGGCCGCGGCCGCCAGGGCCACGAAGGTCAGGAAGCGCAACGGGTGCATGCGGAGTCGCGCCTACGCCCGCGAGAGGATGATGGTGACCGCCGTGCCGTCGATGGAACCCGTCAGCGTCAGCACCGTGCCCTGGATGGTGTAGGTGAACACCGTCTCGTCCGGACCGGGGTCGATGGTGAGCTGGGTCGTCGTGGCCGTGTAATTGCCCGTCTCGACGCAGTCGGGGTTCGGCGCGCAGGCGCCGATCAGGTCGTTCCCGACGGTCAGCGTATAGGTCCCCGCCGCGGAGAAGACCATCCGGAGGGTCATGCCCTGGGCGATGAAGTCCTGGCCCATGGCCACGAAGCTCGTGGCGTTCCAGGTCGCGATGAGCGAGGCGCCGGGCGCGGTGGGCTCGTCGTCGGAACAGGCCGGGAGCTGGATGAGGGCCGCCGCGAGCAGCGAGGCGGCACGAACGGCACGGCGAGCGCGCATGAGGACCTCCGCGTGAGATCGCCTCGTGAACAGTACCCGGCCGCGAACCCGCGGCAATCGCATGAAGATGCGAGCCGGCACCTCGTGCCCCCGCCTCCTCACATCATCGTGCGATCGGGCCGGGTGCTTGCCAGCGCGGCGGCCGGCGGGTACTGTCGGCATTACCTCTGGACCGCGAGTCCTCGAAGGTTCCCGATGTTCCGCCGCGCGCGTCTCCGGCTGCTTCCGCGCCGTCTCGTTCCGCTCGGACTCCTGCTGCTGGCTGCGGTCTGGCCCGGCGGAGCGCTTGCCGCCCAGACCCGACACGCCCGCCGCCTGGGAGCGGAGCACGGCCTCGTCCCCGCGTACGTCGGGAGCCTCGCGCAGGGCGCCGACGGCCTGATCTGGATCGGGACGGCCGCCGGTCTCTACCGCTACGACGGCATCGAGATGCGCCGCTGGGCGCCCGGATCGCTCCGAAGCCTGGTGAGCGCCGTGGCCGTCTCGCCGTGGGGCACGCTCGTGGCCCTCGACGAGGCCCACGGAGGCGTCTTCGACGTGGTCGAGGAGGGCGCCCGCCCCGTGGCCGGACCCGACGGCGCGCCCCTCCGGGGCATCCATCACCTGGCTGTGGACCGGAGCGGCACGCTCTGGGCACTGCGCCGGGACGTGGTGCTCGCCCGCGATGCTGCCGGCCGCTGGACCGCGCTGTCGCGGGACCGCCTCGACGGCTCCCCCCTGCACCGCGTGGTCGCGGGGGATTCCGGCGCGCTGATTCTGACGGCGGCGGCCGTCTGGCGAGCCTTCCCCGGCGCCCCGCCCAGGCTCCTCGCCCGAGCGGTCCAGCCCCGTCACGCGCTCGAGCTGACCGGCGGCCGCCTGCTGGTGGTGACCTTCGGCGGCTCCGTGCGGGAATTCTCCGGCGGAGGCGAGAACGTTCTCCTCGACCTCCGCGGCCGGGGCATCGAAATCGTCGAACGGCACGGGACCCTCTGGGCCTCGGCCGACCACTACCTCGTGTCGCTCCCGCCGGGCGGCACCCCCGAGGTCCTGGGCCCGGACGACGGCCTCGCCGGCGGCGGTCCCCTCCTCGTGGATCAAGAGGGCAGCCTCTGGCTCGGCACCGGAGCCGGCCTGCTGCACTTCGCCGAGCCCGACACGCGGATCTGGGTCGAGCGACACGGGCTTCCTACTGCTCACACGCGTTATCTGGCGAAGACCGGCGACACCATCTGGGTGAATACCTGGCGCGGCAGCGGGGTGCTGATGACCGGCGACGGGCGCTGGCACGCCGGGCCCGTGGCCGAGTGGACGTCGGCCCACCGGCTCTTCGTGGACCGGAGTGGCGTGTTATGGAGCGGCTCCTGGGACCGGAATCCCGGAATCGTCGAAGTCCGTGAGGGAAAGGTCCATCGCCGGCTCCGCTCGCCGGCCAGGCTCCTGGGGTTCGCGGAGCGCGGGGATGGCAGCCTCTGGTTCGCGACCCAGGCCGGCCTCCTCGTGGCGCGCAACCGGGACGCTCCGATCGAGCGGTTCCGCGGGCTTCCCTTCGGCTCGGACACGGTGCCGGTGGACGCCGTGCTGCACGATGCGGCCAGGCGCACCTGGGTGGCGAGCGCCCGCCGGGTCTGTTCCGCCTCCGGCGTGGCGGTCACCGCGGCACCGCCGGAATCGTGGATCTGTGGCGAGATCCCGGCCGGGCATCACGTGACCAGCCTCCTCGAGCCGCCCGGTGGAGCGCTCCTGGCCGCGGTCGTGCGCGGCGGCGTGTGGCGGCATCGGGAGGGCACCTGGGAAGAGCTGCCGGTGCGGGGCGGTCTCCCGGGGATCGACGTCGCCGGCCTCGTGCCTTCGCGCACTGGGGGCGTCTGGGTGCTGGGTCAGGGCATCGCCCACCGGATCGTGAGGCGGCCGGGGTCCGATGAGTGGACGATCGCGGAGGAGTTGACCGCCTGGCACGGGCTCCGGGAGGCGAGCCCCGTCGACCTCGTCGAGGAGCCCGACGGGACGCTCTGGCTCACCTCGACCGGCGTCGTCCGCATCCCTGCCGCCGCC
This sequence comes from Gemmatimonadales bacterium, assembly GCA_050733195.1. Classification (GTDB taxonomy): domain Bacteria; phylum Gemmatimonadota; class Gemmatimonadetes; order Gemmatimonadales; family GWC2-71-9; genus JABFSM01. The sequence continues at coordinate 4,784 of JBOHSH010000252.1, forward strand.
CGGTACCGGCGGGATCCTCCCCGGCGCGTCAACCTGGTGGACGCGTGGGTGGACGACGAGCGGGTGCCGCTCGGTGGAGACCTGGTGCTGCCCCACCGCCGGAATCGCCTCGCCCTCCGCTTTGCCGCCGCGAGCTACCGCGACCCTTCGCTGCTTCGCTACGAAGTGCGGGCCTCGCCCGACGAGCACTGGCGGCCGGTGCGGGGGCCGCCGGTGTTCCGCTGGGTGGACCTTAGGCCCGGCCGCTATCAGGCCGAAGTGCGGGCGTCGCTCGACGGCGTGACCTGGACCGCGGCTTCAGCCCGCTTCGCGTTCCGGGTGCTGCCGCCCTGGTATGTCTCGCCCTGGGCTCTTGGCGGTTTCGCCCTGCTTGGCCTGGTGTGCGTCGCGGTGGTGTACCGGGCGCGGGTGGCGTTCCTGGTGGGGCTCGAGCGACAACGCACCCGGATCGCGATGGACCTGCACGACGAGCTGGGGTCCGGGCTCGGCAGCATCGGGATCTTGTCGGGCGTGTTGTCGTCCGACCGCCTCCCGCCCGCGCAGGGAGAGGAGCTGGCTCACGAGATCGCCCGGACCGCCGGCGAGCTGGGGACCGCGTTGTCGGACATCGTCTGGTCGCTCGATGCCCGGGAGAGCACCCTCGAGGAGCTGGCGGGCCGTCTGGCGGAGCACGGCCGGCGGCTCTTCGCGAACGGAACGGACCTGGCCACCGAGTTTCCGGAGGCCTGGCCGCGGACGCCGCTGTCGCTCGCGGTGCGTCGCAACGTGATGCTCATCGCGCTCGAGGCGCTGCACAACGCGGCCCGGCACTCGGGGGCGCGACGCGTGATCGTCCGCATAGCGGTCCGCGGCGCCGGGGCGGAGGTCGCGGTGGAGGACGACGGCCGGGGGATCGCGCCGCCCGGGTCGGCCGAGGGGAACGGCACCGGCAACGGACTCTCCAACATCCGGCGCCGGGCCGCCGAGATCGGCGCTCGCCTCCGCTGGGAGAAACCCGAGAGCGGTGGAACCCGGATGACCCTCGCCTTCCGGCTCCGGGCCGGATCCCGCCGCCGCCGTTGGCGCGTCGCGCGCTCTGTCCGATCGGGCTCCCGAGACCCGCTGACATGATCATGCGATACCCCTCGACGGAGCGACGCGGCAGCTTAGCCAGCGGCTCCTCCGGCCCTTCGGCCGGGGGGCTTCGTCACCCTCGGGAGGCCGGCGTGGTTACCCTCGAGGTCGTCACCATCGAGGATGATGCCCGGTACCGCGCCAGCCTGGAAGCGCTCTTCCGGCTGGCACCGGAGTTCGCGCTCGCCGGGAGCTTCAGCTCCGCGACCGCTGCGGTGGAACGGCTCGCCACCGACGTGGCGCGCGGCGCGCCGCCCCGGTGGGACGTGGTGTTGATGGATCTTCAGCTGCCCGGCATGAACGGCGTCGAGGGGACGCGGCGGGTCAAGGCGCTGTTGCCCCGTGCCGCGGTGGTCGTGCTCACCGTGTTCGAGGAGCCGGCCACGGTGCTCGAGGCGATCTGCGCGGGCGCCGATGGGTACATGCTGAAGCGCGTGCCTCCCGACGAGCTGCTGGAGCAGGTCCGCGCCGTGGTCGCGGGCGGGTCCCCGATCACGGCGGGCGTGGCGAGGACCGTGCTCGCGCTCCTCCGGCGAATGGGATCGGAGGCGCCCCCGGCCCGCGTCCCGGCGTCGCCCTCACGGCTCACGCTGAGCGACCGGGAACAGGAGGTGCTGCGCGGACTGGTGCAAGGCATGGCCTACAAGCAGGTGGCGGAGCGGATGCAGCTCAGCATCGACACGGTGCGGAGCCACGTGCGGTCGGTGTACCGGAAGCTCCAGGTGCACAACGTAGCCGAGGCGGTGGGACGGGCGATTCGGGAGGGGCTGGTGTAGCTCGGCCTGATCGGCCCCCAGCTGCCGGAGCATAACCCGGCTCTTACTCCTTCAAGTCAGACTCCTTCGTGGCTCAGTTGCGCACCTCGACCAGGCCGGCTGATGGTCCCAGTACGCCGGCTGAGCCGGGTTTGACGCGTCCGGAATCAGCTGCCGCGGCGTGCCACCGCCGACCCCGACGGTGTAGATGCGCATCAGCGTGCCCAGCGGACTCTCGGCAGATGGTGGCCGGCTGAACCACGTGAAGACGAGGCTGCTGCCATCGGGCGACCAGTCGGGGTTGCCGGCCGGGAATCGCCGATCGCCAACCCGTCTGAGATGAGACGGGGAGCCCCCATCGGATCAGCGCCCGATCGGAGATTCTCGCCAGCCTGAAGACGGACTGCGTCGCCATGGTTGCTCTGCAACCGGTACTTCCCTGGCGGATTTCGGACACCGAGGTATATCAGAGCATACCCTACATCCTTCCTGGCGACTCCTGTCGTTCCCGCGCCAGGGGCCTCGGTACCGCCCGAGGCCACCGTATCCACGAGGCAGGTGACTGATGAAGTTCACCGTCCTTCTCGCCTACTCGCTCGCCTGGCTGCTCACGATCCGGCTGGTTTGCGCGCGGGCCACTGTGAGCGCCGCAACAGTGCTCCGGTACTTGGCGCTCGGCCTCCTCCTCGGTCCGGTCGCGGTCCTCCCGTCGCTCAAGCTGTTCGATCCCTACGCCACCCTCACGGCTTCGCCGTGGATCGCCCTCGCCAACATCACCGTCGCGATGGCGGTCCTCACCATTCCCATTCTGCTGCTGCTCTTTCGACGGGGAACCCATCAGGTCGTCAGCGTCGCCGACGTGTTTTTGCTTGCGTTCGCCATCGGCTTCGGGTTCGACCTGGTGGGCTGGCTCGCCCGCGCGGGCGCCGGCACGGATCCGCTCGTGAGCAGCGGATTCCTCCCCCCGGCGGTCCGCCGGTTCCAGTCCGGCCCGGACTCGTGGGTCGTCGCCTCCACGGGATACCGGATTGGGGCCGTGGCTCTCGTGATCGCCGCCTGGGCCCGCTTCGCAAAGCCCCGCATCGCCGGATACATACTCGGCGCTCTCACCCTGCTCGTGCTCGCCGCCGAGAGCCTGGCGATCCAGTCCGGCGGTCAGGTCGCGCCCCAGCTTCAGGGAATCGCGGGTGCTCTGATCAAGGGAACCTTCCACGGCACCGCGACCCCATGGCTCGTGCTTCTTCTGCTGGTGATTCTCCAGTGGAGAGAGGCGATCTGGGTAGTTCCGTCCGTCGCGGCCATCCGGTTTCCAGGGGAGTGGCGAGAGCTGGCACGGGCTCTCTTCGATCGTCGCCCCGAGGTATACCGGCGGCTCCGCGTGTCGTTCTCTCGCAGGAGGCAGGCGGAGATCGCCCGGAAAGAGCTGACCCGGCGGCCGGGTCATCCCTCACTGACGCGCCTGGCCACGCACCTCGAGGAGCTTTCGAAAGCCGAGGCTGCGGAGGTGGGGCAACCGGTCGGGCGCGTCCCGTCTGTCTCCGCCCGCGCGCTCCCCGCATGGATCCTCGGGGTGGCCCTGCCCGTGGTCCTCTGGGGGCTCGCGCTTTCGCTGATCCACTCCCACGCCCGGGCCCTCGGGACGCTCTCGCTCGCGATCTCCGCCGGCCTGGCCTGGCTGTTCGTGAGCGGACCCGATCGGGCGCCGGCGGGGCCCGACGGCGACGGCATGCTCCGGTTTCGCGGCGAAAGCGGCATCCTGGTCGCCTGTCTGGCGGCGGCCCTCATCGCGACCTTCGGCGCGGCCCCCGCGGAACTCGCGCCCGGAGTCCCGGTCAACCAGCAGCTCGGCGCCGCCCTCGTGCTCGTCGTGCTGGCCTCCGCCGCGGCGGCGCTGACGATTAGCGCGCGTCACGCCTGGCAACGCGCCCCAGCGGCCGTCCGGCGCAATGCGCTGCTCGCGAGAGCGCTCACGGCCGTGAGCGCCGCCGTGCTGGTCTGGGTCACCCTACGGTTCTACACCAAGGGACTCGCCTCCCTCCATACCAAGTACGGCGATCTCTTCTACTACATGAGTCAGGCGCCCGAGCAGCGTCCGCCGGGGACCATGATTCCCTGGTGGGCGTCGCTCGCTTCGTTCGGGCGCCGGCCGCCCAACGGCAACGTGGTGCCGGCCTGGATCATGGCATGGGCGACGCTGCTCCTCGCGTTCGTCGCGGCGCTTGGACTTCGCACGGTGACGCGCGCGGTGCAGCGCTCCTACCGGGTCGAGGAGCCCCGTGGCTGACGCCGTGGCCCGGCGGACCGAGGTCCAGCTCCGCTGGACCGCGGCGGTTGCGGCGCTGGTGGGCCTGGGAGCTCTAGTGGCCCAGGTGCTCGGCCTCCTGCCGATGGCCTTCTTTCTCACGGTCCTCGGCGCGCCGTCGGTCGTCCTGCTCTTCGTCATCGCGGCCCATGCCCGCCGCATCAATGCGAGGACGTTCCTTCGTATGCTCCGCCTGGGCATCGTGGCGGGGGTTCTCGCCACCTTCGCCTACGACGGGTCACGGTGGCTGATGACCAGCGCCGGGATCTTCGACTACAACGGCTTCGTGGCGATTTACATCTTCGGCGGGTGGATCACTGGAAGCGACCCCTCCACGCCGGCTTCGGCGGTCGCGGGCTGGACCTATCATTTCTGGAACGGCATCTCGTTCGGCATCTTCTACGCCATGCTCTTCGGCGGCCGCCACTGGCTGATCGGAGTCGCATACGGGATGCTGATGGAAGCGATGATGCTGGGGCTCTTTCCCCTCTTCCTCAGGGTGACCAACAAGGCCGACTTCATCGCGCTGAGTCTCATCGGCCACGTCTTTTACGGAGGGGTGCTCGGCTCGATCGTCGAAAGACACGGGATGAGCTGGGCCGTGCCATCGAAATCCGGAGGTCCGCCGTGACCCGATTCGCCTTTCATCTGCGCTGGCTCTTCCAGCTCGCCGGTCTCTGGCTGATCCAGGCACGCTCCCTCTTCGCCCATGACTGTTCCGGGCCGGGCGACTGTCAGGCCGTGCCGGACAACATCGCCAAAACCACCACGGTCGTCACGGCCCTCGTGACGGCGACGCTCGCAAACCGCGTGCTCCGGAACGGGAAGAAAACCGAAGCGCCGGCCGACGAATGGGGGCTCGACGAAAAGGAGCCCGAGATCGACTACGAGAAGCTCTACGG
>JBOHSH010000253.1:0-1997 GCA_050733195.1 Gemmatimonadales bacterium
GGCATCGTGGTGCGCGGCGAGCATCGCGGGCATCGCCGCCGGGACCGCGGGACCCTGATCGAAGCCGGGGCCGACGTCCACCGCGACGACGAGATCGGCCGCGAACCGCGCCGCCGCCTCGAGCGGCAGTACGCCGCGGAGCCCGCCGTCGCCGAGCCGCCGTCCGCCCAGCACGGCCGGCGGGTAGAGCACGGGCAGGGCGCACGCGGCATAGAGCGCGTCGAGCAGGGGCACATCCTCCCCTCCGTCCCCCAGCAGCACGAGGTCGCCGGTGTCGAGGTCGGCGGCGGTCACCGTGACCGGAACGGGGAGCTCGGCGAAGCGGCGCGCGGGCACGGTGCGCTCGAGCGTCCGCCGGAGCGGGGCCTCGCGGAAGAGCGCGCGGGCGAAGAGCCCGCGGAGCAGCGAGGTGCGGTCGAGAGCGGCGACGTCGCGCCGCTGGAGGGTCGAGCATCGCGCGACCATCTCGTCGTGCGGCAGGCCGAGGGCCAGACCCACGGCCATCACCGCGCCCATCGACGTCGCGACGTAGCGCGTCGGCTCGAGGCCCGCCTCCCGCAAGGCGCGGACGGCCGAGAGGTGCGCGGCGGTCTTGATGCCGCCGCCGGAGAGGACGACCGTAACCCGGCGGGTCACGCCCGCCGGCGCGCCTCGTAGCGCGCCCGCGCAAGCTCGTAGCGCGCCCGCTCCTCGTCGGTCTCCGCCAGGAGCCGCGGCACCTCCCGCGGGCGGCGGGCCGCGTCGATCGCCACGAAGACGACGTGCGCCGTGTGCGTGTGCTTCCGCTCCCCCGTGCTCACCTGCTCCGAGAACACCTCGACGGTGATGTCCATCGAGCTCCGGCCCACGTGCTCGACGGCGGAATAGCAGGTGACCAGCGCCCCCACCGGGATGGCGTGGTGAAAGTCGAGCCGGTCGATGGATTTGGTGACCGCCGGCCCGCCGGCGTGCCGGATGGCCGCCACCGCGGCGGCCTGGTCCACCAGCGCCATCAGATGGCCGCCGAAGAGATCGCCTAACACGTTCTGCATGTGGGGCATGACGAACGTGGTGATCTCTCCCCGGGAGAAGCGCATCGGCCGAGCCGGCTTGGTCATGAGCCTCCGCGGTGACCCGTTCCCCGTTCCCCGTTCCCCGTTCCCCGTTCAGTAGTCCACCGGTCGCAGGTAGTACTCCCCGATCGCCGTCTGGCTCACCATCGCGACCGTGGGAAGCCTCCGCTTCCAGTGGGTCGAGTCGAGGCGCCGCCGCACCAGCGCGATCTCGTCGGCGGTGAAGCCGAGCGCCGCGATCTCCCCGCCGCCGTACCCGAGCAGCAGCCAGTGCAGGATCGCGTCGGCCTTCGCGAAGGTGATGCCGAAGTCCGCTTCGTCGGTCTGGCCCTTCACCAGGTCCGCGGTGGGCGGCTTCTCGACGATGACGGCCGGCACGCCGAGGTGGCGGGCGAGCGGCCAGAGCTGGGTCTTGAAGAGATCGCCGATCGGATTGACGGGCGGCGAGTCGTCCGCGTGCCAGGTGAAGTAGCCGAAGAGCCGTTCCGTCTTGTTGCCGGTACCGATCGGCAGCGCGCACAGCGCGGCGGACCGGTCGAAGAGCGCCACCATCCGCACCCGGGCGCAGATGTTGCCAAGGCGCACGGCCTCCGGCCGGTCGGCGAGCGCGGCGACAAGCCCGTCGACGGCCGCACTGATGTCGATCGTCTCGGCGGGGAGGCCCAGCTGCGAGACCACGAGCCCCGCGTGCTCCGCCGATTCGGGGCTCGAGAGGCGGTACGGCAGCAGGAGAGCCGTGACGTGGTCCGGCCCCAGAGCCTCGGCCGCCAGGAAGGCCACCACAGCGCTGTCGACGCCGCCCGAGAGTCCGACCACGGCGCGGGTGAAGCCGCGCCGGCGGACGACCTCGTCCTTGAGGAACTCGACGAGCCACTTGCGGGTGAGCTCGGGATCGATCGCCAGCGGATCGGATCCCGTGCGCGACGGCTCGGGCGGCAGCGGGCG
>JBOHSH010000254.1:0-12687 GCA_050733195.1 Gemmatimonadales bacterium
GCGAAGAAGACCGGCGGCACGTTCATTCTCCGCATCGAGGACACCGACCAGGCACGATCGACCGAGGCCCACACCCGGGTGATCCTCGACGGCATGACCTGGCTCGGCCTCGATTGGAACGAGGGACCGTTCTTTCAGGGAGCCGATGTCGAGCGCCATCGGCAGGACGCCGATCGCCTGCTCGCCGAGGGCAAGGCCTATCGCTGCTTCTGCACGAAGGAGGAGCTCGAGGCCCAGCGGAAGCGCGCGCCGGCCGGTGGCGAGGCTTTCAAATACGACGGGCGATGCGACCGTCTGCCGGAGGAGGAGGTGCGGCGGCGCGTGGACGCCGGGATGCCGTTCGCCGTCCGGTTCCGCATGCCCCAGGAGGACATCGCCTGGGACGACGCGGTGCACGGCCGGATCACCTGGCACGGCCGGGACCTCGACGACCTCATCATCCTCCGGAGCGACCGTACCCCGATCTACAACCTGGCCGTGGTCTCCGACGACATCGCCATGCGGATCACGCACGTCATCCGCGGCGACGATCATGTCTCGAACACGCCCAAGCAGATCGCCCTCTACGGCGCGCTCGGTGCGCCGGCGCCCGTGTTCGCGCACGTGCCGATGATCCTCGGCGCGGACGGGAAGAAGCTGTCCAAGCGCCACGGGGCCACCGCCGTGGGCGACTACCAGCACCAGGGGATCCTTCCCGCCGCCATGCGGAATTTCCTCGCGCTGCTCGGCTGGTCCCCCGGGGGCGACCGGGAGATCCTCGAGGAGCGGGAGATGATCGAGCTCTTCTCGCTCGAGGGAATCCAGGCCAGGCCGGCGGTGTTCGACACCGCCAAGCTCGAGTGGATGAACGGGCAGTACCTCTCGCGCCTGCCCGTCGCCGAGCTGCTGCCTCCGGTCGCCGAAGCCCTGGCGGAGATGGGCGTGACGGCACCCGCCGCGCCCGACCTCGCGCGCTGCATCGACGCGGTCAAGGCGCGCTCGCGGACGGTCCTCGACGTCGCCCGCCAGGTCGCGGTGCGTCTCGACGGCGGCCGGGTGGAGCTCGATGAGAAGGGACGGAAGCTCAGGGACAAGCTCGGCCCCGAGTTCGAGCGCGGCCTCGAGCGCGCCGCCGACGTGCTCTCGGGTCTCTCCGACACGGCGTGGACGCCGGAAGCGATCCTCGACGCACTCAAATCCCGCGCGGAAGCTGAGGGCGTGAAGCTCGGCGACGCGCTTCAGCCGATCCGCGTGGCGCTGACCGGTTCGACGGTGTCCGAGCCGGTCAACGAGCTGGTTTGGGTGGTGGGGAGGGAGAATGCGGTGCGGAGGCTGCGGCTAGCCGTTGACGGTTGACGGTATCAACGGCTTCGGTGGATCCTTCTTCTTCGGGTCTTTCTTCGTCGTATCCTTCTTCTCCGGCTTGATCCGCTGGTTCCGCTCGAACTCCTTGAGCCGCTCCCGCTCCTCCCGGATCTCCCGGATCGCCCGCTTGAAGTCCTCCATCGTCTGGGCTCGTTGCGCCGCGTATTGCAGGTCCTCCCGGATGGCCGTGAGCCGCCGGGCGGCGACCAGATCCACGTTGTTGCCGGTGTTGATCGGCAGGAGCGCCAGGATCGCGCTCGGGATCTTGAGCCCGCCCAGGTAGATGTACCTGCTGTCCAGACCGAACGTCTTGCCGAAGATCTGGGTGGTCCAGCTCGGCGGCTGCGCCCCGGCCGGCGCCGGCGCGTTGAGGACGGAGTCGATGTACTCCTGCACGATCGCGCTCACCGCGCTGTCCACCAGCTCGAGGTGGGTCCGGGCGAGCGCGCGCGCGATCTCGCGCGGCGGCGCGGGCAGCGGCTGCACCCAGAGCTTGCCTTCGCCCACGTTCGGTCCGATCCGGTAGATCCGCGGCCGCGCAGGCTCGGCGGCCCGCGGACCCGCGGTATCCTGCGGCGGCGCGACGACCACCGGCTCGGGCGGCACGGGCGTCTCCGGGATCGCGGGCTCCGGTGCCGGCGCCTGCTCGGGCTCGAGGCGCGGCGTGATGCCGGCCCCACGACCCTGCCGCGCCGCCCCGCCCGGCTCCACCCACGGCATCTCCGCCACCCGCTCCCCTTCGGCGCCGGGCGGCACCAGCACGACGACGGCCGGGGGCAGCCGGGTCGGCGGCAGCCACGGCTTCACCTTGATGGTGAAGATCAGGACGTTGGCGATCGCGCTGAGCGCGACCGCCCACACCGACCAGCGGCGCGCCGGCGGCAGCCGGAAATCACGCGCCGACCGCAACCCCCGCCTCCTGCCACGCACTGAGCGCCTTGCCGAGCCGGCTCACCGCCGCCTCGATCCGCTCCGGCTCCACGGTGAGCGCAATGCGGAAGTATCCCTCCCCCGCCGGGCCGAAGGCGCTCCCCGGGAGCACGACCACGCCCGAGTCCTCGAGCACGCGCCTCGCGAACGGCGCCGAGGGAACGCCCCTGGGCAGCGGCACCCAGAGGTACATCGCGGCGCGCGGACTCTCGACGGGCAGGCCCGCCCGGGCGAGGGCCCTCACCGCGGCGTCCCGGCGCTCGGCAAGGAGCGCGCGGATGGGAGCGACGAGCTCCTCGGCGCGGTCGAGCGCGACGACACCCGCCCGCTGGATTGCGAGAAACGGCCCGGTGTCGAAGTAGCTCTTGACCTTGGTGAGCGCGGCGATGAGCTCGGCCCGGCCGGTCGCCCAGCCGATCCGCCATCCCGTCATCGAAAAGCTCTTGGAGAGCGAGAAGAACTCGACCGCGATCTCCCGCGCTCCCGGGATCTCGAAGATGCTCGGCGCCACGTAGTCGTCGAACGTGACGTCGCAGTAGGCGTTGTCGTACGCCAGCAGGATGTCGTGCCGCCGGCAAGTCGCGACCAGGCGCTCGAGATACTCGCGCGGCGCGACCGCGGCGGTGGGATTGTTCGGGTAATTCACGTACACGAGCCGCGTGCGCCGGAGCGTGTCCGCCGGGAGCCGGTCCAGCTCGAGAAGGAAACGCTCCTCCGCCCGGAGCGGGTAGACGCAGGTCGCTCCGCCGGAGAGGATCGTGCCCCCGATGTAGGCCTGGTACCCCGGCTCCGGGAAGACCACGACGTCGCCCGCGTCGACGAACCCGTACGGAAGGTGCGCGAGGCCTTCCTTCGACCCGATCAGCGGAAGCGTCTCGGTGAAGGGATCGAACCGCTGGCCGAACCGGCGCTCCAGGTAACGGCTGCAGGCTTCCCGGAACGCCGGAAGACCCTGCTGGAATCCGTACTTGCTCATCGCCGGATCGCCGAGCGCCTCGCGGAGCGCGTCGACCACCGGCGCGGGGGGCGGAGTATCGTTGTCGCCCGCGCCGAGATCGATGACGTCCAGTCCGGCCGCAATGAGCCGCCGCTTGATCGTGGGGATCTCGGCCAGGGGATAGCCCGGGAGCGCTGCAAGCCGCTCGCTCGTGCGGATCGTCATGAGCGGGGCGCCTCGACGGGGTTCCGCAGCACGCCGACGCCCGGGATCTCGATCTCCACGACGTCGCCGGCGGTGATCGGGCCCACGCCCGCCGGCGTTCCCGTTGCCACCAGATCGCCGGGCTCGAGCGTCATTACGTGGGTGATGTACGACAGCAGGTCGGGAATGGAGAAGACCATATCGCTCGCGCGCCCGTGCTGGCGCTCCTGGCCGTTCACCCGCCCGTAGACCTCGAGGTCCCGCCAGTCGAGACCCTCGGCCACGCGGGGACCCACCGGGCAGAAGGTGTCGAACCCCTTGGCCCGGCTCCACTGGCCGTCCGACCGCTGCAGGTCGCGGGCGGTCACATCGTTGAGGCAGAGGAAGCCGCGAATGCCCCGCTCGGCTTCCGTCGGGGTCGCGCGCTGCAACCGGCGCCCGACCACGATCCCGATCTCCGCCTCCTGCTCGACCCGCGCGGACGCCGGCGGCAGCACGATCGCGTCGCCGTCGCCGATGATCGCGCTGGGCGGCTTGAGGAAGAGCAGCGGCGCCGTCGGGACGTCGTTGCCCATCTCCTTCGCGTGATCGACGTAGTTCCGCCCCACGCAGACGATCTTGGATGGCCTGCCGTTCATCTCAGACACCTGCCCCGATCCCGTGCCTCGCAAAGAAGTCCTCGCACTTGGTCCGCACCTCGGTCCACGGACCGATCACCCGTGCCGCCCGCGGCAGCCCGCTCAGGAGGAGCGGGCCATAGCGCTTCGACAGCACCCTCCGGTCGAGCAGCACCACGACGCCGACGTCGCTCCGGCTGCGGATCAGGCGCCCGAAGCCCTGCTTGAGCTTGAGCGCCGCATGAGGCAGCAGGTAGCGCATGAAACCGTCTTCACCCTGCTCCGCCAGCCGCTCGAGCCTCGCCGCCGTGAGCGGCTCGCTCGGAACCTTGAAAGGTAGCTTGCAGAGCAGCAGCACGCGGAGCGCCCGCCCCGGCACATCGACGCCCTCCCAGAAGGAGTCGGTTCCGAGCAGAATCGCGTTCCCCGCCTCCCGAAAACGGCGCAACAACCGGTCACGCGGCTCGTCGCCCTGGACGAGAAGCGGCCACCGGGGCGGCAGCGCGGGCCGAAGCTCGGCCGCCGCGCGCCGGAGAGCTGCATGGCTCGTGAACAGGGCGAACATGCCGCCCTCGGAGGCCCAGGCCAGCTCGGTGACGGCGCGCGCGACGCACGCATCGTGTCCCGCCTCGTCCTCCCGCGGATCCGGCACGTCGTTCGGCACGCCGAAGAGGCACTGCTCCGGATAGTCGAACGGCGAGGGAAGAATCTCCCGGACGGTGACCGGGCTCGGGTCGAGCGTGAGCCCGATCCGGGACTCCAGGAAGTCGAATTCCCCGCCGGCCGCCAGCGTGGCGCTGGTCAGCGTGACCGTCTCGAGCCGGTCGAAGAGCTGGGTCCGCAGCAGCGGTGCCAGGTCGAGCGGCACCGCCGCGAGCGCCACGTCCTGGCCTTTGCGGCCGCTGCGTTCCACCCAGCGGACCGTCGATGGCCCGCCCGGCGGCGGGCGGAGCGCGCGGACGAGGCCGTCGCTCGTGGCCTCGAGGCGGCGGATCACCCCGCGAAGCTCGCCGAGGAGCTGAGCGCGGCGCTCCGTCAGCTCCACCTGGCTCAGGCGATCGGCCACGGTTTCGACGTCGTCGCGAAGGCGCCGGAAGATCCCGAGAAGGCCGTCGAGCGTCTGGGCGAGCCCCTGCCCCCAGATCTCGGCGCGCTCGAACTCGGCATCGAGACGAAGGGGGGTCCCGTGAAGATCCGTCCACGCGTGCAGCAGGGTGCCCAGCTCCTCGGTGAAGCGGCGAGCATCGAGCAGCGCCGGGTGGAGCTGCTGATGAAGCAGATCGAGACTCGCGCGGGAGAGGAGATCCGTTTCCCCCTGGAGCTCCCGCCCGAGCGCGGGCAGCAGGCCCTTGCCGTTGCGCTCGAAGCGCGCCAGCAGCCGCCGCATTCCACGCGTGGTGACCTGCGCGCCAAGGTGCGAGGCCGCGACGTCTTCCAGGTGATGCGCCTCGTCCAGGACCAGCCGCTGGTACGGCGGCAGCACCGCCGCTTCGTCCCAGTTCTCCTGCGCGGCGCGCACCGCGAGATCGGCCGCGAGCAGGTGGTGATTGACGACCACCACGTCGGCCTGCGCCGCGGCCCGGCGGGCGCGGAAGAGGAAGCAGCGATCGAACTGGGGACAGCGGATCCGGTTGCAGAGGTCCGGCTCCGCGGAGACCTCGTCCCAGACCTCCGGGCTGGGCGGCGCCGCGAGGTCGGCCAGCGTGCCGTCCGTGGTCCGGGCGCTCCACTCGGAGAGCGCGAGCAGCTCGTCGATGCGCTCGGGCTCGAAGAGCGACTGCTGGCTCGCCAGGGCGGACTTGAGACGCGCCAGGCAGAGGTAGTTCCGCCAGCCCTTGAGCAGGGCGAACGTCGGCTCGCCCTGCTCGCCGGCGAGCGCGTCCCGCAGGAACGGCAGGTCCTTGCCGACGAGCTGCTCCTGCAGATTGATCGTGTTGGTGGAGACGATGGTCCGCTCCGCGTTGGCGCGGCTCCAGGCGATGGCGGGCACGAGGTAGGCGAAGGACTTCCCGATGCCGGTCCCCGCCTCCAGCAGCACGATTCCACCGTCGTTGTAGGCGTCCGCGACGTGGGCCGCCATGTCGCGCTGACCCTGGCGGTCCTCGAAGGCGCGGAGTCTGGCCGCGACCGGTCCGCCCTCGCCCAGCGTCGCCACGACGCCGAGCGGGTCGAGGCGCACCGCCGCCTTGCGGCGCGGCACTTCCACCACGACGTAGAGCGCCGTCGCGTCGTTGTTGAGGACGCCGAAGCCCACGCCGGCGTCGTGGAGCCGCGCGGCGATCGTGAGATCCGCCAGCGAGGGCTCGAGATCGCCGCTGGGATGGTTGTGCAGGAGCATCTCGCCGCGATCGGCGACGCCCGGAAGCGCGAGCACCTCGTCCGGCGTGCCCCGCGCGACGGCCCGCGCGGCGACGACGACCCCCTCCGCGTCGAGCGTCCCGACGAAGCAGACTTCCCGGCCGCCGGCCGCGCGGATTTCCCGCGCGATCACCGCCCGTGCCTGCTCGCCGAGCCGGGACGCGGCGGTCGCGACCCCGTCACCGCTCACCGCTTACCGCTCACGTCTTGAGTTCCTTCTTCTTCGCGGCCGGAAAGAGGACGTTGTTGAGGATCAGCCGGTAGCCCGGCGAGTGCGGATGGGTCGAGAGGTCGGTCGCTGCGTCCCCGATCTGGTGCTGGGGATCCTCCGGATCGTGTCCGCCCAGGAAGGTCCAGGTGCCCTGCCCGCGCTCCCCATGAATGTACTTGACCCAGGGGGCGCCCGGCTCATCGGCGAGCACCGTCACGCCGGGGCGCAGCGCGGCCTTCATGAATGACGTCGTGAGCCCGTAGAAGTCGGGGATGACCTGCCGGTGGTTCTGCACCAGCATGGTCGCGACGGGGTCGATCTTGGCGCTGAAGTTGAAGAGCTGGAAGGCGCCCAGGGGTTGGCGGCGGTCCGGCGTGTTCACCTGGTGCCCGTCGACCTCCGAGTACGACGCCAGCGAGGGCGAGTGCTCGAGCCGGGCGCCCTGGAACGCCAGGGCCCGCTCCCATCGCATCTTCGCCGACGCGTCCGGATCCATCGGGCTGCCGTCGGCAAAGCTCGCCGCGATGTCGACGCCGTCGCTCGCGAGGGCGAGATCGAGCGTCTCGGTCGCGGTGCACATGGCGAAGAGAAAACCGCCCCGCTCGACGAAGCCGGCGATCGTCCGCGCGACCGCCTTCTTTTCCGCGGGCACGGACGGAAAGCCGAGCTGGCGGGCCATCCGCTGGTTACGGTCGACCATCTCCTGCAGCCACGGCGCGCCGGCATAGGTGAGGTAGAACTTCGAGTACTGGCCGGTGAAGTCCTCATGGTGGAGATGCAGCCAGTCGTAACGACGGAGGCCGTCGCCGACCACCTCCGCATCCCAGACCTTGTCGAACGCGATCCCGGCGTACTGGAGGGCCATCGTGACCGCGTCGTCCCACGGCGCGGCGTTGGGCGGCGCGTAGACCGCGACCCGGGGAGCCTTCTCCAGCGGCACCGCGTCCATGTTCGCCTGCTGGATCCCGGCCCGCACTTCGGCGACCTGCGCGTCGGTCACCGTCTCGACGGTCACGCCGGCGAGCGAGGCATCCCGCTGCGTGGCTCCCTCGGACGGGAGGAGGAAGCTTCCGGCCCGGTAGTTGAGCAGCCAATCGGCTTTGCCGCCCCGCTCGAGCACGCGGAAGGTGAGGCCGTAGGCCTTGAGGTGGTCCGACTGGGCCTCGTCCATCGGGACGAGGAGCCAGCTCGCGCCCCCAGCCGCGTGGCGGGCCAAAGCCTGGAGCGTGCGCACGGGCCCGGTGGTGACGCCGGCGACCGCGGCGGCGAGAAAGTCGCGGCGCCTCATACCGGAGGGACCGCGCCCCTCGCGAGGTCGAGCAGTCGCCGGGCCTGGGGAATGACCGCACTGGTCGGATGCGCGAGGAGCAGCTGCTCCAGCGTCGCGATCGCCTCCGGCCGCCGCCCGCCCTTGAGCTGGAGCTCGGCGAGCGCGTACGCGGCGGCCGCGGACGATGCGGCTGCCGGAGAGCGCATGACCTGTCGAAGCAGGCTTTCCGCCTGCGCGCTCTGCCCAAGCCCGCTCCGCACCCGGCCGGCGAGCAGCAGGAGCTCGCTCCCGCCGCGCTCGGGCTTGAGCCCCGCCCCGATCGCCTCGAGCTCGGCGGCCGCCGCCGCGCTGTCCCGTCGCTCCAGCTTGAACAGCGCCTGGCCCAGCTCGGGAGAGGAGTCGGCTTCGATGACTTGCAGGAGACCCAGCACGCCCAGCCGCCCGGTCGCGGCAAGACGGTCCCCCGTGAAGGGCCCTGCGTCGCGCAGCAGCCCCGCGGCGCCCGCCAGATCCCCGCGATAGAGAAGGATCCGCCCGCGCACCGCGAGCGCCTCGATCGAGCTGTCCGCGGCGGTCAGGGTGTCGGCGCGGCCCAGTCGTCCGGCACGAAGCCAGCCGCTGGCGAGCCGGAGACCGAGCCGCTGTCGCTCTTCCTCGGAGAGCGAGCCCGAGAGCTCGCGAAACCGGCGATCGGCCTCGTCGAGGCTCCCTTCGTCTACCAGCACACCCACGAGCGTCGACGTGGCCGCCGCGGCGATCCCCGGCGTTGCGTCGGGGTCCTGCGCGAGCTGGGCGAGCATACGCCGCGCGGCGAGCTGATCGCCCGCCTCCGCATAGGCCTGCGCCGCCTGAAGACGCCGCTGGCCGCGCCGTCCACCCCGCTCGCGGTCGGCGAGCGTCTCGAGCAGGAGGCCGCGTGCGCGATGGAGATCTGGGGTGGCGTTCCCCCGCAAATCGTCCAGCAGCTCCTGAAGTGTCGCCGGATCGCGCTCGCGGCCGGGGGCGCCGGCGAGCAGCCGCCGCGCCGCGGCCAGGGGATCGCCCCACCGCGCGAGAAGCCCCGCGGCGATGCGCTCCGCCTGGACGGAGCCGTTGGCGGAGAGCGCGTCGAGGAGCGTCTGTCGGTCTGCGGCGGGGACCTGCCCAAGCACCGCGAGCGCGGAAGCGCGGTATCCCGGCGTGGTCTCGAGAGCGAGAGTCCATTCGCGTGCGGCGAGCGGATAGTTGCCCTCCATCGCCGCGACCTGCCCGAGCTCCGCGGCGAGCGCGTTCGGCCGCTTCAGGCGGGTACGGCCGAGGAGGTACGCCGCCTTGGCCGTCGGACGGTCGCGTTGCGCCATCGCCGCGATCCCCCATTCCTGAAACGGCGCATCGCTGCCCGGCTCGAGGACGGACCACCGCTCGACGGCGACCAGCGCGGAATCGGGCTGGCTCACCGAGGTCCATACCCGGATCGCCAGACCCCAGACGGCCGCCGAGGGCGCCGTCCGGGCGGCGGCCTGGACCACGGGCACCATCTCTCCGAGCCGATTGAGCGGAGTGAGCGCGCGCTCCAGACCGAGCAGCGCCGACAGCTCGTTCGGATGGGTTGCGAGAAACGATCGCCACGCGGCGGCCGCGCCCGCGTAGTCGCCACGACGCTCGAGATCGAGCGCCCGCGCCGTTTCCGGCGGCGTGCGCTGCCCCCGCGCCACCGCGGCGGGCAGGAGCAGCAAGGCGAGCAGGATGCGACTGGTGCGTGACCCGATCACGGCGTGCCGCCGGCCAGGCGGCGGAAGTAGTCGGTCACGAGCCGGCGCTCTTCGGGGGACAGCCGCACCAGCTCGTCCCACGTGGGCAGCCGGATCTCGCGGCCCCTTCCACGGAGCTGCTCCGCGAGCGAAGGCGGAATGCGGATCGTTCCCGGCTTCGCGGTCTCGCTCTGGCGCTCCTTCTGCTCGTCCTCTTCCCGGCCCTGGAGCGTTCGGCCGGCATCGAGCATCCGGCGGAAGAGTCGCTCCTGTCTGGCGACCGTCTCCCGATCGAGCCGGCCGGCCTCGAGGCTTCGGGCAAGCTCTCGCGCTTCGTCGGCGAGCGGCTTCACATCCTGCTGGCCCTGCGCGCGCAGCCGGTCGAGCTCCCGCGCCATCGCCCGTTGGCGCGCCGCCAGCGCCTGCAGCTGCTGCTGGATGCTGGGAGCGCCCACCATCGGCAGGAGGCCGGTGGCGTCCTGGGAGAGCTGGCCCTGCTGCTGGGCCAGCCGGGCCATGCGCTCGAGGGCTTCCTGGAAGCCCGATCCGGAGCCGCTTCCCGCGACGTCCTCGCGGGAGCGGAGGAGCCCGAAGGCCGCCACGTTCAGGGCGTCGACGGCTTCACCGGCGGCATCCGTAGCCTCCCGGAGGCTGCCCCCGGCGCTCGCCGCGGCTTCCCGGGCCTTCCGCATCTGTTGGCGCGCCTCGGCCAGCGCGGCGGCGATCTGCGGAGAAACGAGCGCGTTCCGGCCGCCGGCCGAGAGTACCTGTTCGAGCAGCTTCTGGGCTCCCTCCTCCAGCGCACCCTGTTCCCCGCGCGCCTGGGCGAGCCCGTTGCCGCGCTGGAACCGCCCGGCCAGGGCGAGCTGACGCTCCGCGAGGCGCGTCGTCTCCAGCAGCGCCCGATCGAGCGCGTCGATGACTTCCTGGCGCCAGGCCTGCTGCTGCGCGGACCGCTGCTCCTGCACGTCCTGCTGAACCTGGCCGAGCTGCTGCGCCGCGCGTCGGCCGCGCTGGGCGGCATTCTGCCGCTGACCGCGTTCCATGTCGCGCGCGGCGTTGCGCATCTCGTTCGCCGCGCTGCGCGCCGAATCGGCGGACCGGCGGAGCCCCTCGGCGCTGCGCTCGCCTTCGAGCCGGCGCGTTGCCCGCAGGAGCCCCGCGGCCAGGGAATCGGCCTGAGCGGACAGTCCGCGCTCTTCGCGTGCCGCCTGCGCACTGTCGGCGCGCGCCACGCTGTCGCTCCAGGCCTGCTCCCGCTCGGAGAGCTCCTTAGCCTCCTGCGCCAGCGAGGCCAGCTCGCCCTCGAGCGCGGCCCGCTTGAAGAGGTCCCGGCTCCGCTCGAGCGCCTCGCGGAGCTTTTCCTGCGCATCCGCCATCCGGCGGACCGCTTCCGTCGTGCGCTCCCGGTCGAGCGACTTGAGCGCCTCGCGCAGCTCCTCCAGCCGGCGGCGAAGCTCGGGCGTGAGCGCCCGCTCCAGCTCTTCGCGCACCGCCTCGAGGCTCTTGAGGAACGCGCTGTCGGCCACGCCCGCCCGCTCCGCGTTCCGCTGCAGCTCGTCGAGCGCCTTCCGAACCTCCTCAGCCTCCCGCAGGAGGTCCTGCTGCCGCTCGGCGACCGCCTCGGCCCGCTTCGCGGCTTCGAACTGCAGCGCCTCTTCCGCCGTGCGCTCACGAGAGCGTCCGAGGTCCTCGGCCTGCCGCTGCGCCCGCCGGCTCTCCGCGACGAGCGAGTCGAGCTGCCGGGCGATCGCTTCGCTCTGCTGGCGGCCCTCTTCGCGGGCCTGATCGCGGGTGGGCATCACGATCGCGACCACGCGCGAGCGGCCCGTCTGCGGCGCCGGCGCGTTGTCGCGCGCCCGAACCACCAGGCGCAGGGTATCGCCGGGCTGGAGGCCGACGGCCGTAGGGTCGATGGCCGTCGGCAGAATCGCGTGATCGGGCTCGCGGCCGGGAAGCGCCAGCGGCTGATCGGGAAGCGGACGGGTCGCGCCGCGGCGCGCCAGGCGCCGCTCGAGCACGAGGTCACGAAGCCCGTGATCGTCCCGCGCGTCGATCACGATCCCCACCTCCGCGCCCGCCACCGCCTGCGTGTCGCCGGCGGGCATCGGAACCTCGACCACCGGCGCCTCGTCGGACACCACCCGCAGCACGAGACTCACGGGCTCGCCGGCGAGCGTCCGGCCGTCCCGGTCCTCCAGCGCGAGATCCCAGCGGGCCGCCGCCGCCGGCGAGAAGCTGCCGCGGAAGCGCGCGCCATCGGTGTCGAGCATCTGTCGCCGGGCTCCGGCCACCCATGCCGCCCGCGCCAGCGGTGCGGTCGCCTCCCCGCTCGCCTCGACCCGCGTCCCGGCCGGGACGAGCACGGTATCGGGTCCCGGAGCGACCGGCTCGTCCTCGAGGCCGAGATAGCGCGGGTACCGGAGACGGAGCGAGAGGGCGGCCAGCAGCGTGGGGTGAATCAGGGTGACTTCCACGGTGTCCGAGCTGCGCCGGCCGTCGGTGACGTGCGCGAAGAGCGCCGCCTCCAGAGGACCGAGTCGCTCGGCGGCGCGGCCGGCCGAGTCGAGCTCGACGACCCGTGACGACCAGGTCGTGCCCGGCGCCCGGGTCCAGAGGCGCACCCGCGCCCGCCCCGGTGCGCGAATGGCGAGCGTGACGGATCCGCCGGCCTCGATCCGATTGCGATCCGCGTCGAGGGAGAGCGGAGCGGCGAGGACGGCCCAGGCCTCGGCGGGGCGAAGGAGCGCTCTGAGTCCTCGACCTCCCGAGGTCACGAGAAGCAGCGCGCCCACCGCGGCCGCCAGCGCGCCCGCGGCGCCGGACCTCGCGAGCCGTGCGGCGAGCGTCGCGACCGCGGCCGCTCCGCGCTCGTCGACCTCACGGGCCCGCTGGCGGTCGGCCGCGTCGAGCAGATGACCGCTCGTCCCGGAAGCCGGGGACTCGAGCAGGGTGGACAGCGCCCCCGCCCGCCAGGATCCGTCCGCCTCGAGCCGGCGCGCGAGCCGGCCCGCGCCCAGCGCACGGACCCATCGAGCAGCCACGACGCCCGCGGCGACGACTGCCGCTGCCACCAGGAGCCACGC
>JBOHSH010000255.1:0-18512 GCA_050733195.1 Gemmatimonadales bacterium
GGGTGGGGACGGCGTCGTCGCGGTCGAACGGCGGGTATTTCCCGCCCCAGGCGTTGTACCCCCAGTCGAGGATCAGCTCCTCCCGGCGCCCGCCGCGGTCGCGCTGCAGGAAGATCGGGCCGTGGTCGCGGCACCACGAGTCGTCGGTCGGATGGCGGTGGAAGAAGACGTTGCCGGACGAGACCCCCGCTCTCTCGAGCGTGGCTCGCGCCGACTCTTCGAGGGCGTCGTCCCCGACGTTGATGTGGACTTCTTCGTGCGGGACGAGGTGCCGGACGATCTCGGCGAAGATGCCGGGCACCGGCGCGAACTTGCCGGGCCAGCTCGCTTCCTTGTGGGGCCAGGAAAGCCAGGTGCCGCGGTGGGGCCCGAACTCCGCGGGCATCCGCCAGCCCTGAACCGACAGTGAACGGTCAACCGTCAACGGCTGTCGCGTCCAGATACCGCTCGGTGAGCCCCGCGTAGGCGTCGATCCGGCGGTCCCGCAGGAAAGGCCAGTGGGTCCGCACCAGATCCAGCTGCGAGAGGTCGCACGGGACCACGAGCGTCTCCTCCTTCGTGCCGGCCTTCGCGAGGATCCGCCCGTTCGGGTCGGCGACGAAGCTTCCACCCCAGAACTCGAGCCCGCCGTTCGGGCCGGGCTCGTGCCCGACGCGGTTCACCGCCGCCACGTAGCAGCCGTTGGCGATCGCGTGCCCGCGCTGGATCGTCTCCCACGCCGACTGCTGACGCTCCCCGAACTCCTCCTTCTCGGGCGGAAGCCAGCCGATCGCGGTGGGATAGAAGAGGATCTCCGCGCCCATGAGGGCGGTGAGCCGCGCCGCCTCGGGGTACCACTGGTCCCAGCAGATCAGCACGCCGATGGTGGCGTAGCGGGTCTTCCAGATCCGGAACCCGAGGTCGCCGGGCGTGAAGTAGAACTTCTCGTGGTACTGCGGGTCGTCCGGAATGTGCATCTTCCGGTACTTCCCGAGGTACGAGCCGTCGGCGTCGATGATCGCCGCCGTGTTATGGTAGACCCCGCCGCTCCGCCGCTCGAAGAGCGACGCGACGACGACGGTGCCCAGCTCCTTCGCCACCTCCTGCAGCCGTGCGGTCGTGGGCCCCGGCACCGCTTCGGCCCGGCCGAAGAACGCGTGGTCGTGGGTCTGGCAGAAGTACGGTCCGAGGAAGAGCTCCTGCGTGCAGACGATCTGCGCG
This sequence comes from Gemmatimonadales bacterium, assembly GCA_050733195.1. GTDB lineage: Bacteria > Gemmatimonadota > Gemmatimonadetes > Gemmatimonadales > GWC2-71-9 > JABFSM01. Next base: position 1,201 of record JBOHSH010000255.1, read on the forward strand.
CCCTGCGAAGCCGCCTTCCGGATCTCGGCGATGGTGCGGTCGAGATTCGCCGCTGGGCTCCCCTGATCGGCCAGCTGAGGGAGTCCGACGGTGACGATGCGTGCATCGGCGCGCGTGCTCATGGGCGGGAAACCTAATTCGTGCCATTCCGGTTCGCCGGTCCGAAACCGGTCAACCACAGATTCGACAGATGACACTGACGTGGGTTTTCCTGTAGCTCACTTCACTGGATAGTCGTAAAGAATGAATCATCTGTGCAATCTGGGTAATCTGTGGTTCTTCGTCGGAGCTCTCCCGCCTGGAAACGGCGCTCCGGGCCTAACGCGCTCCGCGCTGTTCGGGCACTCCCTCACGGCCGGGCAGAACGCGGACCTCGCCGAGTACCTGAAGTCCTTGGAGGCGGAAGGGGGCCGCCCCCTTGACGGAAGGGAGATAGTTAGATAATCATTAAACTATGTCCACGGCACCTCTGAGCAGGGCGCAATTCGATCGCATCGCCAAGGCGCTGGCGGATCCCCGCCGGTTCGCCCTGCTCGAGGCGATCGCTGCCCACAACGAGTATCCCTGCCAGCGGCTCTGCCAGGACTTTCCGGTCACGAAGGCGACGATCTCGCATCACATCAAGGAGTTGATGCGGGCCGGCCTGGTTGAGGCCGAGCGCGAAGGCCAGTACCTGCACTACCGGGTCTGCCGCGACGTCATGGCTGCCTACAGCGAGGAGCTCCTCCTCCGGACCGATCCCGGCTTCACCATTCCCGATCACCTGAAGAAGCGGAAGTAGGAGATGAGCTGACCCCATCGAAGTCGCTGTGCCCGTTGGAGTTAGATGGTAATAAAACTGTTTGACGTGGAGACGGTACCGACATGGCTTCCAGGATCGCTCGTTCACCCAGTTGGGTCGCAGGCACGCTCCTCCTCGCCACCGTGGCCGGCGGTGGCGGCATTCTGGCCGTCTGGAAGGGGGCGGCAGTCGAGCGCTCCGCCAAGGCGTCGGCCAGTCAGCCCGAGCCGAGCGAGGTCGTGACCTCGGCTGTGGCCGCGCCGCGCACCCACCGCCCCTCGACGACCGCGGTGGGCACCGTGCTCGCGCTCCGCTCGGTCACGCTCCGGAACGAGCTCGCCGGCACGGTGCGCACGGTCCGGCTCACGCCGGGAGAAATCGTCGGGCCGGGCGCGGTGCTCGTGGCGCTCGACGTCTCGGTCGAGGCCGCGAGCCTGAAGGCCGACGAAGCCCGGGCCGCGCTCGCCGAGACGATGCTCAAGCGGCTCGCCGGGCTGCTCGAGCACAACGCCGTCTCCGCCGAGGAAGTCGACCGCGCCAGGGCCGAGCGGGCCGTCGCGCTCGCCGAGATCGCGCGCATCAAGGCCGTCATCGCGCGGAAGACGATTCGCGCGCCGTTCCGGGCCCGCGTCGGTCTGGCCGACGTTCACCCCGGCCAGTACCTGCCCGAGGGCACCGTCCTCACGACGCTGCAGGGCGTGGAGGCCGCGGCCCACGTGGACTTCACCGTGGCCCAGAACGTCGCCGCCGGGCTTCGCGTGGGCGACAGCGTCACCGTCACCGTCGGCGAGACGCCCGCCGCCGCGCGAATCGTCGCGATCGACGCCCGCGTGGACCCCGCCACCCGTAACGCGCTGGTGCGCGCCCGCATGAAGGGCGACGTCCACGCCGGCCCCGGCGCCGCCGTGCGGGTCCGGGTGCCGGCCGGTGAAGCCGCCGAAGCCGTCGTCGTCCCGGTGAGCGCGCTTCGCAAGGGCCCCGAAGGCGACCACGTGTTCGTGATCGTCACCGACGACCAGGGGAAGGCGCGTGCCCAGTTCCGCCCGGTGCACGCCGGCGAGGTGCTCGGCGACGAGGTGATGATCGTGCGGGGACTCAAGCCCGGCGAGCAGGTCGCCGCCTCGGGCGCGTTCAAGCTGCGTGAGGGCGTGCTGGTCACCCTCGCGGGCGCCACTGCCGAACAGGGGAACGGAGGCAAGTGATGTCGGGTACTCCTCGCCGCGCGATCACGGATCTCTTCATCCGGCATCCGGTCATCGCACTGGTCGTGAATCTGGTGATCGTGCTGGTGGGCTGGCGGGCGCTGAGCTCGCTCCCCATCCAGCAGTACCCGCAGATCGAGAGCTCCTCCGTCGTGGTCACCACGGTGTACTACGGGGCGAGCGCCGAGATCGTGCGCGGGTTCCTCACCACGCCCATCGAGCGCGCGGTCTCGCAGATCGGCGGCGTGGATTACATCGAGTCGACGAGCCGCGCCGGCGTGAGCACGGTCACCGTGCGGCTCAAGCTCAACTACAACAGCACCGCCGCCCTCGCCGAGGTCACCGCCCGTCTGCAGCAGGTCCGCTCGGAGCTGCCGCCCGACGCGGAGCCGCCGACCCTCGAGATCCAGCGGACCGACCGGCCCTTCGCCTCGTTCTACCTCGGCTTCACCTCGAGCACCCGCACGGTGCCCGAGGTCACCGACTGGCTCAGCCGGACGCTGCAGCCCGAGCTGGCCACCATCGACGGCGTGCAGCGGGTCGAGCTCCTGGGCGAGCCCCTCGCCATGCGGGTCTGGATCGACCCGGACCGGCTCGCGGCGTTCAACCTCGCGCCCGGCGACGTCTACGGCGCCCTCCAGCGGAACAACTACCTCGCGGCCGTCGGGCAGACCAAGGGCAACCTGGTCCAGGTGAACCTGCTCGCGAACACCGACCTGCGCACCCCGGAGGAGTTCGAGAACCTGGTCGTGACCGAGCGCGACGGCGCGGTGGTGCGCCTGAGCGACGTGGCGAAGGTCGAGCTCGGCGCCGAGGAGGCCCAGCTCATCGCCAAGTACAACCAGCAGGCGGCCGTGTACCTGGGCGTCTGGCCGCTCCCGGGCGCCAATGAGATCGGCGTCGGGGACCGGCTGGTCGCCGCCATGGACCGGCTCCGTCCCGGGCTGCCCAAGGACATCGAAATGCGGCTGGTGTGGGACGGCACCGTGTTCATGCGGGATGCGCTGAGCGAGATCGGGAAGACCCTCACCGAGACGATGCTGATCGTGGCGCTGGTGGTCTTCCTCTTCCTCGGCTCGGTCCGCACGGCGCTGGTGCCGCTCGTGGCCATGCCGGTCTCGATGATCGGCGCCGGCCTCGTCATGGCGGCGTTCGGGTTCAGCCTCAACCTCCTCACGATTCTGGCGATCGTGCTGTCGGTCGGGCTGGTCGTCGACGACGCGATCGTGGTGGTCGAGAACGTGGAGCGCCACGTGCGCGAGGGACGGAGCCGGCTCTCCGCGGCGATGCTCGGCGCCCGCGAGCTGATCGGTCCCATCATCGCGATGACCGTCACGCTCGCCGCCGTGTACACCCCCATCGCGTTCCAGGGCGGGCTCACCGGGTCGCTCTTCCTCGAATTCGCCATCACGCTGGCGGCCGCGGTCGTGCTGTCCGGCATTGTGGCTATCACGCTCTCGCCGATGATGAGCGCGAAGCTGGTGCACGCCGAGGGGAAGGAAGGCCGGCTCACCCGGATCGTGAACGACGCGTTCGATCGGGTCCGCGCCCTGTACGGCCGGCTCCTCGGCGGCGCGATGGGCATGCGCTGGGCGATCGTCGCCGCATCGCTCCTGATCACGGTCGCGGCGTGGCCGCTCTACACCTTCTCGCGGCGGGAGCTGGCGCCGGTCGAGGACCAGAGCCACATCAGCCTCTTCTTCGAGTCGGCGCCGGACGCGAGCCTCGCGGCCACCAACCGCGCCTCGCTCGACGTGGTGAAGGCGATCAACGCCTTCCCCGAGAACCGCTTCATGTGGTCGCTCACGGCCAACTGGGGCGGCTTCGGCGGCTTCGTGGCGAAGGACTGGAAGGAGCGGTCGCGCTCCACCGAGGAGATGTACGGCCAGGTGTTCGGCGCGGTATCGCAGCTCCCGGGTCTCCGGGTCTTCCCGAGGCTCGATCCGCCGCTGCCCACGCCCGGGCAGTACGATGTCGAGCTGGTGCTCGGGAGCGATCTCCCGCCCGAGCAGCTCCTCGAGACGGTCGGCGCGGTCGTCGGCGCCGGCTGGCAGAGCGGCAAGTTCCTCTACGTCGACACCGACCTCAAGATCGATCTCCCCGAAGCCCGGGTGGTGATCGACCGCGACCAGGTGGCGGACCTGGGCCTCGACCTCGCCACCGTCGGCCGCGAGCTGGGCACGCTGCTCGGCGGCGGCTACGTGAACCGGTTCAACTACTACGACCGGAGCTACAAGGTCATTCCGCAGATCGGCGAGAAGGACCGCGCCACGGTCGGCCCGCTGCTCGACCTCAAGATCAAGACGCCGAGCGGGGAGCTGGTGCCGGTGTCGACGTTCACGCGCATCGAGACCCATCCGGCGCCCCGGACGCTGAACCGGTTCGGGCAGCGGAATGCCGTCAAGGTCTTCGGCGGGGTGAAGCCCGGGGTCACCAAGGACGAAGGGCTGCAGGTGCTCGAGCAGGCGGCGCTCGCCGCCGCGGCGCCGGGCATGGTGACCGATTACGCCGGCGAGTCGCGCCAGATCCGCCGCGAGGGCAGCGCGCTGGTGGTGACGCTCGGCTTCGCGGTCATCCTCATCTACCTCGTGCTCGCGGCGCAGTTCCAGAGCTTCCGCGATCCGCTGATCGTGCTGCTCGGCTCGGTGCCGCTCGCGATCTCGGGGGCGCTGCTCTTCAGCTTCCTCGACCTCACCACCATCAACATCTACTCGCAGGTGGGTCTCATCACCCTGGTGGGACTCATCGCGAAGAACGGCATCCTCATCGTCGAGTTCGCGAACCGGCTCCAGGAGAAGGGGCTCGGCAAGCTCGAGGCGGTGAAGGAGGCGGCCGTCACCCGTCTGCGTCCGGTGCTGATGACCACGGCGGCTACGATCTTCGGCCACTTCCCGCTCGTGCTGGTGAGCGGGCCGGGGTCGGCCGCGCGCAACAGCATCGGTACCGTCCTGGTCTCCGGAATGGCGGTGGGGACGCTGTTCACCCTCTTCGTGGTGCCGGTCTTCTACACCTTGCTCGCGGCGGAGCACAGGGCCGAAGCGAGAGAGCCGGTGACGGCGGAATTGCCGGTGCCGGTGCCCGTGCGCGTGCTCGAAGGAGTGGCTCATGCCTGAGAACAGGAAGACGCGGATGGCGCGGATCGGGATGATGGTGGTTGCGGTGCTGGCCTCCGCGACCGCGACGGCCGCCGCGCAGACGCCGGGGTCCTCCGAGACCGCGCTCGGATTCTGGGAGCGGCTGGGCGATACGACGCTCGCGCGCCTCACGGCCGAAGCGCTCCGGGCGAACCACGACGTCCAGGTGGCGCAGGCGCGGGTGCGCCGGGCGCGCGCGGTACGGGCGGAGGCCCGGCTCGACCTCTTCCCGACCGTGACGGTGGCGGGGGGCTACACCCGGCAGCGGCTGTCGGCCGCGCAGTTCGGCGTGGAAGTGCCCGAGCGCGGCCTCTGGGAGACCGAGCTCCGTGCTTCGTGGGAGCTCGACCTCTTCGGCCGGGTTCGGAAGAACCTGCGCGGGCAGAGCGCGCTCACCGAGTCCGCGCGGGAGGAGGTGCGCGAGATGGGCCGTCTCGTCGCGGCCGAGCTGGCGGCCGCCTACTACGACCTCCGCGGCGCGCAGGACCAGCTCCAGGTGGCGCGCCGGAACGCGCAAAACCAGCAGCGCACCCTGCAGCTCACGAAGGACCGCCAGGACGGCGGCCGCGGCAACGCGTTCGACACCGAGCGGGCGCAGGCTCAGGTGAGCGGCACGCTCGCGCTGATCCCGGCGCTCGAGTCGCGCATCGCCGGCGCGCAACACCGGATCGGCGTGCTGGTGGGACGCGAGCCCGGCGCGCTCGCGGCGGAGCTCGGGACCGTCTGCACCGACGAGGAGCCGGAGCAGCTTTGCTCCCTGCCGGCGCTGCCCGAGGAGGTGCTTCCGGCGCCGATCGACTCGGTAATCCAGTCGCGTCCCGACGTGCTGGCCGCGGAGCGCCGGCTCGCGGCGGAGAAGGCGTTCGTCGGCGCGGCCAGGGCCGACTACCTGCCGCGCTTCTCGGTCGGCGGCACGGCGGGGTTCACCTCCACCGGATTCGACGGAGTGGGCAAGTCGGGCAGCGGCCGTTACGCGGTGGGGCCGATGATCAGCTGGCCGGCATTCAACCTCGGCCGGGTCAAGGCCGGCGTCGACGCGGCCAGGGCGCTCGAGGCGGAGGCGCGCGCGAGGCACGAGCAGACGGTGCTGCTCGCTCGCGAGGAGCTTCGGACCGCGCTCGTCGCCTACGCGAAGGCGCGCGAGCGGCTGACCCGGCTCGCCGAGGCCGCCGCCGCGAGCGACCGCGCGGCCGAGCTGGCGCGCATCCGGTTCCGGGGCGGGGTCTCCGATTTCCTCCAGGTGCTCGACGCGGAGCGGTCGCTCCTCGCCGCGCAGGACGAGCTGGCGCGTGGCAGAACCGACGCGGTGACCGCGCTGGTGGCGGTGTATCGCGCGGTCGGCGCGGGCCGGGCGGTGGAAGGCTGAAGCAGCAGTGGGAGAAGGCCGGTGAGGCCGCCCCGCTCGCCGGTCCGGTGAAACAGTCGGGGCGCATACGGAAAGGGAGACGGAAATGCGTACTCGTTCGGCCATTGGCTTGAGTCTGATCCTCGCGCTCGCCGGGCCCGCCACAGGGGCGGCCCAATCCGCCGGGGAAGGACCGAGGCTGGTCTTCTTCGCCAATGGTGGAGGCAACTCTCCGGTCACCGACCTGAACGACGCCGGCACGGCGTCCTTCAAGACCGGGTGGACCGCCGGCGGCGGCGTCGGGCTCCAGATCAACCGCTACGTCGCGGTGCGCGGGGTCTTCGATTTCTCGCGGACCGAAGGGCAGGGCGCCGCGGCGGGCTCGCTCCTCGGCCAGAAGCTCGACCACTACTTCTACGGCGGCGACGTGCAGCTCCGTTATCCGACCTCGAGCGGCTTCGCGCCGTATCTCCTGCTCGGCGCGGGCGCGGTGACGATCGACAACAGCGATCTCGACACCTTCGAGCGGTTCACCAAGTTCGCCGGCAAGGGCGGCGTGGGCGTGGAGTACGTCCTGCCGCGCAGCAGCGTGGGCTTCTTCCTCCAGGGGACGTCGTACCTCTTCGGCTACGACCGCGGCGGGTTCGACAAGACCCAGGCGGACATTCTGTGGACCGGCGGCCTGAGCTACCGGCTGCCCCTCTAACGCCCGCGCGTTAGGATCGACCTCATGGGCGCCGTCATGACCATCGCTGCGACTTCCGGAGCTCGCTCCGGGAACGCCGCGCCACCCTTGCCTCCTCTCCCCGAGGCCCGGTCGTGACGGTACCGCCCAGGCCGCCCGAGGCTCTACAGCCCGGGCGGCGCTTCGCTTGGCTCGTGGCTCTGGAGAGGTCCCGGCGGACGACCCGCGACCTGCTGGGCGACTTCTTCCGGCGGCGAAGTCTCGGGACGGATTCACCGCCTCTGCCGGACGTCGAAGCCGGCCGGCGGCGGATCCCCTTGCCGCGCCGGCCCGGCGCCGTCGAGCATGACAATGAGTGTTAGGATCCTCCGCGGACCAGGCGATGCAGCCGCACCACCTGGACATCGTCCGGATCTCGCCACACGCCCGCGACAGCGGACCGGGAGAATGCGTGAGGGGTGAAGGAAGGAGGCATCGCGACACGGTAGGCTTGTTTGGTTGAACCATCGAGCCCTACCCAATAGGCAATCTGTGCTCCTGGAGCGGGATACTCTTCGAGCCAGATCCACCCATCTGAACCCACGGCTAGTCGCCGGTATGCGGGAAACTCGGACGGGTAGGGCATTGCGGCCAAGGCGTGCTTCGAGAGCTCCCTCATGTCCGGCGAGGTACGGCGCAAATCCTCTTCCTGATAGCGCCGGATATCCGCGGCCTGCACTCTTCGCCTGGGCACAGCAACGCTATGAACTCGAAGAAGCTCGCCTTTGGGGGAATACTGACTGACGGCCATTGATGAACCATCGCCCCCGATAAGGGTGTTTCCCAACGACCCAAATGCAAATCTCCGTCCGAATGTCAGATCCCAATAGGCGATCGAGCCAAACTCCGCGGGGACCTGCTGGACGAAGTGCTCGCCGAGGGGCATCCGCCGGACCTCATTCACCATACGCCCCGCAGTCGTATACCGGTATAGGCGTTGCGTAAAGTACTTCGGGCGGGGATCAGGCCGGGACGCCGGTATGTCACCGTAGCCGATGACAACCGTTCCGTCGTTCAAGGTTGCAGTGAGGGTCGGCCCGGCACTCTTGAATGGGGGATCCAGCATGAACGATCGGACGTACTTTCCTTCCGGACCAAGGATGGTGCATCGCCGGGCGAAACGATCGAATACGAGGAGCGAGTCTCCTGGAAGCAGGTGAACGGACGAAGGCTCAGTGTACTCGCCTGGACCGCCCCCGTAGCGACCGGCTGACCTGAGAAGGCCACCCTTGCCGTTGAAGAAGTAGAGAGTGGGAGGGTCGCCGTTGGCCACGATGAGCGTGCCGTCGGCTTGGTAAGTGATCGCCCTTATCCGGTGAAACCCGGCCCCATCTCCGGTTGCCGGTGTAAGAATCTCCAAGGTCGGGTGGGCAGCGACTGAAAGGCCCTGAGTCCTGCCAGGAGCTGATAGCTCGTACGTGATTGTGTCGACAACGGGGCGCTTCTGAGCCTGGCCCAAGGCGTAAGCAGTATTGGAGGCGAAAACCACAGCTGTAGCGAACGACGTCCAGAGCGACGAACGGCCTACGGCATCGTGTTGAACAAGCCAGATCGTTGAGACGAAAGCAGCTGAGAACGACCGTACCGCACTCATCCATACCTACATCAATGGAGACTGCTCAGTGAGGTCTCCTTGCGGCGAGCGTAAAGCCGTAAGAGGGCCAAGAGCGTGGTGACACTACCGGGCCGCGGCGGAGCGGAGCTCGCTGGATCGTCGAGGGGAAGGAGCTGGAAGCGGGCCCGGGCGATATCCTGGTCGTGAAGGCGGGCGAAGCGCACAAGTTCACCAGCATCGGTGAACGGCCGCTGGTGCAGCTGGACGTGCACCTGAGCCCGCGGTTCATCCAGGAAAACCTCGAGTAGCTGTCCTTCGTGTTCGCGGTCAGCGGCGGGGAGGCGCTTCGCCTGGAGGGTAGCTCTGGAGCGCTCCCGACGGACACCGCGCGACCTGACTGGCCACTTCCTCCGGCGACGCATTCTCGGGACGGATCCAGCGCTTCCGCCGGATATCGAACACGGCGGGCAGCCCGCGCACGCAGTCCCCGCCGTGCCGGCAGAGCGTGGGATCGAACGTCACCGTGATCCCGGGCGTTTCGTAGACCTGCAGACGACTGGACATCGGCCCCCCTCCTGCCGGGCAACGTAATGCCGGCCGGCCGGGGCCGCGCCGGACGACCCGGCACGGCCTCGGCCCATCCTTCGTCAGACCAGCTTCGCGAGCAGCCGGTCCAGGGCGGCGTAGCTCTCGTTGAGCCCACCCTCCATGCCGGCCTGCAGCATGCCGTCGCGCTCCTCGGTCGTGTGGAACAGCGAGTGGCTGACCACCCGGGTGCGCCCGTCACTCTCGTCCTCGAAGTTGGCGGTCTCGACGATGACGTAACCCGGCATCCCGTCCCACTCGAAGGTCCGGACGATCCGGTCCTTGGGGCTCACCTCGCGGAACCGGCCCTCGAAGCCGTGGATGCCGTCGGGCCCGTGCTCCACGAAGCGCCAGTGCCCGCCCCGGTACGGCTCGAAGCGCTCGATCACGAGCTTGTTGCCCCGGCCCCACCACTGCGCCAGCATCTCGGGATCGGTGAAGGCCTGCCAGACCAGGTCGCGCGGCGCGTCGAAGACGCGCTCGATGCGGATCTCCCTGTCGCTCGGAGTGGTGACCTTGGCGGCCTTGAGCGTGGTCGTCATCGTGCCCTTCCTTGGGTGCGCTCGAGGAGCTCCCCGAGCCGGTTGAGGCGGCCTTCCAGCATCTCCTGGTACCGCCCGATCCAGGTGGCTTCGTCAGTCAGCCGGCGCGGGCCCACCCGGCATGTTCGTACCCGCCCGACCTTTTCCGTCGTCACCAGTCCAGCCTCCTCGAGGATCCGCACGTGCTTCTTCACGCCCGTGAGCGTCATGCCGAAGGCCCGGGCGAGGTCGCTGATCGACGCCTCGCCCCGGCCCAGGCGCTCCAGGATTCCGCGGCGCGTGGAATCGGACACGGCGGAGAACGCGCGATCGAGGCTGCCCGAATACTGAACCATATGGTTCAGTATAGCGCAGACGCCCGGCGCGCGCAAGCGATCGTGACGTTAGGATAGGGGCCATGCCGGTCCGCCCGATCCTCGGTCTCCTGCTCGCCGCCTGCGGCTCTGCGGATGGTGCCCAGAACACCGTCCCCGCGCGCTGGGAGACCCGCGCGCCGATGCCCGAGGCGCGCACCGAGGTGAGCGTCGCGACCGATGCCGGGCGCATCTATGTCATCGGGGGCTTCCGCGGCGAGCCGGCCGGCGCGCCGTCAGCGCCGCGCACGATGTTCGCCTACGATCCCGCGAGCGACCGCTGGACCACCGCCGGAGACATCCCCGAGGGTGTGAACCACGCTGGCTTCACCGCCGTCGGCGGGAAGCTCTACATCGTGGGCGGCTTTCACGAGAACACCTTCGCCCCCACCGGCGCGGTGCGCATCTACGACCCGTCGGCCGGCACCTGGCGCGACGGCGCTTCGATGCCCACGCCCCGCGGCGCGCTCGCCGTTGCCGTGGCCGACGGGAAGATCCACGCGATCGGCGGGAACGTCGCCGGCGGAGCGGGGCTCCCTCCGCACGAGCACGGCGCGCCCCAGTCGGACAACTCGGTCGCCACCCACGAGGTCTACGACCCCGCCGCCGATACCTGGACTCGGCTCGCGCCGATGCCGACCTCGCGGAATCACCTCGGCGCTGCCGTGATCGGTGGAAGGATTCACGCGATGGGGGGACGGAACAGCACCACCATGCAGCTCACGACGCACGAGATCTTCGATCCCGCGACGGGCGCCTGGACCTTGGGGCCCGCGGTGCCGACCGGCCGGAGCGGTATCGCGGTCGTGGCCCATCGCGGGCGGGTCTATGTGTTCGGAGGCGAGATTCAGTCGAAGACCTTCGACGAGGCGGAGCGGTTCGATCCGTCCACCGGTCGCTGGGAGCGGCTGCCCCCGATGCCCACCGCGCGGCACGGTCTCGGCGCGGCCTCGTTCGCGGAGGCCGTCTACGTGATCAGTGGTGGCCCGCAGCCAGGATTCGCGTTCGGCGCCGCCAACGAGCGCCTGCTGCCCGAGTAGGTCCTCCGTGCGACGCCTTGCTCTCCTTCTGCTTCTGTCGATCGCGCCCGGCGTCTCCGCCCAGCGGCCCGCCTGGACCACCGCGGACTCGCTCTTCATGTCCGGGATGATCGGGCATCATGGTCAGGCGATCGCCATGGCCCGCCTGGTGCCCGGGCGCGGCTCGAGCCCGCAGGTCCGGATTCTCGCGGAGCGCGTGATCGTCTCCCAGCGGGACGAGATCGCCGCGATGCAGAACTGGCTCCGGGAGCGCCGTCTCTCCGTGCCGAGCGGCGACTCGGCCCACGAGCACATGACGCACGGCATGGCCGCCCCGATGCCGGGGATGCTCTCGGCGGCGCAGCTCGCGGAGCTCGAGGCCGCGCGCGGCCCCGAGTTCGACCGGCTGTTCGTCACCCTCATGATCCAGCACCACCAGGGTGCGATCACCATGGTGGAGCGGCTGCTCCGGGCCCCGGGCGCCGCGCAGGACGGAATCGTCTACCGTTTCGCCTCCGACATGCATGCCGACCAGAGCGCGGAGATCGACCGCATGGCGCGCATGCTGGTGACCCTACCACACGCAGGGAGAAGCCCGTGAAGCGCCTCTCGTTCGCCATCGTCCTCGCCTCGGCCGCGGTGCCGGCCGTGCTGACCGCCCAGGCGCATCCCAACGTCGTGCCCGGCGCTCCGTCACCCGACCCCCGCGTCGGGCTCCGCGCCGGGATTACCAACGCCGCCGAAGCCGCCTGGAATCTCCGGCTGGTCTCAAACACGCCGGCGGCCGAGCCGTTCCGCGCCTCACCGGGCGACTTCCGGTACATGAACTCGGACCTCGCCTTCGCGCGGCAGTACGTGATCCAGGGAAACTTCCAGGGTCTTCAGGTGTGGGACGTGAGCAGCCCGGCGCAGCCGAAACAGGTGCTGGCCATGGTCTGCCCGGGCGCGCAGAACGACGTGTCGGTACACCGGAATCTCCTCTTCGTGTCGGTCGAGGACCCGGGCGGGCGGCTCGACTGCGGCGCGCAGGGCATCCAGGACTCGGTGAGCCGGGAGCGGGTCGTCGGGATCAGGATCTTCGACATCACCGACATCTCGAAGCCCCGTCCCATCACGAGCGTGCAGACCTGCCGCGGCTCGCACACGCACACGCTGGTGACCGACTCGCGCGACTCGGCGGACGTCTACGTCTACGTCTCCGGCTCCGGCCCGGTCCGCTCGCCGAGCGAGCTGCCGGGCTGCGCCGAGTCGCCGCGGGACCCCAACACGGCGCTCTTCCGGATCGAGGTCATCAAGGTGCCGCTCGCGAACCCGTCGCAGGCCGCGATCGTGAGCTCGCCCAGGATCTTCGAGCAGCTGACCGACCCGGGCCGGCATCCCGAGGCGCCGGAGGACATCGCCGCGGCGGCGAAGGTCGCGGGGGAGGCGCGGGCCCGCGGAATGTTCACCGCGACGGTGCAGGGGATGGAGGTGGTGCTTCCCCCGGGGTTCGTCCGTCCGATGCTGGACAGCGTCGTGCGGGCGCGGGGCGGCACCGGCGCGCCGACCGCTGCGGACAGCGCGGCCCTTCGAGGCGGCATCCAGGCGGTGATCGACCGGATGGTGAGCGGCCCGCCGGACATGGCCGGCCGCGGCCCGACGCAGTGTCACGACATCACGGTCTATCCGGCGATCGGCCGGGCCGGCGGCGCCTGCGGCGGCTACGGCCTCCTGCTGGACATCAGCGACCCGGTGAACCCGCGGCGGATCGACGCGGTGGCGGACTCGAACATGGGCGCCTGGCACTCCGCGACGTTCAACAACGACGGCACCAGGATCATGTTCACCGACGAGTGGGGCGGCGGCACCGGTCCGCGCTGCCGCGTCACCGACCGGGTGGAGTGGGGCGCCAATGCCATCTTCGTGCTCGACGGCGACAAGATGCGGTTCAGGAGCTACTACAAGCTGCCGGCGGCGCAGACGCCGTTCGAGAACTGCGTCGCGCACAACGGGTCGCTGATCCCCGTGCCCGGGCGCGACCTCATGGTGCAGGGGTGGTACCAGGGCGGCATCTCGGTGATCGACTGGACCGATCCGGCGAAGCCGGTCGAGATCGCCTTCTTCGACCGGGGCCCGATGGACTCGACGAAGATGCTGTTCGCCGGCTCCTGGTCGGCGTACTGGCACAACGGGCACATCTACAGCTCCGAGATCGCGCGCGGCCTCGACATCTTCGAGCTGGTGGCGAGCCAGTATCTGAGTGAGAACGAGCTGGCGGCCGCGAAGCTGGTGCGCTTCGAGGTGCTGAACGTGCAGACCCAGCCGAAGCTCGAGTGGCCGGCGGACTTCGTGATGGCGCGGGCGTATCTGGATCAGCTGGCCCGGTCGAACGGCCTGGCCTCCGCGCGAATCGACGCCCTGCGGAGCGCGCTGGCGGCGGCCGAGCGGCAGGCGGGGCCGGCGCGGCGCACCGCGCTCACTCGCCTGGCGACGGAGCTCGACGCCGAGGCGGCTTCGTCTCCGGATCAGGCGAAGGTGCGCGCGCTCGCGTCGGTCACGCGCGCGCTGGCAGCCGGCCGCTGAGGAGCAGCTCGGGTGCTATGCCGCCCGGGCCGCGATCACCGGCCCGGCGGGGACGAGCGCCTTCTGGACCGGATCGATCTTGAGGTTGAGACCCTCCAGCGAGTGCGCTCCCAGCTGCGCCATGTCACCCGGCTCGGCGAAGACCACCAGGTCGGGTGCCTCGGTGCCGCCCGCGCGCACGAGAGCGAACCCGATGTCGCGGTCGAGTCGCCGCCCGTCGGCGACGATGAAGGTCTGCGTCCTCTGCGGCGTGATTCCCACTGACTCCAGAACGTCTCTGGGCACCCAGGTGTACTCGCTCCCGGTATCGACCAGAACCTCGGGAACGGAACGGCGGATGCCGCGCTGTCCCAGGTTCTCGATCTCCACCGTGGTGTAGAAGAGTCCCATTCTCTCCATCGTACCCTCCAGTGCGACCGATCAGTAACCCCTTCGCCGCATGGTTCAGCAATCTACCCGTCGCTGCCGCTGAAGACAGTATCTTTCTGCTCTCCAGCACCTGACCGGAGCCTTCCATGCGCGGCGTGAGCCTTCGTTCTCTTTCGTCCGTGATCCTCCTGCTGTCCCTGCCGGGCGCGACCCACGCGCAGGGCGGCGGCGGCGGCATGACGGCCGAGGCCAGGGCCCGCCGCTGGGCGCTGGAGCGGGAGCTCGACTCGCTCGCCCTTATCGAGCGCAAGATCATGCTGCCGATGCGGGACGGCATCCGCCTGGCGACGGACGTCTATCGCCCCAGGGATACCACGAAGCAGTATCCGATCATCTTCGTGAAGACGCCCTACAACTTCAACTACTGGGACGTGCGGAACGGCGTGCCGGCCGACATGTCCAGCATTCTGGCCGCGATCAAGCGAGGCTACGCCTACGTCAGCCAGAACGAGCGGGGGCACTTCTTCTCCGAGGGGAGCTACGACATCCTGGGCCCGCCGACGAGCGACGGCTACGACGCCATCGAGTGGATGGCGAAGCAGCCGTGGTCCAGCGGGAAGGTGGGGCTCATCGGCTGCTCCTCGACCGCGGAGTGGCAGATGGCCGTCGCGGCGATGGCGCCGCCGGGCCTCGCGGCGATCATCCCGCAGGGCTTCGGGGCCGGCGTCGGGCGCGTGGGCCCGTGGTACGAACAGGGCAACTGGTACCGCGGCGGCGCGATCCAGATGCTCTTCATCGCCTGGCTCGCGGGCCAGCAGAATCAGGTGCGGCCGACGTTCCCCCAGGGGACCACGCAGGAGGAGCTGATCCGCGCGTCGCGGCTCTTCGACCTGGCGCAGCAGGCGCCGCCGGTGGACTGGTCGCAGGCGCTCCGGCACCTCCCCGTCATGGACATCATGAAGGCGGCGGGCAGCCCGCGCGGGATCTTCGCCGACTCGATGCCGGTGCCCACGGGCGGCCGCATGGTCCAGCGCGAGCCCAACGACTCCGCCTGGTACAAGGGCGGCCTCTACCACGACGACAAGCCGATCAACGTGCCGGGGCTCTGGATGATGTCGTGGTACGACGTGTCCGTCGGGCCGAACCTCGCGCTCTATAACCACGTGCGGAAGACGGCCCGGCCCGACGTCGGGAATCAGCAGTACGCCGTGATCGCGCCGACGCTCCACTGCGCCTACACCCGCGCCACCGAGAACACCGTCGTCGGCGAGCGGAGCGTGGGCGACGCCCGCTACGACTACGCGGCGCTCACCTACGGCTGGTTCGACCGGTTCCTGAAGGGCGAGAACAACGGCCTGCTCGACTCGACGCCCAGGGTCCGGTACTTCACCATGGGCGTCAACAAGTGGCAGACGAGCGACACCTGGCCGCCGGCGGGGTCCGAGCCGGTGACGCTCTATCTCTCGAGCGGCGGGAAGGCGAATACGCTGAATGGCGACGGGGTGCTCGCGACCCGGCCTCCGTCGACCGACCGGCCCGACGAGCTCACCTACGACCCGATGAACCCGGTGCCGTCGTACGGCGGGAACGTCTGCTGCACCGGCAACGCGGTGCAGGGGGGCTCGTTCGACCAGCGGAAGATGGAGGAGCGGCCGGACATCCTGGTGTATACGAGCGAGCCGTTCAAGGAAGGCACCGAGGTGAGCGGCCCCGTCACGGTGACCCTATATGTGTCGTCCGACGCCAGGGACACCGACGTCACGGTCAAGCTGCTCGACGTCTATCCCGACGGCCGGGCCTACAACCTCGACGAGACCATCCAGCGGGTGCGGTATCGCGAGGGATACGACAAGCCGCCGGTCTTCATGGAGAAGGGAAAGGTCTACAAGGTCACTCTCTCGCCGCTCACCACGAGCAACTTCTTCGAGACCGGGCATCGCCTCAGGATCGAGGTGAGCAGCAGCAACTTCCCGCGCTTCGACCGGAACCTCAACACCGGGGGCAGGAACTACGACGAGAAGGAGGGCGTCGTCGCGCACAACCGGCTCCACCACTCGCGGCAGTATCCCTCCTCGATGACGGTGACGGTCGTGCGGAAGCCGATGCCATGAGGCCGGCCTGACCTGGCTCCGGCTGCGCTCCGCCGCGGCGATCGGGGCCGCGGTGGGGCTTCTCCTGGCAGGTGCGGTCCCGCTGGAGGCGCAGCGGCTGGCCTGGCGCACCACCGCCACGCTCTTCGGCGACAACACCGAGTTCTTCACTCCCTATCGCGTGGGCGAAACGCTGCTCGGCGGCCAGCTCACGACCTTCCTCGAGTTCCGGACCGGACGCCGCACCAGCTTCATCGCCGGCGCGTTCGCCGAGCATCGCTTCGGCGATACCACGTTCGCCGATGTGAAGCCGGTCATCGCCTTCCGGTACCGGAGGGGCGGCTCGGCGGGGACCTTCGGTACGCTGTTTCCCGAGCGCAGGCACGGCTTCCTGGAGCCGCTCCAGGTCACCACGCTCGAGCTGACCCGGCCGATCGAGTACGGCCTGCAGTGGGTGGAGCGCCGGCGGCACTGGGATCTCGACGTCTATCTCAACTGGCAGAAGCTCAACACCGAGGAGCAGCGGGAAGTCTTCGACTACGGCTGGGTGCTCCGGGCCCGGCCGGTAAGGGTACTCACGCTCGAGGCCCAGCTCCACGGGCTCCACCACGGCGGGCAGCTCTTCGACGCGGGCGTGCCGGTGACCAACAACATCGCCTACGGCGTGGGCGCCACCGTGTCCGACCGGCTCGGCGGGTTAGGGCGCGGCGCGCTGGGCGTGTACCGGCTCTGGAGCTCGGGCGACATCGATCCGAATGCGCCGTCCGGCCGGCCCGACGAGGGGCGGGGGTGGTACGTGCGCGGGGCGGTCACTCCCAAGGGGTGGTTCGAGCTGTTCGGGATCTGGTGGCGGGGCCGGGACTTTCTCTCGCAGGAGGGGGACAACAACTACAACTCGGCGGGGCACGACAGCGTGTTCTACCGCTCGCGGCGAAAGTACCTGGAGATCGGGCTCCTCAAGCGGACCGAGATCGAGAACGGCGTGCGCCTGGACGCCGAGTTCCGGGTGCACAAGATCGACGACGAGGAGAGCGTGGCGTTCCTGGGGACG
>JBOHSH010000256.1:0-4505 GCA_050733195.1 Gemmatimonadales bacterium
GATGGAGGGCCGCGCCCGCGAGTCCCGCCGCGGCGGCGAGGCCGAGACCCAGCCAGCCGGTGGTGCGGATCGCGCCGCGCCCGAACGCCAGGAGCGGCGTGCCCAGCCAGAGTGCGATGATCGCGGCCAGCAGCGCTTCGCCCGGGGTGAACGGCCATACCGGCCGGACACCGCGCAGCGGCTCGTGCGCCCGGGCGAGCTGGGTCCAGAGCCGCTGCACGTGGGCGGCCCGCGGAGCGCGGCCGTAGGCCGCCAGCAGCGCCGCGGCGGCGTGCGCGTCTCGACGCGCCATGCACTCCGCCGCGGCGACATCGTACCACTGCCCGGCGCGATCCGTGCGGGCGGCGACCTTGCGGAAGCTGTCCGCGGCGGCCGCGTAGCGTCCCTCCCGGTAGAGATCCCTCGCGCTCTGCGCCTCCACCGGGCCCGCGGCCAGGACGGCGAGCAGGAAGAGCGGGTTGAGCCCGCGAATCCAGACCCGGGCGGGAAGCCGGCTCAGCGCCCCGTCGAGCTTGCCGGCGAGCGCCGAGGTCACGGTCCCGGCCCCCGCGGGACCGTAACGCTCCGCCTCCACCTCCCGATGCAGCGAGACGACCTCGTGCGCGGTCGCCCGATCGACGCCACGCCGGCGGAGCGCGGCCACCAGCGCGGGCGGATCCAGCGCGCCGGCCACCGGCCGGACGGAATGGACCAGCGCGGCGAGCCGCTCCTCGGCGCGGAGCGGGCGCTCCCGGCGCACGATCCGCCGACGCCGGAGCACGCCCGCGACCACCAGGAGCGCGAGTGGGGCGCCGACGAGGGCGATCCGTACCGCCGGCGGCAGCCAGCGGACCCGCTCCGCCGGCGTGGGCGGGTTAGGCACGGAGAGGAGCGGAGCGGTGCGCCGGTCGCCGATCACCTCGCCCTCGACCACCGGCACGGCCAGCGCTTCCACCCGGACCGAGCGGTACTGCTCGAGATCCGGATCGAAGTACTGGTACTCGACCTCCGGGAGGGCCAGGGTCCCGGCGGAATCCGGCACCACGGCGTAGCGGAACGCCTTGGTCCCGCTCCGGCGGATCGTGCCCGAGCGCTGGCGCTCCTCGACCCGCTCCTGATAGGCACGGGACCCCGCCGGCCAGACGACGCGGGGCTCCGCCCAGAGCGCCAGATTGCCGTCGCCGCTGATGACGACCTCCACGGGCAGCACGGCACCGGCCCGCGCGGAGGAGCGCCCGAGCCGGTACTCGATCCGGAGGTCGCGGGCGACCGGCCCGTCGAAGGCCGGAGGCCGGCCCAACGTGGGGAGCGGCCGCACCGTGATGCTCTGCCGCTCGCTCGAGACCTGCAGCCGCCGCTCCTCACCGGCGCGCCGGCGCGGCTCCGCCCAGGTCAGCCGGGCGGGCGGGATCTCGAGGACGCCCGCGTTGAGCGGAAACACGGTCTGGAAGGCGACAAAGAGATCGTACACCTCTCCATCCACGATCCGGCTCGCGACCGCGCCCGAGACGCCCGGAGCCGGCGCCGCCCAGACCCCCGCGAGCGTGGGCGGCGTGAGGGACGGAGGCTGCCGCAGCCGTACCCGGAGCCCGCGGGGAAGCCAGGCGGCGGTCAGGATGTCGAGCTGGTCGCCGGCGAAGACCGAACGGCGGGACACGACGGTCGTGACGGAGGGGCCCGCCCCCGACGGACCCGGCACCCGCTGCACGAGGGCCAGCACCCCCGGAGGCGTGCCGCTTCCTCCTCCCGACGACACCGACACGGCGACGGCCGCCGCGTACCCGGCAACCGTCCCCTGCTCCACCCGGACGGGACCGATGGTCCAGGTGCCGATCTGCTCCGCGCGGAGTCGCAGCTCGAGCGTGTAGGCGCGGGTCGGGACCCGCGCCCCGTAGACGACGTCGGTGCGCTCCCTCCGCTCGAGCAGCGCGAGCCCGTCGAGCGTGGGCGTGTCGGCGCGGAACGCCGCCGTCGAACGCCCCGTGGCGCGCAGCGTGTAGAGCACCTCCTGCCCGACGACGGCACGGGACGGCTCCGCCGTCGCCGTCACCTCCAGCGTCGCGCCCTGCAGCGCGAGCGCGAGTCCGAGGAGCACCGTCACCAGTCCCTCCCCGCGGAGCTCTGGGCGTACCGCCGCCTGCGGGAGAGCTCTCCCCGTACCGCGCGTTCGGCTCGCTCGACCGAGTTGAGGATCTGCTCCGCCTCGCTCTGCGAGAGCGCGCCCGCCGACGGCCGGGGCTGGGGCTGCTCAGGATTCCGCGGCGGAGGGGGCGTTCCTCCGCCGCCGCCACCGCCGCTCGGCGGCGGCGTGCGGCGCTGGGCCAGCTCGAGATTCCATTTGGTTTCCCGCGAGGACGGCTCCAGCAGCAGTGCTTCGCGGAAGCTCCGCGCCGCCTCGTCTTCGAGCGCGATACGCTTCGCGGTGTCGCGACGGGATTCGAGCAGGTCGCTGAGACCGAGGTTGAAGAGGGCGCGGAACCGCAGCTCGGGATCGAGGCTCCGGCTCGCGGCGCCGAGCAGGTCGCGGGCGGCCTTGTGGTCTCCGGCGGCGAGCGCGACGGTTCCGGCGTTGAAGAGGGCGCTGTCGGGGCTCCGGCTTCGGGCGCCGGCGCGCACGAACGCCACGGCGGCGGCCGCGGTATCGCCGCGGGCAAGGAGGCGCTGCCCGGACACCGGGCGCTGGGCGGGCAGCGTGCCGGCGCCCAGCGCCAGCGCCAGCGCGACGAGCGACGCGCTGCGACGGGGGAGCGCCTGGACCGCGAGCACCGCAATCGCGGCGAGCGCGAAGATCCATCCGCGCGGGACGAGATCGTTCCGCCGCCGGGATTCCGCCGCGCGGCGCTCGAGGCCGGCGACCAGCTGCCAGATCTCCCCCTCCTGGTCGGCGATCTCCGATCCGATCAGCACGCCTCCCGCGGCGTCGGCGACCATACGGAGGACAACGTCGCGGCGCATGGTCCGCACCAGGAGGCCGTCGGCATCGGTCTGCCAGCCGGTGACCGCCCCGCGCTCGTCACGCACGGGGATCCGCGCCGGCACCGTGTCACCCTCGGCGACCAGCACCAGCGTGATCCGGCTCTCCCGAAGGGCCGCTGCCGCCCGCACGGCCGCCTGAACCGAATCGTGGGTCTCGCCGTCGGTGAAGATCACGAGGACGCGCGCGCCGCCTTCCGTGGACGCCTCGAGGAGGCTCCGGCCCTGGGCCAGGACCGCGGACAGATCGGTGCCGCCCTCGCTCGCGATCTCGGGGTCGAGCGCGTCGAGCTGAAGCGCGACGGCGCCGTCGTCCACAGTGAGCGGAGTCAGGATGTAGCTCCGTCCGGCGAAGGCCAGGAGCGCGAGCCGGTCCCCGCGGGCATCCTGCACCAGGCGGCGCGCCTCGCCGATCGCGCGGCCGAGCCGGCTCGGCGAGACGTCCTCGGCGAGCATGGACCGGCTGATGTCGATCCCGATCGCGAGATTGAGAGCCCGGGTCTCCACTTCGATCTCCGAGCTTCCCCAGCGCGGTCCCGCGGCACCCACCGTGGCCATGAGCGCGGCACCGGCCAGGAGCAGCGGTCCGGCGCGTTCCCCGGCACTGCGCTCGGCGACGCGCCCCGGCGCCCACGCCTGCAAGGCACGCTGGCGAGCCCCCCGCGCGCGCCGGGCGAGGAAGAAGACCAGCAGCCCCACGAGCGGGGCGGCGGCGAGCAGGAAGGGAAGGTCGACGCTCACGGCACCCGCACGATGCGCGTGGCGGCCAGCAGGAGCGCGGTGGCGAAGAGCCCGAGCCCGCCGAACAGGAACGGCGCGGGACGCTCGTCGCCCAGGCGGCGGCGCCGCTCGTCGAACGGGGTGCCCTCGAGCCGGTCGATCTGCTCGAAGATCCGGGCCAGCGCCTGAGCATCGGTCGCCCGGAAGTAACGGCCGCCGGTGCGGGAGGCGATGTCGCGCAGGAGCGCTTCGTCGATCCGCACCGGCAGCATCTCGTACCGGAAGCCGGTAAGCCCGCGGCCCGTGGGGATCCGCGCCTCCCCGATGGTGCCGACGCCGATGGCATAGACCTTTACGCCGAAGGACGCCGCGGCGGCGGCCGCGGTGCGGGGGTCGATGGCGCCCCGGTTGTTCTCGCCATCGCTCAGCAGCAGGACGACCTTGGACCGACCCGGCACCCGCCGGAGACGATTCACCGCCGTCGCGAGGCCGCTGCCGATCGCGGTGCCGTCCTCCAGCACGCCCACGCGCAGGTCCCGCACCGCCTGCTGGAGCACGGCGTAGTCGAGCGTGGCCGGCATCTGCGTGATGGCGTCGCCGGCGAACGCGACCAGCCCGATGCGGTCCGCCTCCCGACCGCGGATGAACGCCGCGACCTGCCGCTTGGCCACCTCGAGGCGGTTCGCCGGGGCGAAGTCTTCCGCGAGCATGGAGCTCGAGACGTCGAGCGCGATGATGATCGAGATCCCCTCCCGCCGGATGGACGTGGGCCCTCCGGGGAGCCGCAGGCCGGCCGCGGCCAGGACCCAGGCCGCGAGCGCAACGGCCCGGAG
>JBOHSH010000257.1:0-1830 GCA_050733195.1 Gemmatimonadales bacterium
GGCAGGTGGTGGGCCGGGCCGTCTCCCACGCCTCGAGCGCCGAGCAGGTCACGGCCGCCACCGAGGAGCAGGGGGCCTCGACGCAGGAAATGGCCGCGGCCGCGGGCGAGCTGCTCCAGGCGGCCGAGAAGCTGCGTGGGGTGGTCCGGGGCTTCCGAGTCTAGCGGCGGGCTTTCCGCTTCGGTTTCCGGGCGGCGGGCTTCGCCTTCTTGGCCGGCCTGCTCCGGTGCCGCACCGTGAGCGCCTCCTGCACCTCGGCGAGCACCCGGTCGCCCTCGTCCGCGCCGATCAGGCCGCGCCGCACGGCATACCGCACCAGCTCTTCGGCGTCCTCGGGGGCGAGCTCGCCCAGTCCCACGGCGGCACGGATCGCTCGGATCAGCGCGTCCGCGACGGGACTGCGCAGGACGCTGGCGATCCCGGGCAGGGTCTCGAGCAGCGAGGAGATCTGCGATCCGCCGAGCTCGGCTGGCATCGGGACCCCGCTCCGAGGGTAAAGGTCGCGCCAAGCTACAACGCCCTCCTAGGGGCCGTCAAGAATGAGGGCGGGCCGTCCTTTGCCCCGCCTCCGGACGCGGCTAGATTGCACGGCCGGAGGCGAGTCCGCCGTGGGTCGACGCGGGATCAAGGAGTTTCGGGCCCCGGAAGCGCTGGCGCTCATCGCGGCCGACCGGGAGCACCAGCCGTTGGTATGCCCGTCGTGCTGCACCCGGAGCATCCACCGGGTGCCCCGCCGCCGGCCCGCCCCGCCCGGCGACCCGGCGCCCCGGGCGGAGCGCATCAGCCTGACCTGCGCCGTCTGCGGCCGGCACGCCTCGTACATCGCGCGCGGCCTCGATCCCCCGCGGGATGCGACCATGGACCCGCGCAGCGCCTGAACGGGAAGGAGTCGACGACCAGCGTGGCCGGTGACGCGATTCAGATGATGGGCACCGTGACCGAAGTGTTGCCCAACACGACGTTCCGCGTGAAGCTCGAAAACGGACATGCCGTGCTCGCGTACGTGAGCGGCAAGATGCGGAAGAACTACATCCGCATCCTCCAGGGCGACCGGGTCGCGGTGGACCTGTCGCCCTACGACCTGACGCGTGGGCGGATCACCTACCGGTACAAGTAAACGAAAGAGGCCGGGAGCGATCCCGGCCTCTTCGTTACTCCCGTGCCTGCAGCGGCTCAGAAGAACAGCATGAACCCGCCGGACACGTCTGTCCGGTTCGGGCCGCCCGAGAGGTCGTTGCGCTCGCGGCTGATTTCGCCCACCAGCTTGAGCGACCTCGTCCACTGGTAGTAAATGCCGCCGGTCCACATCTGCAGCTCAGAAAGCAGCGCGTCCGTGACGTCGCCGCCGGCGCCGTCGTCGGCACCCTTTAGACGGGTCACTCCGTAGCTGAGCCCGACAGTCGTCTTGCCCGACTTGTAGGTGGCCTGAGCGTACCCGCCGTCCGCCGGACGGCCTTCGTCGTTGGCGCTCACGGAGTTGGCGCCGAGTCCAAGCACGTGCCCAATACCCTTACCGGTGTACGCCGCGACGACGACCGTCAGGTCCGAGAGATTGGCGCGCACGCCGGCCGTCGCGCCGACGCTTGAGAGGCTGACGTCCGCCGCGTCCTTGGCACTCTGCCACTCGCCGCCCACCCAGACCATGAACTTGTTCTTGGTCCTGGGCGTAACCTGGCTCTTCCAGACCACCTCGCCCTCGAGCCGGGGAATCGCGGTCTCATCGAACGCGCCGACAACCGACGGCTGGAACGCACCGATGCTGAACTGGACTTGCTTGTTCGCGGGGGAGCTGTAAGTGACCTGGGCGTTGAAGTTGGGGTAGATGTAGCC
>JBOHSH010000258.1:0-26242 GCA_050733195.1 Gemmatimonadales bacterium
TCTATACGGTGCCCGATGGCCGCACCGCGCGCGTGTCGGTGATGTATGCGACCGCACTGATCGGCGGCTTCTACCTGCTCACGTTCATCCTCGGCTTCGGCGCGATGGTGCTGGTCGGGCAGGGCGCGATCAGGGCGGTCGATGCGGGCGGCAACATGGCGGCGCCGCTGCTGGCACAGGCGGTCGGCGGTCAGGCCTTCCTCGGATTCATCGCGGCGGTCGCGTTCGCCACCATCCTCGCCGTGGTGGCGGGGCTCACACTCTCGGGGGCGGCGGCGCTGTCGCACGACCTCTGGGTGCACGTGGTGCGACACGGCGAAGCCCCCGGAACCGAGCAGCTCCGCGTCGCGCGGATCGCGGTCGTGGCGCTGGGCGTGCTCGCGGTCGTGCTCGGCATCACGTTCCAGGGGCAGAACGTGGCGTTCATGGTGTCGCTCGCCTTCGCGATCGCGGCCAGCGCCAACTTCCCGGCGATTCTGCTCTCGATTCTCTGGCGCGGCGCCACGGGAGCGGGTCTCGTGGCCAGCATGGTGACGGGGGCCGTGGCCACGCTGCTCCTGATCTGGCTCTCGCCGACGGTTCAGGTGGACCTGCTGCACCGGAGCAGCGCGCCGTTCCCTTTCAAGAACCCGGCGCTGGTCACGATTCCGCTCTCGTTCCTGACGGGGATCCTGGTGTCGCTCCTGACCCGCGCGGGCGCCGCCCGGGAGCACGCGCGGCACAGCGCCCGACTGGCGCGCATGCACGGCGGGTAGGCGATCAGGCCGCCGCGCTGCCCGGCAGCCTCAGGTCTTCCTGCGGGAAAGACTCCAGACGTACGCGGCGACGGCGCGGAGCTCGTCGTCGGTGAGCGAGGAGCCGCCGCGGGGCGGCATCAGCGTGCCGCTCTTGGATTCTTCGGCGGGAATGCCGCGCACGAGCTGGGCGTAGATCTCCTCGTAGCTCCCCTTGTGATGCTGCCAGAGCGTATCGGTCAGATCGGGGCCGACGGCCCCCTTCGCGTCCGCCCCGTGGCACGCCATGCACAGGCCGGCGCCGAGAAACAGGTCGCGGCCCCTGGCGATCCGCTCCGCGGTGACACCGTTCGGGAGCGAGTCACGGGGGGCCTGCGCGGCGAGCGCCGGAGCCATGAGCGTCGCGGCCACGACCGCCGCGAGGAGCGTACCCAACCGCATGGTGCGTGTCCTTCCCGGAACGCGGTGACGAGCCCGAGCGAGAGCCGGAAGGCGACGGGTCCGGCTCACGGAGTCGGGGACGGAGGAAGATGGCGCCGGTCGGCCCACTGCCGCCAGACGGCTTCCTCTGATCCGACGGTGAGCTGACTCCCGTAGCGGATGAGCGGGGTCCGGAGCAGTCGCGGCTCCGCGACCAGCTTCTCGAGCCACTGCGTCTCCGAATAGCGGCCCGCGGCCAGGCCGAGCTCGGCGAAGCGCCGGCCCGCGCGATCCACCAGCGCTTCCACGCCGAACTTCTGCGCGAAGCGGGAGAGCTCGCCGCGCGAGGCGGCGCGCTCGGCGAGATCCACGAAGTGGATGCGGATCCGGCGCTCCGCGAAGAAGCGCAGCGCGGCCCGGGTCGCCGCGTCCTTCCGCACGCCGAAGACCTGGACCTCCACGATCAACTCCGGCGAATGGTCGCGCGTAATTATAGATGGCCCGGACGGGCGGGTCGCCGTAGATTCCCCGGGCCCCGGACCACGGTGCCAACTCCCATTCCCCCTCTGGAGCCGTCCATGCGTCTCGTCCCGGCGGATCGCGTCGTGCTGGCCGCGGCCGCCCTCGTTCTTTCGGCCGGCGGAAACGCACGCCTCGTCGCCCAGCAGGGCACCTGGGCGTTGACGAATGCCCGAATCCAGACGGTCACCCGCGGCGTCATCGAGCGGGGCACGATCGTCATCCGCAACGGATTGATCGAAGCCGTCGGACCGCAGGTCACCGTGCCCCGCGACGCGCGGGTGCTCGATCTCGCGGGGCGGACGGTGTCGCCCGGTCTGCTGGATCTCACCTCGACGCTCGGACTTCCGGCGCCTCCCGCGGCACAGCCAGGCCAGGGCGGCGGGGGCGGGGGGGGCGGGGCCGGGAACCCGCCGGCGGGCCCGCGCCCGGGAACGCAGCCGGAGAAGAGCGTGCTCGCCGACCTGCGCATCCCCCCGGCCGAGATCCGGCCGCTCCGCGATGCCGGGATCACCGCGGTGCTGGTGGCTCCCGCCCGCGGGCTCTTCCGGGGACAGTCGGCGCTCATTCCCCTCCGGGACAGCGCCGGCGCGAGCGAGGTGGTGCGCGCGCCGGTCGCGGCCCACATCGGCTACCAGGGCGTGCAGGGCGACTATCCGGGCACCCTGCTCGGCGTGATCGCGTATCAGCGCCAGCGCCTCTACGACGCGCAGCGCCATGCGATCCTCCTCGACCGCTGGAAGCAGAACCCGCGCGGCATGACCCGGCCGGCCAACGATCCCTCCCTCGAGGCGCTCGTCCCGGTGGTCCGCGGTCAGCTGCCGGCGTTCATCGAGGCCAACAACGAGAACGAAATCCGCCGCGCGGTGCGCCTCGCGCGGGAGTTCGACCTCAAGCTGACGGTGGTCGGCGCCACCGAGGGCTTCCAGGCGGTCGACGCGCTCCAGGGCGCGACCGCGGTGGTGTCGACGAGCTTTCCCCGCCCCACCGACATGACGCGCTGGTCCTATCGCATCAGCCTCCGGCCTCCCGCCGGCGACAGCGCCGCCTGGGCGCGCGAGTCGGAGCGGCTGGCGCAGGGCAACGCCGCGGCGCTCCACCAGGCCGGCGTGCGGATCGCCCTCGCGTCGGGGGGTGTCCGGCCGGCGGAGTTCCTGGGCAACGTGCGGAAGGCGATCGCCGCGGGACTTCCCGCGGACGCGGCCCTCCAGGCGCTCACGATCCGGGCGGCCGAGATCGCCGGCGCCGGCGAGGTCCTGGGCAGCGTGGAGCCGGGGAAGATCGCGAACCTCGTGGTCTCGGACGGCGACCTCCTGGCCGAGTCGGCCCGCGTGCGCGAGGTCTTCATCGACGGGATCCGCTACGAGGCGGCGCCGCCGCCCGCTTCGGGGCAGAGCGCCGGCGGCGCTCCGGGAGGCGTCGGCGCTCCGGCGGCCCAGGTCGGCGGGACCTGGGCGATGGTGCTCAACTCTCCCCAGGGTCCGCTCGACATCACGGTGACCCTCACGCAGTCGGGCGCGAGCTTCTCGGGGACGATGACGAGCCAGCTCGGGAGCCAGGACGTCGCGGACGGGCAGATCAGCGGGCGGAACGTGAGCTGGTCCACGACACTCACGATCGGCGGGCAGTCGGTCACGATGAGCTACAGGGGCGAGGTCGACGGCAACCGGATGACGGGAACCGCCGATCTCGGCAACTTCGGGAACGCCACCTTCACTGCGGAGCGGAGGCCATGATGCGCCACGCCCTCGTCGTCCTGCCGCTGCTGGCAGGCTCCCTCGTCGCGCAGCAGCCGGCCGGTCGCGCCGCGCCGGACAGCGCGCGGGCGGCGGCCGCCGGTCCCGCGCTCAGCGTCCCGGTGCCGCCCGCCGGCACGCTGGTGGCGATCACCAACGCCACGATCCTGACGGCGAGCCGGGGCACCCTCGAGAAGGGCACGGTGCTCATCCGGAACGGGAAGATCGCGGCGGTCGGACCCAATGTGGCGGTGCCGCCCGGCGCCCAGACCATCGACGGCACCGGCAAGTACGTCATTCCCGGCATCATCGACGCGCACTCGCACAGCGCGGCCGAGGCCATCAACGAAGGCAGCCGATCGATCACCGCCCAGGTGCGGATCGCGGACGTGCTGCGCGAGGACGGGATCGGCCTCTGGCGGTCGCTGGCCGGAGGGGTGACGACGCTCAACATCCTGCACGGATCGGCGAACACGATCGGCGGCCAGAACGCGGTCGTGAAGCTCCGCTGGGGCCTCCCCGTCGACTCGCTGCTGTTCGCGGAGGCGCCGCAGGGGATCAAGTTCGCCCTGGGCGAGAACGTCCGGCAGACGAACCGCCCGCAGCTCCCCGGACAGACTCAGCGCTATCCGCGCACCCGGCAGGGCGTCGAGCAGCTCCTGCGCGACGCCTTCACGCGCACCCGCGAGTATCAGGCGGAGTGGAAGGCCTACGAGGCGGCCCGGAAGGCGTGGAAGCGCGGAACGCCGGAGCCGGTGCCGCCGGCGCGGGACCTCCAGCTCGATGCGCTCGGCGAGATTCTCGACGGGAAGCGGCTGGTCCACGCGCACTCGTACCGCGCCGACGAGATCTACATGCTCCTCCAGGTGGCGAAGGATTTCGGCTTCCGGATCTCCTCGCTGCAGCACGTCCTCGAGGGCTACAAGGTGGCGGACGAGATCGCCGCGGCCGGGACCGGGGCGTCGACGTTCGCCGACAACTGGGCGTACAAGCTCGAGGCGTTCGACGCGATCCCGCACAACGCGGCGTTGATGGCCGAGCGGGGCGTCAAGGTGTCGATCAACTCCGACTCGGACGAGCGGGCGCGGCGGCTGTACCAGGAAGCGGCGAAGGCGATCAAGTACGGCGGGGCCTCCGAGGAGGAAGCCCTCCGGATGATCACGCTCAACGCGGCCTGGCAGCTGGGCATCGACAAGTACGTCGGCTCCATCGACGTCGGCAAGGACGCGGATATCGCCATCTTCAACGGCCACCCCTTCGCTCCCGCCAGCCGGGTCGAGATGACGCTGATCGACGGCCGCGTGTTCTTCGATCGCTCCAAAGCCCCGACGCTCGAACACTTCCTGGAAAGCCTGAAGCGCCGACCCCGCGTGACGACGACGGACGGAGGTGACCGGTGAACCGCCCATTCGCTCTCTCGGCGCTCGCGAGCGGGCTGCTGGCCGCTCCCCTCGTCGCGCAGGCGCCGGCGGCGCGCGCACCCGCCTACGCGATCACCAACGCGACCATCGTCCCGGTGGCCGGGCCCCGGATCACGGGCGGGACGATCGTTATCCGCGGCGACCGGATCGAGGCGGTGGGCGCCGGGGTCACGCCCCCCGCGGGCGCGCAGGTGATCGACGGCCGCGGCCTCTTCGTCTACCCCGGCCTCATCGACCTGGGCGCACGGCTGGGCCTGGTCGAGATCGGCTCGGTGCCGGGCGGCCAGGACCTGCAGGAGGTCGGCCAGTTCCATCCGCACAACAACGCCCTCACCGCGGTGAACCCGCACTCGGAGCACTTCCCGATCACCCGGGTGAACGGCGTCACCTCGCTCCTCACCTCGGCCGACGGCGGCGTGATCCGCGGCAGCGCGGCGCTGATCGATCTCGCGGGCTGGACGCCCGACGAGATGGCGGTGCTGCCGCGCGCGGCGATGTCGATGACCTATCCCCGCGTGGCCGGCGGCCGCTTTCGCGGCCGCGGGGGGGCCGGTCAGGGCGAGGCCGCCGATCAGACCAACCGGCAGGTCCAGGAGCTCACGGCGTATCTGCGCGAAGCGAAGGCCTACACCGCCGTCGCGACGCACGAGAAGGCGAACCTCCCCTACACGGCCCTCGCCGAGGTCGTGCGCGGGACGATGCCGGTGATCTTCGACGTGCAGACGGAAAGCCAGATCCGGGGCGTGCTCGCGCTGGCGGACAGCTTCGGCCTCAAGGTGGTCCTGCGGGGCGCGACCGAGGCGTTCTACCTCGCGGATACCCTGGCCGCGCGGAAGATCCCGGTCATCGTGGGGCCCATGACCCGGACGCCCGAGCGCGACCTTCCGTACGACGCCGTCTACGCCACGCCGGGCGTGCTCGCGCGCGCGGGCGTCACCATCGCCTTCCAGAGCGACGACGGCGGCGAGGGGAGCAGCCGGAACCTGCCCTACCACGCCGCGCTCGCCACGGCCTACGGGCTCGATCCCGAAGAGGCGCTCAAGGCCCTCACGATCAACGCCGCGCGCATCCTGGGCGTCGAGAGCCGGCTGGGCAGCCTGGAGACCGGAAAGACCGCGAACCTGTTCGTGACCACGGGCGATCCGCTCGACGTCCGCACCCAGGTCAAGCACGTCTTCATCCGCGGCCAGCTGATGCCGTGGAACGACCGCCACACGAAGCTCTACGAGCAGTTCCGGGCTCGACCGAGGCCGTAGCCATGCTGGGACTTCTCCTCGCGCTCGTCGCGCTCCAGGCGCAGCAGACCGACCGGTTCGTGGGGCACTGGACCGGCGCCATCCGGCTGCCGGCCCAGGAGCTCGCCTTCGACATCGACATCGCGCACGGGCCTTCCGGGTACTCGGGCGACATCTCCATCCCGGCCCAGAACGCCCGCGACCTCCCGCTTTCCGGACTGCGCATCGCCGGGGACTCGATCCGCTTCGCCATTCCCGGCGCGCCCGGCGACCCCACCATGGCCGGGGTCATCGCCAGGGACTCGGCCGTGATCACCGGCACGTTCACGCAGCACGCCCGCAACTTCCCGTTCTGGATGCGGGCCGGGGCAAGCCCATCGGACGCGGCCCGGCAGGCGCTCCGCGGATTCGAGGCGTTCGTCGATTCGGCGATGGCGTCCTGGAAGGTCGTCGGGCTGTCCCTCGGCATCGTGGCGGACGGCCAGGTCGTGTACGCCCGCGGCCACGGATACCGCGACCGCGACCAGCGCACCCCCGTCTCCACCGCGACGCTCTTCGCGATCGGAAGCTCCACCAAGGCGTTCACCGCGTTCGGACTCGGTCTCCTGGTCGATCAGGGACGGCTCGAATGGGACAAGCCGGTGCGCACCTACCTCCCCGAGTTTCGCCTGCAGGATCCGTCGATGAGCGAGCGGATCTCGGTGCGGGACCTCGTCACGCACCGCTCGGGTCTTCCCCGTCACGACCTGGTCTGGTACAACAACACCACCTCGACCCGGGACGAGGTGGTGCGGCGCCTGGCCCATCTGCCGGCCAGCCGCGATCTGCGCGAGCTGTTCCAGTACAACAACCTGATGTTCCTGACCGCCGGCTACCTGACCGGGCGGACGATGAGCACGTCGTGGGAGGAGGCCACGCGGACGCTGGTCTTCGAGCCGCTGGGCATGCGCTCGAGCAACTTCTCCGTGGTCGAGTCGGCGAAGACGGGCGATTTCTCCCGGGGCTACGCGGTGCGCCGCGATACGATCACGCCGCTCCCCTTTCGCAACATCGACCTCATCGGGCCGGCCGGCTCGATCAACTCCAACGTCGACGACATGCTCAAGTGGGTCGGGCTCAACCTGAGCGGCGGCATGGCCGGCGGGCGGCGCGTCATCGGCGCGGCGACGCTCCGCGACATGTGGGCACCGCACATGCCGATCGGCGGCATGCCGCAGGATCGTGAGCTGGGCGGCACCAACTACGGGCTGGGCTGGTTCCTGCAGACCTACCGGGGCAAGTATCTCGTCCAGCACGGCGGCAACATCGACGGCTTCTCCGCGCTGGTCGGGTTCTTCCCGCACGAGCGGATCGGCTTCGTGATCCTCACCAACCAGAACGGCTCGCAGCTTCCGATGCTGCTGCTCCGCCACGCGTCGGACCGCATCTTCGGGCTGCCGCCGCGCAACTGGAACGGCGAGGCGCTGGCCGCGCGTGCCCGGGCCGACAGCTCCAACCGTGAGGCCGAGCAGCGGAAGGCCTCGGTCCGGGTGGCGGGCACGAGCCCGTCGCATCCTCTGGGCGCCTACCCCGGCGATTACACCCATCCCGGCTTCGGAACGATCGCGATCGGCCTGAGCGGCGAGCGGCTCACCGCGATGTTCAACCGGATTCCCGTCACGTTCGAGCACTGGCATTACGACGTCTTCAACGGGCTCCGGAATCCGGACGATCCCACCTTCGCCGACCTCAAGTTCAACTTCCGCACGAACCTCAAGGGGGACATCGACGCGGTCGCCGTGCCGATCGAGCCGACCGTCGAGCCGCTGGTGTTCGTGCGCGAGCCGGACCGCGAGCTCAAAGACCCCGCCTACCTCGAGCGGCTGTCCGGCCGCTACCGGCTCCCGACGGATTCGGTGCGGGTGCTTCTGCAGGGCACCACGCTCGTCGCGATCATCGGCAGCCAGCCGCCATACACGCTGCTGCCCGACCGGCGCAACGAGTTCAATGTCAAGGGACTGCAGGGCTACTCGCTGCAGTTCGTGATGGATGCATCCGGAAAGGTGACGGAAGCGCACTTCAAGCAGCCCGCCGGCGTGTTCATCGCGCGGCGACTGGATCCCTGACGGACAACCGGGCGGTTCGAGCGATCGTGCGGGAGTCCGTGACGGCTTCGCTGCTGCTCCTCGGCGCGGCAGCCGCACCCGCCCTCGCCCAGCGGCCGGCGCCGCCGGCTCCGCCTCCCGCCGAGTGGCTCGGGCTCATCGGCGAGTACGGAAGCGGAGCGATGGTGCTCGAGAGGGACGGCCGGCTCGTCCTCCGGCTCGACTCGCTTCGCGAGCGAGTGCTCGAGCGCCGAGGCCGGGACCGCTACCGGGGCGCCGACGCGGCGGGAGACAGCGCGACGGTGCGGTTCGCGCGGGGATCGAGCGGGCGGGCCGCCGGCATGCTGATCGGCGACTCGGTGCTGCTCCGCCGGGCGCTCGGCGCCGAGGATGGCGCCGTGTTCCGGATCACCCCGATGAGGCCGGTGGAGGTCCTCCGGGCCGAGGCGGCGCGCGCCACGCCGCCGGTGGAGACCGGGAGCTTCCGGCCGAGCGAGCTGGTCGAGCTGGTCACGCTCGATTCCACGATCAAGCTGGACATCCGCTACGCTTCCACCCGGAACTTTCTCGGCGCGGCGTTCTACCGCAGCGCGCGGGCGTTTCTCCAGCGGCCCGCCGCGGAAGCCGCCGTTCGCGCGCACCGGAGGCTCCGGGAAGCCGGCTACGGCCTCCTCATTCACGACGGGTACCGCCCCTGGTCCGTCACCTGGATGTTCTGGGAGGCGACCCCGCAGGCCCAGCGAGGCTTCGTGGCCGATCCGTCACGCGGGTCGCGCCACAACCGGGGCGCCGCCGTGGACCTCACGCTGTACGAGCTCGGCAGCGGCATGCCCGTGGAGATGCCGGGTGGCTACGACGAGTTCTCCCGCCGCTCGTTTCCCGACTACCCCGGCGGCACGTCCCGTCAGCGCTGGCTCCGCGATCTGCTCCGGCAGGCGATGGAGGCGGAAGGGTTCACGGTCTTCGAGTCGGAGTGGTGGCACTTCGACTGGAAGGACTGGAGGGAGTACCGGATAGGGAACCTGGAACAGCGTTGACGGTGACGGTTGACGGTTTGACGCGACAAGGGTCAGATGGCCTCGCCCTCGTCAGCGGATGCGTCGGTCGGGTCCATCGCGGTTTTTGGATGGGAGGCCGCCGGACTGCGACGATAGATTCAACAGACTATGCCGGCCTCCGATTCGACACCGCCCCGGCTGACCGCCGATGACCTCGCGCGCCTCGAGCATCCCGGAAAGCAAACGGAGCTGGTCCGGGGCAGGCTCGTGGAACGAGAGCCCCCCGGGTCGGCGCACGGCGCCGTGGCGGCAAACCTGGCGTACTTCCTCAGCGATTTCGTTCGGAAGCACCAGCTCGGTATCGTGTTCAGCCAGGACACCGGGTTCAAGATCGAGGCAAATCCGGACACGGTCCGTGCGCCCGACGTCGCGTTTCTGAGCCGGGAACGCCGGTCTGCCATCCCCGGGCGCGGATACGCGGCGGTGGCACCCGACCTCCTCGCCGAGATCCTGTCGCCCGACGATCGGCCCGCGGACGTCATGGCGAAGGTGTCGGACTGGCTGGCAGCGGGGACGCGGCTGGTGTGGGTCATCGACCCCGCCCGATCCCAGGCCACCGTCTATCGGAGCAACGGCACCCAGAGCCTGATTGCCGCCGGCGGCGCGCTCGTTGGGGAGGCGATACTTCCTGGATTCTCCTGCCCGCTCGCCCAAGTCCTGGAGATCGGCTGAGCGGAGTCTCACCTCACCACTGTCCGCACGCCGATTTGCTCACCAGCGATACCGGACTGCGACATTGGCCATGAAGCCTTCGAGGGGGGCCCACACATCGGTCGTCCATCGCCCGCCGGTGGCCGGCGTGGGCCGAACCAGCGGATCCGTGTCGGTCTGCCGCACGTTCAGGAGATTCTCGAAGTTGGCTACGGCCTCGAGCCGCCCGAACTGGCGCATCCCGATCGCCATGACATACAGATACGGCCTGGACCGGGCGCGGAACGGGTTGTCATCCAGCTCCTGAACGCCGTACCAGATGCCCTCGATCCCGAACCGGTACTTCCCCGGACGCTCGTACATGAGGTCTCCGCCGAGGCGATGCCGGGGCAGGAGCGGAACGGGCTCGCGCGCGCCGGTCACGGCGTCGGACCGGCTGCCGCGGGAGTAGCCGTAGGTCAACAGAAGCTTGCCACCCGCCCCGAAGCGCCACACCGCCGCGGCTTCCACGCCGCCGATTCTGGTGATGCCGTCGGCGTTGCGCAGGATGCCCTCGCCGCTGCCATCGCCCGCATCGGCCAGCTGAATGGCATTTGAAATGAACGACCCATAGGCGGTGACCAGGAGCTCCGCGCCGGCCAGCTCCCCGTTCACGTCGAGCATCGCGCCGAAGCTCCGCTCCCGCTCGAGCT
Organism: Gemmatimonadales bacterium; assembly: GCA_050733195.1. Taxonomy (GTDB): domain Bacteria; phylum Gemmatimonadota; class Gemmatimonadetes; order Gemmatimonadales; family GWC2-71-9; genus JABFSM01. The sequence continues at coordinate 10,551 of JBOHSH010000258.1, forward strand.
CGGCGACAGGCCGGACGGCACGGAGTCCGATGGCCTCGGTCTCCTCGGTGACGGCCGTCGGCGCCGAGAATCCGGTCCCGGCGCTCACCCGCACGGACCAGCCTTCGGCCGGCCTGCCCAGCAGGGCCAGCCGTTGGGTGAGCTGAACGCCGGCGTCCGGATGCACGTCGCCGCGCACACTGGCCGACAACGTCAGCGGACCCAGCGGGCGCTCGGTCGTCACGAAGAGGCTCGGCGTAAGCCAGCGATGGTCGTAACTGCCGTTCCCATCGTTTTTGAAATGATCGAGCTGCGCGGCCGCGCCGAGCACGGTGGCGCCGCCGCCTCCGGCGATCGCCCGGGTCAGCTCCAGAAAGCCGGTCGAGGTCCGGTCGTCTTCGGCCCGTCCCGGCCCGAAGCGGCGCGCGCGCCAGCTGGTGGACAGGGCAAAGCGCACGGCGACGTTCCCCGAATCGCGGAGGGGAACCGCAGCGGTCGCGCCGAGGTCCGCCCGGTGACTGGTCAATCCTTCGCGGAACGGAGTCCCATCCGGGACCAGCGCATCGCCGAAGGTCCCGCCGTCGCGCTTGTCGTACCCGTAGCCGGCGGTCACGAACAGCGACCGGCCGCGACCGTCGACCGCGGCCAGACGGGGACGCGCGCCCCACCGGCGCGCCCGAGCCTGGTCTCCCCACCCGTCACCATCGACGTCCTCGGCGGCCTGCACCGTGCCCGACGCCAGCAGCGAGACGCCGGCAGCGGGTGAGAGACGCCGGCTCAGCCAGGTGGCGGCGTCCGTGACCCCCAGGGTGCGGCGGTTGAGCAGGACTTCGCCTTTGCCGGTGGGGGGCTTCGAAACCAGGTTGATCACCCCCCCCAGCGCCTGCCCGCCGTAGAGCGCCGAGGCGGCGCCCTTGATGATCTCGACTCGCTGCAGATCGACCGGCGAAATGTCGAGCGGACCCAGGGCGCTGGAGCTGCCGCCATAGAGCGGCAAGCCGTCGGCGAGCATGGCGGTGTACTGTCCCGGCAGGCCGAGGATCCTCACGCTCCCGGTGCCCAGCGTGGGGGACGCCTGCTGCACGCGCACGCCGGGGGTCTCGTTCAGCAGCATGGTGATGCCGCTGGGCGCCATCAGCGTGTTCTCGTCCACTTCCATCTCGTCGACCACCTCGACGCGGATGGGCGCGTCGCCGGCCAGCCGCTCGATGCGGGTCGACGTGACCCGGACTTCTTCGAGCTCCATGGCCATGTCGGCCATCGCGAACGCCACGTTGACCGACACGACGCTGTCCGCCACCACCAGGACCGTCACCCGCCGGGGCTGGTATCCGATGCGAGCGAGGGAGAGGGCCTGGCGGCCGGCGGGCAGGGTGAGACGGGCATTTCCAGCAGCGTCGGTCAGCGTGCTGCGCCCCGCGGCTCGGATCAGCACCCCCTCGACCGGCCCCATCGGCTCCTTCACGACGATCTGGACCACGCCGCTATCGGGCTGCTGAGCGACGATGGGCGGTGCGAAGCACAGGGAAACAATCAGGCCCGCGGAGACGGGTGACACTCGCATGGGGGAAGCCTACTGTCGCGCCACTGGGATTCCAACGACGGACCGCGCACCACCGCGTCGCTCACCGCGAACCCGCCGCCGGGCGGCCGGTACCGGTCACCCGCGGGGTCACGGCCCCGCCCGTATATTTCACCCCGCATGCACTCCCTGGAACGCATTCCCGTCTCGACCCACGACGAGCACGAGGGCCTGGCCCGGGCCGTCGCGGAGCGCATCGCGGGCGTGATCCGGCGGAGGCAGGCGGAGGGAAAGACGCCCGTGCTGGGTCTCGCGACCGGCTCGACGCCGATCGGCGTCTACCGGGAGCTCATCCGGATGCACCGCGAGGAGGGGCTTTCCTTCCGCGACGTCGTCACGTTCAATCTCGACGAGTACTACCCGATGCACCCCGAGAGCATCCACTCCTACCACCGCTTCATGTGGGAGAATCTCTTCGGGGCCGTCGATATCGATCGCCGGAACGTCCACCTTCCGCGCGGCGACCTGTCTCCCGCGGAGACGGCGGCGCACTGCCGGGAGTACGAAGCCGCCATCCGGAATGCCGGCGGCATCGATCTCCAGATCCTCGGCATCGGAAAGACGGGCCACATCGGCTTCAACGAGCCCGGGTCGGGGGCGCGGAGCCGCACCCGCGTCGTGACGCTCGACACGATCACCCGGAGGGACGCGGGCGCCGACTTCTTCGGCGAGGCCAACGTGCCCCGCGAAGCGGTCACCCTGGGCGTCGCGACCATCCTCGAGGCCCGCGAGATCGCGATTCTGGCGACGGGGGAGCACAAGGCCGCCATCGTGCGCCGCGCCGTGGAGGGCGACCTCGACACCGAGGTCGCGGCGACGTTCCTCCAGCAGCATCCCGCCACGACGTTCTACCTCGACACCGCCGCCGCCGCCGAGCTCACGCGCGTCGCGACCCCGTGGCTGGTGGACGAGGTCGAGTGGACCGACGCGCTGACCGTGCGCGCGGTCGTCTGGCTGTCGGGCCGCGTGGGCCGCGCGATCCTCAAGCTCACCCATCGCGACTACGTCGACCACAAGATGTCGGCGCTCGTGGCGCGGTTCGGGTCGCCCGGCGCCGTGAACGGGTTCGTGTTCAACGTGCTGGGCGCCAAGATCCGGGGCCGCTCCAAGCTGCCCCGGGGCCAGCGCATCATCTGCTTCTCGCCCCATCCGGACGACGACGTCATCTCGATGGGCGGAGTCCTCCACAAGCTCGTGCAGAACGGGAACGACGTGCTCGTGGCCTACATGACGAGCGGCAACATCGCGGTGTTCGACCACGACGTGCGCCGCTACGTCGACTTTCTCGAGCGCCTGGCCGACGAGCGCGGGACCGACCGCGCGGCGGTGGAAGCGATGGGCCGGGAAGTGCGGAGCTTCCTCGCGCGCAAGGAGACCGGCCAGGTCGATGCGCCGGTCGTGCAGGACATCAAGCGGATCATCCGCGAATCGGAGGCGGTGAGCGGGATCGAGACGCTCGGGCTCCCGGGCTCGCACGCGCGCTTTCTCAACCTGCCCTTCTACCAGACGGGAAAAGTGCGGAAGGATCCCGTCGGCGAGCGGGACGTCGCCGTGGTGCGCGGCCTCCTCGAGGAGCACCGCCCGCAGCTCGTGTTCGTCGCGGGAGACCTCTCCGACCCGCACGGCACCCACCGGATGTGCAAAGAGGCGATCGACCGGGCGCTCGAGGGGCTCGCCGACCGGCCGGAGGTCTGGCTCTATCGCGGCGCCTGGCAGGAATGGTCGGTGACCGAAGCGACCTGGCTCGTGCCGCTCTCCCAGGAAGAGCTGCACGTCAAGATCCAGGCGATCTTCAAGCACCAGACGCAGAAGGACTCGGCGCCCTTCCCCGGCCTCGACGACCGGGAGTTCTGGCAGCGGGTGGAGTCGCGGAACAAGGAGACCGCCGAAACGCTCAACCGCCTGGGCCTCGCGGAGTACTTCGCGATGGAAGCCTACGCCGTGGCCTGATGCGACGCTGCATCCTCCTTCTGGTGGACGGCCTCCGGCCCGACGTCGCCGAGGCCGATCTCGCGGCGGGCCGGCTTCCGGGACTGCGCCGGCTCGTGGCTCGGGGGGGCACCGCCCGCGCCATCACCTCGTTCCCGTCCACCACGAGCGTCTCGTATCTCCCCTTCCTCACCGGATGCACGCCCGGCCGGTGCAACGTGCCGAGCATCCGGTGGCTCGACCGGGAGCGGTACGACGGGCGGTGGTGGACCAGCCGCGACGCGGTGCGGAGCTACTGCGGCTGGCAGGCCGGACATCTCGATCGCGACATCGCGCCGGAGGTGCGCACCGTCTTCGAGCTGGTCCCGGAGAGCGTGGGGATCTTCACCATGATCACCCGCGGTCTCCCGCAGGACCGCGATCCCGGCCGGAGCGAGCGGAAGTTCTGGGGAGCGCTGGCCCATTACGCCGAATGGCACCAGCCGTCCGATGAGGCCGTGGCGGGACATCTGCTGAGGAGCGTGGAGTCGGGCGCGCGATTCGTGTTCGCCCAGTTCCCGGCCGTCGACGGCTATACCCACCAGGCCGCGCCCGACGCCCCGCGCGTCCTGCGCGCGCTCCGGCGCGTGGATGCCGTCGTGGGCCGGATGCTCGATCGCCTCGCGGCGCGGAACGAGCTCGCGGAGACGCTCGTGCTGCTGGTGAGCGACCACGGCGGTTCCGTCGTGCATACCCACCTGGATCTCGCGGACTGGTTCCGTACCCGCGGCGTGCGCACGCTCGCCCATCCGGTGGTCTGGGCCCGGAATCCCGAGGCGGCGGTCATGGTGGCGGGGAACGGCTCGGCGATGGTCTACGCCCAGCCGGACGTGCCGAGACGGCGCCGCTGGCCGCTGGAGCAGCTCCGTCACCGCGAAGCCTTCGGCGCGCGGGACGATCTCGTCGCCGCGCTCGCCGCCGAGCCAGGGGTAGCGATGCTGGCCGGCGAGACGGAGGAGCCGGGCGAGCTGACGGTGCTCTCGGCCCGCGGATCGGCGCGCCTCCTCCAGACCAACGGACACATCGCGTATATCCCGGTCACCGGCGACCCGCTGGCGGCGGGCGGCCCCTTCACCGGAACCGCGCGCGAATGGCTGGAGCGGAGCTGGGCGTCACCCTATCCCGATTCCGCCTACCAGCTCCTCGACCAGTTCCGCTCCTCCCGCACCGGCGATCTGGTGGTGGTCGCGAACGAGGGCTACGACTTCCGCGACCGGTTCGAGATTCCGGAGCACCGCTCGGGACACGGAAGCCTCATCCGCGCGCACATGCAGACTCCGCTCTGGAGCAACCGCCCTCCGCCGGGAGTCCCGCTTCGAACGGTCGATCTCTTCCCGACGATGCTCGACTGGCTCGGCGTCGCCGTGCCCGCCGGCATCGACGGGGAGAAGGTGTGGAGGGCGGTTGGCGGTTGACCAGTCAATCTCGCTGGTTGCTCATCGTACGTATCAGGTCTGCCGCGCGGTCGAGGACCTGGCGATCCCCGGCAGGCAATCCCTGCAGCATCTCCGCGATGCGGGCGACCCTTCTCCTGCGGCCGGCCTGGAGCACGGCGCGGCCTCTGGCCGTGGCCCGGATGATCTGCACCCGGCCGTCGGCGGGGTCGGCCGCGCGGGTGACGAGCCCCTGACGCTCGAGCGCCGCCACCAGCCGGGTCATCGTCGGCGGCTTCACCTGCTCGGCGGCCGCGAGGGCGCCCATCGTCAGCGGACCCTTGAAGACGACGACCGACAGGGCCGAGGCCCGGGGGCCGGAGAGTCCCATGGCGCGGTCGGTCTCCCGCACCGTCCGGAGGAGACGGATCGCGGCGGAGTGGAGCCGGTCGGCCACGCCCAGCAGCTCGGCCGGAATAGCGCCCGTGAGGCTCGGGGGGGTCGGGGGGGTCGGGGGGGTCGGGGGGACGGATTGACGGGAGGGCTCGGGCATCGTAGAATTAGTTAGCTGTGCTAACTAAATTACCGGATGGAGGTCCTCATGTCCACCAGAGCGCCCCCGGAAGCTCCCGTGACCCCCGTGACCCCGCTCCACGATATCGGCCAGATCGCCGTCCACGCCTCGGACATCGCCCGGGCCACGGCGTACTATCGTGACGCCCTGGGCCTCCCCTTTCTCTTCGACGCACCGGGGCTGGCCTTCTTCCAGGCGGGAACGGTCCGCCTGATGCTCTCGGGGCCGGAGACGCCGGAGTTCGACCATGCGAGCTCCGTCCTCTATTTCAACGTGACCGACATCGCGTCAGCGCACCGGACGCTCGCGGGCCGGGGGGTCCGCTTTCGCGACCAGCCCCATGTGGTCCACCGGACGCCTCAGGGGGCGCTCTGGATGTCGTTCTTCGACGACTCCGAGGGAAACGTCCACGCGATCATGGAGTGGAAGGCCGCCGGGTAGCCGAACGGGGAGCGCGGGCGATAACTTCCGCTCGTGCTCCCCCTCCTAGCCCTGCTGCAGTCCATCCCCGGGCCGCCGCCCGAGCCGGAGGCCCGGCTGGTCGACGTCCTGGCCCGCGCGGAGCAGGCGGTGCGGCGCGCGGCCGTGGCCCCCGGCGGCTGGGTGGCCACGATGGAAACGGAGGTGGCCACGCTCGGCCGCCGGGAGGGGCGCATCGAGGGCGCCACGCTCCTGGAGCAGACCAGCAGTCACGCGCGCTGGTCGAGCGGCGGCGGATTCGAGCAGCACGTCATCGGGTCCCGCAGCTTCCCCAACGCCATTCCGCTCTCCCGGCTCTCTTTCCTGCAGATCGGCTGGTGCGTGCCCTCGCTGCTCGGCGAGCGGATCCTCGTGATCGTGCGGACCGGCCCCCGCAACATGGGCTACGCCGAGACGATGCGCGGCCCCCAGGCGCCGGTGGTGGTCGTCCATCCGCTGGCGTCCGATCGCGCGCGCTACTACCGGTACGCCGGCACCGGCACGGTCGTCCGGATGCGGATCCCGGGCTGGACCGAGGATCGCGACGTCATCCGCGTGGAGGTGACGCCGGTCGACTCCGTGGACCGCGAGGAGACCCTCTTCGAGGGCGAGCTGCTGCTCGACGCCGTGACGCACCTGCCGGTCCGGCTCTTCGGCCGCCTGATGACGGTGGGCGGCCAGCGGCGCGGAGGCTTCCTCCGCTTCAGCGCCGAATCGTTCGAGCCCGAGATGACGCTGATCGATCTCGTGAACCAGCCGCTGCCGGACGGCGGCTGGGCGCCGCTCCGCCAGCGCTTCGAGATCGAGTCGTCGTCGTCGATGGCGGCGGGGAGCGGGGGGGCCCGCCGGGTGATCACCTCGTTCCACGAGGTCACGCCGCTCGGCACCGAGAACCTGGGTCCGGTCGCGATCGGGGCCTCCACCTTCGGCTACATCCTGACCGCGGCCTCGCGGGACTCGCTCCGCGACTTCCACCGCTGGCACGCCAAGGAGGGGAGCGTCACGCGCTCCGCCTCGAGCAGCGACTTTCAGCGGTTCCGCCCCGACCGTCTCCAGCCTCACGGGCGTCCAACCCTGCTGCTCGAGGGCACGCACCGGGGCGACTTCATCCGGATCAACCGGATCGAGGGTCCGTTCACGGGCCTCTCCCTCGCCTACAAGCTTCGCGACGCCGCGCCGGGGCTCTCGGTCCGGGGGAAGGCGGGGTGGGGCTGGTCGGAGAGCACCGTCCGGGGCGGGCTGGCGGTGGAGTGGAGGCGTCAGGGCTGGACGCTCGACGTCTCCGGCGGACGGTCCCTCGATCCGACGAACAAGTTCCGGAACCAGTTCGACAATCCCTCGCTGGGCGCGCTCATCTCGCACGACAACTGGGACTACGTGGACCGGTGGGCGGGCGGCGTCAGCGCGACGCGCATGCTCGCGGCGGACCGCGGCAGCATCTTCCGGGCGGAGATCGGCTGGGCGCGCGACCAGGCCGTCAGCCGCAACATGGACAACGCGCTTCTGGGCGGCCTGCTGCGGCCCAATCGCGGGATCCTCGAGGGGAACTACCTCCGCACGCGGCTGCTCTTCGACTGGAATCCCGACGTGTCGCCGGTCTTCGCGCGCGACGGCATCGGCACGCGGATCGAGCTCGAGCAGGGCGACGGCGACCTCGACTACACCCGCATCGAGACCCGGCTCGTGATGCGGAAGAGCACCCGGCGGGTCTTCGTCGTCACCCGCCTCCATCTCGGCGCCACCTTCAGCTCGGCGCCGCCCCCCCAGCAGCTCTTCGAGCTGGGGGGCCCCGCGGGACTCCCCGGCTACGAGTACAAGGAGTTCGCGGGCGACCGGGCCGCGCTTCTCCGGGTCCGGCTCACCGCTCCGCTCGGGTTCCTCGACGTCCCCTTCCGCATCGGGGCGGTCACCCTTCCCTCGCTGGCACCGGCCATATCGATCGGCGTCCAGACCGCCTATGCCGACGCGTCCGGGCGGGCGGCACGGGACGCGGTGCGGGCCCTCGGAGACCGGTACGACGAGAACACCGACGAGCTGCTGGTGGACCAGACGGGCGCGGCGCTTCCCGCCGCGATCGCGTCGGAGGAGCTTCGCACCTCGCTGGACATCCGCATCGGCGTGTTCGGCGACGCGCTCGCCTTCGGCGTCGCCCGCGGGTTCGACAGCGGGCGAAAGACCAAGTTCATCGTCGCCTTCGGCCGACAGTTCTAGTCGTCATGCCCGCGGTCGGCCAGAGCGTGGCGCGGAAGGACGGGATCGGCAAGGCGACCGGCGGCGCGCGGTACGCCGACGATCTGGTCTTTCCCGGGCTGCTCCATGCCCGCACCATCCGCACGACGGTGCCCTGCGGAATCCTCACCGGCGTACGCTGCGAGTTCGATCCGGCCGGCTTCACCATCGTGGACCATCGGGACATCCCCTCCGGCGGCCGGAACGTCATCGCGCTGCTCGAGGAGGACCAGCCCTGCCTGGTGGAGCGGGAGATCCGCCATACGGCCGAGCCGGTCCTGCTCCTCGCGCACGAGCATCGCGAGGCGCTGCTCCAGGCGCGCGTCGTGCTGACCGAGGAGCGGGGCGAGCCGGTCTTCGATCCGCTCGCGTCGCCCCGGGCCTTCAAGAACATCCTCATCGAGAAGGGCAGCCTCGAGACCGGCTTCGCCGCGGCGGACCGGATCGTCGAAGGGGAGTACCGGACCGGCCACCAGGAGCACGTCTACATCGAGCCCAACGGGGTGATCGCCGTGCCGGGGGACGGCGGGATCACGGTGCACGGGTCGATCCAGTGCCCCTACTACGTGCACAACGCCCTGACCCGGCTGCTCGGCTCGTCGGTCTCGCGCGTGCGCGTCGTCCAGACCGAGACGGGCGGCGGCTTCGGCGGCAAGGAAGAGTACCCGTCGATGATCGCGGCGCACGCCGCACTGCTCGCGCTCAAGTCGGGACGGCCGGTCAAGCTGGTCTACGACCGGGAGGAGGACCTGGTCGCGACCACCAAGCGGCATCCGGCGATCGTGCGGCACCGCACCGGGATCGGCCGGGACGGCAGGCTGACGGCCATGGACATCGAGGTGATCCTCGACGGCGGCGCGTACGTGACGCTTTCGCCGGTCGTCCTCTCGCGCGGGGCGATCCACGCCGCGGGGCCGTACCGCTCGGACCACATCCGGATCGCCGCCCGCGCCATGTTCACCAATACGCCGCCCAACGGGGCCTTCCGGGGCTTCGGCGCGCCGCAGACCCAGTTCGCGGTCGAGGCGCACATGGACCGCGTCGCCGAGGCGCTCGGGATGGATCCGGTCAAGCTGCGGGAGCGGAACGCGCTCCGCCCGGGCGACACCACCGCGACCGGCCAGGTGATGGGCGGGGATTGCAGCGCCCTCCGGGTGCTGCGCGCCGCGGTGCGCCGGGCGCGATACCGGCGGAAGCGCGCGGCGGCGGACGCGTCTCCGGCGGGGGAGCGGCGGCGCGGCATCGGGGTCGCGCTCTTCTATCACGGCTCGGGGTTCACGGGCAGCGGCGAGCTCAAGCTCGCGTCGCGGGCCTCGGTCGAGCTCACCGCCACCGGCGTTCGGGTGCTCACGTCGAGCACGGAGATCGGCCAGGGCACCCGCACGATGCACGCGCAGATCGTGGCGGACGCGCTCGGCATTTCCTACGACCAGGTCGAGGTCGCGCAGCCCGACACCGGGGTCGTGCCCGACAGCGGTCCGACGGTGGCGTCGCGCACCTGCATGGTCGTGGGCCGGATCCTGCAGCGGGCGGCGGAGGAGCTGAGGGCCGTCCTCAGCGGACGGTCGCCGGCGGCGCACTTCCGGGAGTACGGACCCGTCACCATCACGCGGCAGTATCAGCAGCCCGACTGGATCCGCTGGGACGAGACCCTCTACCGCGGCGACGCCTACGCGACCTACGGCTGGGGCTGCAACGTGGCGGAAGTGGAGCTCGACCCGGAAACGTGGACGGTCCACCCGCTCAAGCTCACCGCGGTCGTGGACGTGGGCCGGGCCATCCATCCCGCGCTGGCCAGGGGGCAGATCGAGGGCGGCACCGCACAGGGGCTCGGCTACGCCCTGCTCGAGCGGGTGGTCATGCGGGACGGCCGCATGGCCAACGCGCAGCTCACCAACTACATCATCCCGACGACGCTCGACACGCCGGTCATCGACGTCGTGATCTGCGAGAATCCCTACCCCGGCGGGCCGTTCGGCGCCAAGGGCCTGGGCGAGCTGCCCATCGACGGCCCGGCGCCCGCGGTGATCAACGCCATCCGGCATCTCGGCCTCGACGTCCGCCGGATCCCCGCCGATCCCGAGACCATCATGGAAGCGACGTGCGGTTCACGCTGAACGGCCGCGAGACGGACGTGACCGCGGCGCCGATGCGCCGCCTCCTCGACGTGCTGCGCGAGGAGTGCGGCCTCACCGGCACCAAGGAGGGGTGCGGCGAGGGGGAATGCGGGGCCTGTACGGTCCTGGTCGACGGGCAGGCCGTCTGCAGCTGTCTCGTGCCGGTGGCGCAGGTGTCGGGCATGGAGGTGCTCACCATCGAGGGACTGCAGGACACCCACCCGCTGCAGCGCGCGATGATGGACGAGGTGGGCGCGCAGTGCGGGATCTGCACGCCGGGGATGATCATGATGGCGATCACGCTCGGCTCGCGGCCCACCCTGCAGAAGGTGCGGATCGGCCTGGCGGGGAACCTCTGCCGGTGCACCGGCTACGAGGCGATCTACCGCGCGATCCGCCGCGCATGAGAACGGCCCTCGACCGGCTGGAGCTCCGGGAGCCGCGGACTCTCGCGGAGGCGCTGCGGCTGCTCCGGGACGAAGAGGGTCTCGTCCCGGTCGCCGGGGGCACGGACATCTACGTGGGACTCAACTTCGGCACCCTGCCGGCCACGCGCTTCCTGAACCTCTGGCGGGTCGGCAGCCTGCACCGGATCGCCGTGACCGGCGACGTGCTCCGCATCGGGGCGCTCGCCACCTACACCGCCCTCATCCGGTCGCGGCACGTGCGCCAGCGCCTCCCGATGCTGGTCCAGGCCGCGCGCGAGGTGGGGGGAATCCAGATCCAGAATCGCGGCACGGTCGGCGGCAACATCGCCAACGCCTCCCCCGCCGGCGACACGCTGCCGGTGCTCGCCGTCGCCGACGCCGTGGTGATCCTGCGAAGCGCCACCGGCGAGCGGCGGGTGCCGTTCGGAGAGTTCTACACCGGTTACCGTGAGACCGTGCGGCGGCCCGAGGAGCTGATCGAGGCGGTCGAGATTCCCCGGGTCGCCGGCACTCAGTGGTTTCGTAAGGTCGGCACCCGGGTGGCGCAGGCGATCTCCAAGGTCGTGATGGCGGCGGTGCGGACGGCGGCGCCCCGCCTCGCGCTCGGGAGCGTCGGTCCCACCGTGGTCCGGCTCCCGCGTACCGAAGCGGCGCTCGCGTCGGGAGCCGACATCGAAGAGGCGGTGCGGATCCTCGAGGCGGAGATCCGCCCGATCGACGACGTGCGGTCCACGGCCGCGTATCGCCGCGGGGTCTCCGGCAACCTGCTCCGCCGCTTCTGGCTCGACACAGCTCCCCCCGGCGCACCCGCCGGCGACGCCCCCCCTTCGCCGTCGTGACCGCACCCACGATCGAGCTGGTCATCCGGGGTCCGAGGGTCGTCCAGCCGGGCCGGATGGGGCCGGCGGCGATCCACGTGGCGCGAGGGCGCATCGCCGCGGTGACGGCCTTCGACGAGGTCGCGGCCGGCGCCGACCTGGTCGAAGCCGGCGACGCGGTCGTCATCCCCGGACTGGTCGACACCCACGTCCACGTTAACGAGCCGGGCCGCACCGAATGGGAGGGCTTCGAGACCGCGACCCGCGCCGCCGCGGCCGGCGGCGTCACCACGGTGCTCGACATGCCGCTCAACAGCGTGCCGCCGACGACAACCCTCGCGGCGCTCACCGCGAAGCGCGAGGCGGCGGCGACCCGGTGTCGCGTGGACGTGGGGTTCCTCGGCGGAGTCGTGCCCGGCAACCGCAAAGAGCTCGGGGCGCTCCATCACGCGGGTGTCTTCGGGTTCAAGTGCTTCCTGGTCCCGTCGGGCGTCGACGAGTTTCCGCCGGTGTCGGAGCGCGATCTTCGCGACAGCCTGCCGGTGCTGGCGGAGCAGGGCGCGCTCCTGATGGTTCACTCGGAGCTCGACCGGCACGCCGCGCGCGCGTCCTCAGGGTCGGGGGAATGGCGTCGCTACGAGACCTGGCTCGCCTCGCGTCCGGTGGCCATGGAGCTCGAAGCGGTGCGCCTCGTCTGCAGCCTGGCGGAGGAATACGGCGTGCGCATGCACGTGGTGCACGTGTCCTCGGGCGAAGCGGCGGACGTCCTGGCCGAGGCGCGGTCGCGCGGCGTGCCGGTGAGCGGGGAGACCTGCCCGCACTACCTCACCTTCGCGGCCGAGGAGATTCCGGACGGCGCCACCGAGCTCAAATGCGCGCCGCCCATTCGCGAGGGCGAGCAGCGCCGGCGGCTCTGGGCCGCGATCGCGTCGGGGACTCTGGGGATGATCGTGAGCGATCATTCTCCCTCGCCGCCCGCGGGGAAGCTGCGCGAGACGGGCGACTTCCAGCACGCCTGGGGCGGGATCGCGTCGCTCCAGCTCGGGCTCGCGGCCGTCTGGACGGGCGCCCGCGAACGCGATATCCCGCTCGAAGACGTGGTGGCGCTCATGGGCGAGATGCCGGCCCGTCTCGTCGGGCTCGCCGGTCGCAAGGGGGCGATCGTCCCCGGCGCGGACGCCGACCTCGTGTTCTGGCACCCGGACCGCGAGTTCATCGTCGAGCCCGGGATGCTCCGGCATCGGCATTCCCTCACGCCGTACCTGGGGCGGCGCCTCGCGGGGGTGACCGAGGCGACGTACCTTCGAGGCCACCCCATCTTCCGACGGGGCGAGCCTGATCCGCCGGCACAGGGCCAACTCCTCCTCCCCACCCCGGCATGACGCCATTCACGGACCTGGTCGACCTCGCGGCGGAGCGTCTCGGCGGAGCCGCCCTCCTCGCGAGCGACGAGTTCTTCGCCCCGAAGGAGAACCTCCTCAAGGCGGGGAAGCCCGAGTGGCGCGAAGGCGTCTACACCGAGCGCGGCAAGTGGATGGACGGGTGGGAGACGCGGCGCCGGCGGACGCCGGGCCACGACTGGTGCCTGATCCGTCTCGGCGTTCCGGCCCTCGTGCGCGGCGTCGTCGTGGACACGAGCTGGTTCCGCGGCAACTATCCCGAAGCCTGCTCCCTCGACGCGTGCGCGATCGACGGGAACGGGGTCCCGGATCCCGGGACCGTCGCGTCGGGCCGGGCGGCCGAGTGGACCGAGATCCTGACGAGATCCGCGCTGCGGGGAGACAGCGAGAACGCCTTCCCCGTCTCGCACACGCGCCGAGTGACCCACCTTCGCCTCAACATCTATCCGGACGGGGGCGTCGCGCGGCTCCGCGTCTACGGCGAGCCGGTACCGGACCCGAGGCTTCGTCCCGGTGCCGACACGGACCTGGCCGCGCTGGAGCAGGGCGGAATGGTCGTCGCGTGCAGCGACATGTTCTTCGGGCACCGCCACAACCTGATCCTCCCCGGCCGCTCGACCCACATGGGCGACGGGTGGGAGACGCGCAGGCGACGCGGCCCGGGGCACGACTGGACCATCGTTCGGCTCGCCGCGCGCGGGGCGATCGGCCGGATCGAGATCGACACCGATCACTACAAGGGGAACGCGCCGGGGAGCGCCCGGCTGGAGGTCTGTGACGCGCCGGGCGCGGGGACGGAGGCGCTTACCGGCGATCGGGTGACCTGGGCCGAGATTCTCGCCAGGACTCCGCTGCAGCCTCACGCGCGGCATCGATTCGACCTGGCCGGTCCGCTCGTGGCCACGCACGCCCGGCTCAGCATCTATCCCGACGGCGGCATCGCGCGGCTCCGACTGATCGGAAGAGTCGTCGGATGAGTCTGTCCATCGCCGAGCTCAACGCGCTCGATCCGGAGGCGGCCGCGGGCCGGCTGCGCGACTGCTGCGGGGCTTCGGCCTGGGTGCGATGGATGGTCGCGCGGCGGCCGTTCCGCTCCCTGGAGCACCTGCTGACCGAAGCCGAGGCAGCGTGGCGCGCCCTGGGCGACGACGAGCAGGCCGAGGCCTTTGCCCACCACCCGAGGATCGGGGCCGGCGAGACCCGGGTGCCCGTCAGCCACGTGGCGTCGGGGTGGTCCGCGGGCGAGCAGCGCAGCGCGCAGGCGGCGAACGAGGGCGTGCGCGCCGCCCTCGTCGAGGCCAACGCGGCGTACGAGCGCCGCTTCGGACGCATTTACGTCGTGTGCGCGACCGGCCTCCGGGCCGAAGACATCCTGCGCGACGTCGAGCGACGCCTCGGGAACGACGCGGACACGGAGCGGAGAGTCGCCGCCGCGGAACAGGCGAAGATCACCATGCTCCGGCTGCGCAAACTGATCGGCGAGGACCGATGATCCGGATCACCACGCACATACTCGACACGGCGCTGGGACGGCCGGCCGCCGGCGTGCCGGTACGGCTCGAACGAGCCGGGAGTCCCGGCCCGCCGGTAGCACAGGCGGTCACCGACGCCGACGGCCGCGTCCGGGACTGGCTCGCCGGCGGCGTCGGCCCCGGGCGGTACCGGCTCGTCTTCGCGACGGGCGAGTGGCTCCGGGCGACGGGACGCGAGACCGTCTACCCCGAGATCGCCGTGGAGGTGGACGTGCGGGAGGGTGAGCGGGACTATCACCTTCCGCTGCTCCTCTCTCCCCACGGCTACACCACCTACCGGGGCAGCTAGCGATGCCGGCCCGGCTTGCCTGGAACGGGTACGGGAAAGCCGGCGTGCGCCTGGTGAAGGTCGGCCGCTCGGAGGATCGCCACGAGCTCGCGGACGTGACGGTCGAGGTCCAGCTGCAGGGCGAATTCGAAGAAGTGCATCGGGCCGGAGACAACCGCGCGGTGCTGCCGACCGACACGATGAAGAACACCGTCTATGCGCTCGCAGCCTCGCATCCGGTGGATCCGCCCGAGGCATTCGCCCTCGTGCTGGGACGGCACTTCCTCGGCGCCTGCCCCGCCGCCGCCACGGCGGTCATCCGGATCGAGTCGCACCGGTGGGAGCGCCTGCGGCCCGGCGGCGCGCCGCACGCCCACGCCTTCGCCCGGGGATCGGCGGAGCGGCGCATCGCGACGGCGACGATCGATCGCGGCGGTGAGATGGTGAGCGCCGGCCTGGAGGGCCTGGCACTGCTTAAGACCACGGGATCGGGGTTCGAGGGATTCCTGCGCGACGACTACACCACCCTCCGCGAGACGGCGGACCGGATCTTCGCCACGGAGGTGAGCGCCGTGTGGCGCTACGCGCCCGCCCCCGCGGACTGGAACGCGGCCTGGGCCGGCGCGCGCCAGGCTTTGCTGGACGTGTTCGCCCGGGAATACAGCCGCTCGGTGCAGGAGACGCTGTACGCCATGGGCGCGGCCGCCCTCGAGGCCTGTCGCGAGATCCGGGACATCCGGCTCGTGCTTCCCAACCAGCACCACCTCGTCGTGGACCTGTCGCCCTTCGGCCTCACGAACCGGGACGAGATCTTCGTCGCGACCCGCGAGCCCTATGGGAGAATTGAGGCTGTGGTCGAGCGGACCGGGGGACAGTGAACGGGGAACGGGGAACGGGGAACGGGAGAACCGCCGACTGTTAGCGGTTTACCGTTCCCTCCTGTTCCCTGTTCCCTGTTCCCCGTT
>JBOHSH010000259.1:0-3624 GCA_050733195.1 Gemmatimonadales bacterium
GGTCGCGGCGACGCTGCCACCCGCGCTGCAGGCGGCGCTCAAGGAGCTCGCCGCGAAGCACGAGGCCACGCTCTACATGGTCTGCCTCGCCGCGTTCAAGACGGTGCTGGCCCGCTGGGCCGGCCAGGAGGACATCACCGTGGGATCCGCGGTGGCGGGCCGTACGCGCCGGGAGACTGAGGGCATCGTCGGCTACTTCTCGGGAGCGCTCCCGCTCCGCACGCGCGTCGGGCTCGACGGCAGCTTCTCGGAGCTCCTCCGGAGCGTGCGGACGACCTGCCTCGGAGCGCTCGAGCACCGCGACGTGCCGTTCGAGCCACTCGTCCTCGAGCTCGAGCGAGAGGGCGGCCGGCGCGAGTCGCCGCTGTACCGGTGTGTGCTCACCATGCAGGACGCGACGGCGGCGGCCCTCGAGCTCCCCGGCGTGAGCGGGACTCCCGTGGACGTCGAGCTCGGCGCGACGAAGTTCGATCTCACCATGCTGCCGACCGAGCACACCACCGGGCTCGACCTCGCACTCTGGTATCGCACCGATCTCTTCGACGAGCCGACGGCCGCGCGCTTCCTCGGCCACTTCGTGCGGGTGCTCGAGGCCGCAGCCACCGATCCCCAGCCGCTCGCGCGGCTTCCGCTGCTCACCGACCACGAACAGCGGGAGCTCGCGGCGTGGAACGCTACGACCCGGGATTTCGGCGACCCGGCGACCATGCTCGGCCTCGTCGCCCGGGCGGCAGCCCGCACGCCGGCGCGGACCGCGGTCGTGGCCGGCGAGGAATCGCTGAGCTATCAGGCGCTGCTGGAACGAGCGGGCCGCCTCGGCCAGCGGCTCCGGGACGAGGGCGTCGGGCCCGACGTCCCGGTGGGTCTCTGTCTCGAGCGGGGGGTCGAGGCGATCGTGGCGATGCTGGGAATCTGGGCGGCCGGCGGTGCCTACGTTCCGCTCCAGCCGGATCAGCCCGCCGCCCGGCTCGCCGGATTGCTTTCCGCCTCGGGAGCACGCGTCGCGATCACCCGCTCACGCCATCGCGCACTGCTGCCGGCGGACTGCACGGTCGTGCTGCTGGACGAGGAGGCCGCTGCGCTGGACCGGCGATCCGGAGAGCTGCCCGACTCCGGCGTCGAGCCCGACCGACTGGCCTACGTCCTGTTCACTTCGGGCTCCACCGGCGAGCCCAAGGGGGTCGCCGTCACGCACGGGAATCTGGTGCACTACGTGCGGGCGGTGAGTGCGATCCTCGGTCTCGACCTCGCGGGCGGCGAAGACGGCTGGCAGGCGGCCACCGTCTCAACGCTGGCAGCGGACCTGGGCCTCACCGCCATCTTCCCACCGCTGGCCGGGGGCGGAACCGTCCATCTGCTGCCGGACCAGGTCTCGACCGATCCCGGCCGCTTCCAGACGTACCTGGAACGGCAGCCGATCGACCTCCTCAAGATCACGCCCAGCCACTTCGCGGCGCTCGCGGGCAGCGCACCGGCGCCGGCCCACCTTCCCCGACGGTGGCTGGTGTTCGGCGGGGAGCCGTGCCCGTGGGGTCTCGTGGAGGAGGCGCTCGCCGCGAAGCGCTGTCGGGTGCTCAATCACTACGGGCCCACCGAGACGACGGTCGGCGTCTGCGTCTTCGAGCCGGGGTCGCGCGAGGTGGGCCCGTGGGCGCCGGCCACCGTGCCGATCGGGCGGCCGCTGCCGAACGCGACCGCACAGGTCCTCGATGCGCTGGGCGAGCTCTGTCCCGTGGGCGTGCCGGGTGAGCTCTGGCTCGGCGGGAAGGGCGTGGCTCGCGGCTATATCGGCCGCGGCGACCTGACCGCCGAACGGTTCGTCGAGCGCGACGGCACGCGGTGGTACCGCACCGGAGATCGTGTGCGCCGGCTGCCCACGGGCGATCTCGAGTTCCTCGGCCGGCTCGACACCCAGATCAAGGTCCGCGGCTACCGGGTGGAGCTCGGGGAGATCGAGGCCGCCCTGGCACGCTGCGAAGGTGTCGCCCAGGCCGCCGTGGTTCTCTCCGGCGAGACCCTCGTCGGCTGTCTGGTCGGGGTCGGTGCGGGCGAGCAACCGTCGGATGCCGCGCTGGCCGAACAGCTCGGCCGGACGCTGCCGTCCTACATGGTTCCGACCCGCTGGGTCTGGCTCGAGAAGCTTCCGCTCACCGCGAACGGCAAGATCGATCGTCGGGCCCTCGCCGTCCGTGAACCCCCGGCGCCCGAGGACTCCGCGGCCACGAACGGCGCCGCGCCGCGCGGAGACACCGAGTCGCGGCTCGCGGGGCTCTGGGCGGAGGTCCTCAAGCGGGAATCCGTCGGGCGGGACGAGAGCTTCTTCGCGCTGGGCGGGCATTCTCTGCTCGCGATCCGTCTGCTGGGGAAAATCAGCAAGACCTTCGGCATGCGCCTGCCCCTTCGGGCGCTCTTCGACAATCCGACCGTAGCGTCGCTCGCGCCGATGCTCACCACGGACGATCCCGTAGAAACGGAGATCGCGCGGCTGTGGGGCGAAGTGCTCAAGCGCGATCGCGTGGGACGCGAGGACAACTTCTTCGCGCTGGGGGGGCACTCGCTCTCGGCGATCCGCCTGCTCGGGCGGGTCAGCAAGACCTTCGGGGTACGCTTGCCGATCCGGGCGCTCTTCGACGCGCCGACCGTCGGCGGCTTCGCGGCGCTGGTGAAATCCGCGAAGGAGGCGAGTCCGGGTTAGGCCGGGCGCTCCTTGCGGCCGCTGCCCGGGCGAAGGAGTGACGAGAGGCCCCCGGTGAGCCGGCGCGCGCCGTTCCGCAGGGCCTTCTTGACCGCGATCTCGGCGTCGGCGTAGGCGAGGGCAAACGGCTTCCTCCGCGCCGGAGGGAATTCGCGCCGATAGCCGAGCTCGTCCATCAGACCGCCTGCGATGTACTCGACCACCCGGACGTCGGCCGAGGTCAGATCGCCCCGCCAGCTGTCGGTTTCCCCCTTCCGGAAGAAGCCTTTCGTCTGGGTGTTCATCTGTCTCATGCGATCGATCTTCGACGCCTCGACCGCCCGCTCGCACTGGTCGAGGTCGCTGGGAAGCCCGAGCCACGAGAAGATCCGCTGCAGCTCCTGCGGCCCATCGGCCTTGAGCGCCTCGTAGCGAACCTCGAGGTACCGGTCGGTCTTGCGCCCGATCTCGCGGGCTTTCTCCGTATCGGACTGCCAGAGCCGAGCCGCGTTCCAGACTTCCGTGGGAAATCTTTTCTCGAAGCTCTTCGCGGCCGCCACGACGGAGCTCGTCGCCGCGCGAGCGTCCCGCATGATGTGGAGGAAATAGGCGTCGGGAAACACGCGGAGAATGAACTCGCCCTGCCGGGCGTTCTCCGGAGTCTTGTCGACGAGCACCTCCGCGTCCGGCTTGTTCGAGGCGATCCGGTCATAGATGGTCGACACCGCCTGACGGCAGACCGCGTAGAACTCGTCTTCCGGGAGGATCTCCAGAAAGCGCGCCACCGTTCCGTCGTCCTCCCGGGACTGATCGGTCGGCAGCACCACGCTGACTCCGAACCGGTTTCCGGTGGAGCCCGCAGCCTGCATTCGTCGAAACCAGTCCCGAAAGCCGGTCAGGGCCTCGAACAGACGGTTGTGCTGGCACACCACGACGCTCGGATGCTGGGC
>JBOHSH010000260.1:0-7539 GCA_050733195.1 Gemmatimonadales bacterium
TCTGAGTTCTGAGTTCGAGGTCAGGGTTGGGTTTGCCGCTCGAAGGGGAGGCGGAGACTCGGGTCGATGCGGCGCGGACGGCCGCTCGCAGGGTCGAGCGCGGCGTAGCAGCTCCGGCGGCTCGCGATGAGGCGGTCGTCCGTCAGGGCTCGGGATGCTCTCCCCTTTCGAGCCGCTCGAGGATGCGCACGCCCGCTGCGCCCATCTCCGCCACCTGCCTGAGCCGCCTCGCGAGCATCGCGCGGCCCACGGAGTCCGCTCCCGCCGGGATGCTGTCGGGCATCGGGAAGATCTCCGCGACGAACCGTCGGGCCGAATCGGGCAGGTAGCGGGCGAACGCGTCGCCCGGAACGGCCCGGCCGGGCCAGACGGCGACCTCGTATTGCGCGACGAAGGTCGGGGTCACCCAGGTGCCGTCGCCGGCCAGCCGCCGGTAGAGCGATCGAGGGCTTCGGAGGTGCAGCGGCCGAGCGCGCCCTGCACGGTGAACCGCGGCTGGAGCGCGGTCGAATCCGCGGGGGAGCAGAACACCGGAATGGCGAGCAGATGCTCGATGCTGCGCTGGCCGGAATCGGAAGCGTCCTTCGCGCCGACGACGCGGGGGACGTGTCCCGCGAAGCTGAGGCCGCGTTCACGGGCGCGCCGTGCGGCGGCGAAGAACGTGGGGCGATCCAGTCGCCCGTGCACCTTGATGAAGTCCACGCCCATCCGCGCGAGCGAATCCACCGCGGCGCGCGCCTCGTCCGGGGTTCGGGTGACGAGGTGCCGAATCGGCGTGGTGCCGCCTTCGAGATACGGCCCGGAGGCGAGGTTGCGCGGGCCGGTGACGAGACCGGCGGCGATGTCCTTCCGCCAGGCCACGATCCGATCCCAGTCGCCGGCCATGTCGCGCACACCGGTGACGCCGTTGACCGGATACAGCGCGAGCAGGTCCTGTCCCGCGGGCACGGTCGTGTGCACGTGCATGTCCCAGAGGCCCGGGATGAGAAACTTCCCCCGCCCGTCGACGACTCGAGCGCCCCCGGGTACGGGGGTCGAGTCGGCGTTTCCCACCGCGGCGATGCGGTTTCCCCGAACGATCACCGTGCGACGGGGCGCCGGGTCCCGGCGCCGGGATCCAGGACGGTCACCCCGGTGAACGCGAGGCCCGACTCGGCCGCATCCGACTCCGGTTCGCCGCGCTCGCCGATTCGCCGCACCACGGGACTGCGATCCGCGGCCTCACGCCGGACCGTGAGCTGCACCGGGCTGCCGATCAGGAGCCAGGCGCGGCCCTTGGATCTCGAGAGCGACTCGCGGTCGGGATGGAGGAAGAGCCCGCTCACGTCGATCGTGTCCAGCGCGACGACGCCCTCGAGGTCGCCGACGTCCCGGAGCCGGGAGCCGGTTCGGGCCACCGGATCGTCCCAGGTGAGCGCCAGATCGGCCTGGACGACCGCGGGGGGACGGCCCGGCAGCACCAGCCGGCCGCCCCGCACCAGGAGGTCGACTGCCCCGGGAGCGTTGCGCGGCAGGTTCTCGTAGCGCCCGGGATCGGCCCGCGACCACGTCCGGCTCGCGATGACATCGAGCGCGCCGAGGATCGCGGCCACATTGAGGGCCCGGAGCCGCTGCTTCTCGGGGTCGTTCGGCAGCACGCCGCTCTCGATCAGCACGGTGCTGGTGCCCCAGCTCTGCATCAGGTCGCCGAAGGCCCGCGGGTTGTAGGTGTCGTCGTACCGCGCGATGCGCCCCGCGAGCTCGCTCTCGAGCGCGGCCGCGAGGCCGGCGGCGACCAGGCGCGCCCGCGTCCGCACCTCGTTGTAGCGCTTCTCCTCGTCGTAGGCGGGGGCGAGGAGCGCGATCGCGGCGGGCGGGCCGTCCGTCCCCGCGCGCGTGCGCGCGTTCTGGTCATGCAGATTGAAGCCGAAGTCGGGCCGGAGCCGGTCGCGAAGGCTCTTGAGCGCGCGGCCCTCCGGCGTGGCCAGCGCGCGGGCGTCCCGGTTCACGTCGATGCCGACGGCGTTCTCCCGGCGAAAGACCTCGGCGCCGTCCGGATTGAGCATCGGCACGAACACGATCGTGAGCTCGCGCCGCAGCCGGTCGCGCAGCGCGTCGGGACTCCGGTCCGCCAGAAACCGGAAGATGTCGGCGAGCGCCATCGTCGCGGTCGATTCGTTCCCGTGCATCTGGGACCAGAGCAGGACTCGCGTCGGCCCTTCGCCGAACCGCACCGCCCGGATCTGCCGGCCCTGGAGCGACCGGCCGATCTCTTCCACCCGCAGTGCCCCGGAGCCGGTGACGCTGCGCACCGCCTTCCAGAAGTCGTCGTACGTGAAGCGCCGGGACTCGATGTCTCCGACCTGGTGTCGCGCCGCCAGACGCAGTCCCTCGGCGAGGGAGAGGGCAGGCTCGGCGCGCTGCGCGCGGGCACCGGCCGGGAGGCCGGCGACGAGCAGCGCGCCCAGCAGGCGAGCCGGAAGGCGATGACGCATTCGCCCGCGGCTACTTCTCTTCCGACGGCAGGTGGTAGTAGAACTCCTCCCGGACGATCTTCCCGTCCTTGACCGTGTACAGCGCCATCTCCGTGAACCTGCTCCGGACGCCGGTGGGCTTGAACGTGGTCTCGAACTCGTACCGAACCGCGAACTGGTCCTCCCCCACGAACGGGCCATCGGCCCGGACCTCGTGGGTCTCGTTGTTGTCGAACCACCACTGGTTCTTGCCCCGTATCGCCTCGATCCCGTTCATCACCGCGGGCATCATCTCGTTGCCCACCGGCTCGACGCTCACGATGTCGGGGGAGTACAGCCGGTCGATGGCCTCGAAGTTCTTGCCGGCGCGGGCGAGAGACACGAGCTCGTTGGCGACGGCGGCGGTAGTCGTAGTGGTCGCGGTGGTCATGGGGGGCTCCGGGAGGAAGTGTAGGGAAACCGAGAATAGCCCTGCGGAGGCGGCCCGGAAAGAGTGACAGCCGGCAGTCACCTCAGGCGAGCAGCGCCCGGATCGACATGCCCAGGAACGCCCCGTAAAAGAGCGTCATGGCGACCAGCGTCACGCGGCGCCACATCGGCGGCCGCACCGCTTCGGGGAGGAGGCGGGTGTTGACGTAGAGCACGTGCAGCGACGCGATCACGAAGACGAGGCTCGCCATGTTGGCGCCGAGCTGGAGCAGCACGATCGGCTGGACCAGGCGGAGCGCGACGATGCCCCAGAGGACGACCGCTCCGAGCACGGCGTAATACACCACGCGCACGTCGCCGCCGCGCCGGGCGCGGGGGCTGCCCGTCCAGATCATGTCGGTGAGGGCGCGGGTCATGCCTTCCAGGATGTCGAGCTGGGTCTTGAAGAGGATCCATGCGCCCATGAACGCGATGGCGCCGCCGAGGAAGGGTCCCGCCACCCGGCCGATGGACGACGCGAGCGCCCCGGCGATCCCTAACCCGCGGATGTCGCTCCCCTGGGGCAGGAAGGTGACGTAGAGCAGCGCGGGGAAGAGCATGCCGAGGACCGACCCCGTGAAGAACACGCCCCACTGGTCCGCGCGGAGGATCCGCCACCAGCCCCGCCAGCGCTCCATCGCCGTCGCGTCGGGAGTGAAGGTGAAGCCGGTGGCGGCGAGAGGGACGCGCTTGCCGCCGACGGCGGCCGGGATGTACCCGGCCCGCTGGCCCATCCCGTAGCCCTTGTCGCGCGCCCAGTTGGCGAGCGTGATGTTGCCGATCCCGCCGCAGCCGGAATAGCCCGCCAGTGCCCCGAGCAGGATCCAGTCGGCGCCCGCCGGCAGGAGCGACACCCGTCCGCTTCCCGCGTCGATGCCGGCGAAGCCCGCCACCCCCGCGAGCCACGTCGATCCCGGGACCAGCCAGATCGCGAGGGCCGCAAGGCCCCCCAGGATGCAGGTCACCAGGATCCAGTTGAGGATCTCGAGGGTGCGCTCGATCCGCCGGCCGACCAGCAGGATGGCCACACAGACGAGGAACGCGGCCGTGCCGATCAGGCTCACGGTCCCCGAGTCGGGCGCTCCGGGGAGCCGGCGCCAGACGAGAAAGAAGATCGCCCCGGCGGCCGTCCCGGCCCACGCGGGCCAGCCGTTCTGGAGGAAATAGAGCGCCGCGTACACCCACGCCCAGAACCGCGCCGAGGGCCGGCTGCGCATGAAGCCGGTAAAGGCGGGCTCCCCCGTGGCGACGGTGTAGCGCATCACCTCGAGGTTGAAGATCGTCTGCAGGAACACCGCGACGAGCGTGATCCAGAGGAGAGCGAATCCGTGGCGCACGAAGGCGGCGGGACCCAGCAGAAACTCCCCGCTTCCGATCGAGACGCCGAGCACGATGACGCCCGGTCCGACCACGCCGAGCCACTGCAGCCCGCGCGGGGCCGGTGGGGTGGGGAGCTCGGCAACCGTCCAGGGTGCGAGACCGCTCGCGGATTCGGGCGCGGGGTGTGGAGTCGTGCCGCTCATCGGGCCGCGCCCGGCCGCTCCGCGGCGAGGACGGCGCGGAGGCGACGGGCGAGCAAGCCGAGCGCGTCCTCGAAGCGGGGGCCGAACCCGTCGAGACGCTGGCAGGTCGACAGGAGGTACTCCATCGCCCCGCTCGGCTCGATCTCCTGAAGTCGCACCGGGATGATCACCGCCTGGCGCTTGAGAGCACGCTCGATCTCCCGGTGCACATGGGGGGAAAGGTTGGAGGCGTCGGAGAGCAGCACCACCAGGGCCCGGCACCCCTCCAGGCCGCGCATGATCGCGTCCGGGTAGGCCTCGCCCGGCTGGATGTTGCGCGGGGCCATCCAGCAGCCGATTCCCTCCGATTCCAGAAAGCGGCACGTCGCCAGCGCCTGGACCACGTCGCGGGAGGAGTAGCTGAGAAAAACGGCGGGCATCGCCTCGCCCGGCTTGCCCGCACCCTGTGCTGCGACCGCGGCCGCCGGCGGCGGTGCCGCGAGCAGCCGCCGGACGTCCTCGAGCGGGAGCACCTCGGCCGCTCGCCAGAGGAGGTGCGCCGGCGGGTCGAACCACGAGCTGTGCCGTCCGGTGAGGAACATCTCGTCGAAGCGCCCGACGTCGAGCGGGGCCGCGGTGAAGCCGAACGGACCCATCGTGGCCTCGAAATGCTCCGCGACCGCGCCCAGCACCCCCTTGAGCGCGGCGGCGCTCGGTGCGCCGACCAGCTCGTCGCAGCGGAAGCCGGGCTCGAGAAGGCGGGCGGCGATCGTTCGCTCCAGCGCGACGACCGGCTCAGGAAACGGCGAATCCACCTCGAGGGCGGCGCCGTACTTCCGGGCCGCCCGCCGGTCCTCCGGCTCCGGCCGATGACGGCGGAGGTTGATCTGGTAGCAGAGTCCTTCGGTCTCGGAGCCGGGCCGGCCGAGCAGCCAGTCGAGGAGCGGCAGCAGCCGGAAGTCCGTGGCCACCGGCTCGCCTCGGACGGTGTAGCCGCGCTGATTCAGCCGGGCCTGGTGCGGTGGCACTCCGCCCGTCACCCGGTCGAACTCCTCCGGACTGCCGGCGATCCGGGCTCCGCTCCGGCTCTCCTGGCCGAGCGTGCGGAGCAGGTCCTCGGCCCCGACGTCGCCGGCATCGGGAAGAACGAGCAGCAGGGCCTTCATGCCCCCCGCGCCGCGCGTGAGCCGGAGGGCGAGATCCGCGCGCCCGCGATCCACGAGCGCGGGGAGCCAGACGTCCGGAAGAAGCGGGGCGTCCGGGCGCGCGTCCAGCTCCACCGCCGCGACCCGGAACGCGCTCCCGTCCAGCTCGAAGCGGGCGAGGTACATGCGGGGAAGGTCGCCGGCGGCTCAGCCGACGCGGAGCAGCCGGCCTCCGAACCGCCCCGCGGTCGCGGCGGGGGCGTGCTCCGGCGCCTTCGCATCGAGGGCCGCCTTGCGCGACTCCCGCTGGATCTTGAAGTCGATCTCCTGGTCGATGCGTTGCTCTTCCATCTTGAGCCGGAGCACGCGCACCATGGCGGCGTGCAGCCATTCCGTCAGGAAATTGACGTCGGTGATGTCGTACTCGTTGGGCGATTGCCAACCCGGAACGACCCGGTTCGCCACGACCGGCTTGGCGGACTGCCGGTCCACGCCCTGCGCCAGCGTCTGCTCCACCCAGGTCGCGGCATTCACGTGGCTGTCCCAGCCGACGTAGAGCTCGTCGCCGTAGGGCTCGAGGTGCACGAACGCGATCGCCCGCCGAAACGTGCAGACGAGCTGCTCCCGTTCGACCTTCCCATCCACCCCGCGGTACCAGATCCGCTCCGGCTCGACCTGGATGCCCGCTTCGGCGGTCGCGCGGAGCTTTTCCAGCAGGGTCGCCCGGACGTCGACGTGGCGGGCGCCGAGGCGGCTGATGTTGGCGGTCCACGAATCCATGCGAACCAGCGCGCGCGGATCGTGCAGCGGCTTGCCGGTCGTCAGGATGTAGGTGCGGCGCCGCCGGCCGTACACCACGAGGCCGATCGCGCCCGCCATGGTGAGCAGGGGGCCGATTCGGGGAATGGCGAAGACCGCGATGACGCCGAGCCAGGCGGCCACGATGGCCCAGTCGGGTCGCAGCCGTTCCACCTTGTTGCGGGGGCGCCAGAGCTGCCAGGGGGCGATCCGCACCCGGCGGGAGATCAGATCGGGGAAGGGCCCTCCCTCCGCCAGGTACTGGTTGACGGCCTGAATGTCGGCGTCGACCAGCTCGATCAGCCCCACGATCACCCGGGATCGCGCCCCCTGCGTGATCTCGAGCGCGAGCTGGTGCTCGAAGCGATGGTAGTCGAAGCGATCCACCGACACCCGGAGCCCCGCCCGCAGGCTCAGGTTCTCCACGTCCTGCGGGAAGTCGTAGTCGAATCGGAGCCAGACCGCCCCGCTCCGCGCCGGCGACTGATACCCGATGACCTTGAGGCCCGCCTTCTGGCATTCCCGCTCGATGCGCTGGTAGAGCTGATCCCGCAGGACCTCGGCCCGCGTGAAGCTGTTGGTCGCATTGCGGGGCACGATGAGCGATTCCATGGCGGTCTCCGCGGGATTCACGTAGGAGGAAGAACTGCCGGCTCCGCCGGCGGCCGCGGTCGTTCGTCCGCCGCCGAGTCGGTAGGCCCCGTAGGCCAGCACGATGGTGCCCACGAGGCCGATCACGCTGATCATGGGGCCGATCCGCTGCATCGCCTCGAAGGACGGCTGCGCCACGCGGACCGCGAACCACAAAAAGCCCTCCAGGCCGAGGAGCGCGAGACCCAGAACCAGCGCCCCGTTGACTCGACTGGAGCGGAGGAGGAAGAACGCCGCGAGTAGGAAGAAAACGAATCCGATACCGACCGCGTTCCGCAGCATGGCAGGTATCCTCCGGCCGCCGGAGGCATTACGGCCCTCGCGCGGGCCTTCTACGGAAAGTCTGCAACAGGAAGGGAGCGACGGCGAATATACTTCGAGGGAGCCGGGGAGCTAGGGAGCTGGGGCCAGGCAGGTCTACCGCAACAGCGCGGCGACGGCGTCGGCGAGCTCGCCGAGGCCCTCGCCGGTGCGGCTGCTCGTGGTCACGAGCTGGTCGTCCGGCAGGCCCAGCTCGCGCGC
>JBOHSH010000261.1:0-5758 GCA_050733195.1 Gemmatimonadales bacterium
CTCCGGCCGGAAGCCCCCCATGTCCGCCGGGAAGTGGCCGTGGTTCACGACGAGCGGATAGCGCGCGGCCGGGTGCTCGTCGAACCCCTCCGGCAGCAGCACGTGCGCTCCCAGGTACATCGGCCGGCCCCAGAATCTCGTCAGGAGCTGGCTCTGGATCCGCTCGTGGCGCACGTACCTGGTGTTCGTCGGAGGCACGATCGGCGGGATCTCCTGGTCGAGGAGGAGCGGAATGGCCGGAGAGCTACCGTCACCGATGGTGAACCATCGGGGCCGGCTGTAGAGGTTGCCCGGCTTCCGGTTCCACTGCTGGCCCTCGCCCCTGTCGGGAGGAAGCTTCACCACGTGGCCGTCGCTCCGGCGGAACGTCTCGTACCGGTTGAGGAGCGCCTGGATCCAGTAGCGGCCCGGGGGAAGATCGCGAAGCGAGCCCATCGGGTATCCGAACGCCCGCGCGTCCACGACGGCCGGCCGGCGGGCCGGCCAGTCTTCCACGTCGAGGCCGAAGAGCAGCTGGGTCTCGGGGCCGTCGGCGATCTGGAACCGGGGCTCGCGGGTCGAGTCGGTGGAGACGACCAGCAGCAAGCGGCCGTCGAGCGGCACCGAGCTCTTGTCCGGAAGAAACGAAATGGCGAACCGCGGGCCCGATTGGCGCGATTGGCCCGATTGGCCCGATGGTAGCGATGCGGGGACGGCGAGAAGGGTGAGCGCGGCGACAGTTGCGTAGCGCATGGATCGCTCCACCGGGGGTGTCCGGGTGCTTAAAGCTCTCTCGTCGGGCAAGAACTTACTGCCGAATGCACAAGGTGTCGGCACGGTGCGTTCCGGGCTCGGTGCGCTCGTCCTTCGGATGTGAGTGGCATTCGTGCGGGGCTCGAACGGCTGATCCATGCGGAGCCGGGAAACCGGTTCCGGAGCTATTACCGCGCTCATCGGGCCGAGCACCGATCGGGGCTCTCGCGGGGGCTCTGGATACTGGGCGGGCTTCTCCTCGTGGCGATCGGCATCGTGGCGTTGCCGGCGCCCGGGCCCGGTACCCTCATCATCGCCGCCGGAGGCGCTCTCCTGGCACGGGAGTCGGGTACGGTGGCCCGGATTCTCGACGGCACCGAGCTCGCTCTTCGGCGGGGGTGGCGGGCCGCACGCCGGCTCTGGAACAAGGCCGTATCTTAGGTCCCCATGTTTCCCTACAAGGATGAGAACCCGACCCTCCATCCGCCCATCGTTACCGTCGCGCTGATCGCGATCAACGCGGCCGTGTGGGTGCTGATTCAGGGGATGGGGAGCGAGCAATACCTCGCCGAGTCGATCTGCCGGATGGGGCTCGTGCCGGGCCGTCTGACGGGCGCGATCGAGCCCGGCACCTACACCATGCTCACCGAGGAGCTCGGCTGCCGCGTCGGCGCGTACCCCTCGCTCGTCACCCTCTTCACCTCGATGTTCCTCCACGGAGGCTGGCTGCATCTCATCGGGAACATGTGGTTCCTGTGGGTGTTCGGAAACAACGTCGAAGACTCCACCGGCCACGTCCGGTTCACGCTCTTCTATCTGCTCACCGGCGTCGCCGCGGCGCTCGCGCAGGTGGCCGTGAGCCGGAGGAGCCCCGTCCCGATGGTCGGCGCGTCGGGTGCCATCAGCGGCGTGATGGGAGCCTACATCATCCTGTACCCGAAGGTGCGGGTGCACATGCTCGTCTTCCTCGGATTCTTCATCACCCGGATCGCCGTGCCGGCCTACCTCATGCTCGGGTACTGGTTCCTGCTGCAGCTGCTCGGCGGGCTCCCCTCGATCGCGGACGAGGCGGGGGGCGTGGCGTTCTGGGCCCACGCCGGCGGATTCGTGGCGGGCATGCTCGGCATCGCCGCCTTCAAGAATCGCCGGCTGATCGAGGCCCGGGTGCGCGCGCACGATCTCGGAACGTTCGCGAGGTCCGGTTGACGATTGACGGTTAACGGTTGACAGTTGTCAACCGTTCTTCTCTGCCCGACTCCCGCCTCTTCTACATCGACGGCGCCTGGGTTCCGCCCCGGGTTCCTCGCGATCATCCGGTCATTAATCCGGCGACCGAGGAGCCGGTGGGGACCATCTCGCTCGGCTCGCCCGCGGACATCGATCTCGCGGTCGGGGCCGCGAGACGGGCGTTTCCGGGCTTCGCGACGACGACCCCTGCCGAGCGGGCGGCGCTGTTCGAGCGCATCCTCGCCGGGTACCACGCGCGCGCCGGGGAGATCGCGAAGGCCATCCGGGAGGAGATGGGTGCCCCGGCCACCTTCGCCGTGCGCGCCGAGACCCCGAGCGGCTCCGAGCACTTCGAGGTCATGGCCGCGGTGCTCCGCGAGTTCCGGTTCGAGGAGCCTCTGGGCGACACCTGGATCCGCTACGAGCCGGTCGGTGTGGTCGGGAGGATCAGGCCGTGGTACTGGCCGATGAACCAGGTCGCCTGCAAGGTCGCGCCGGCGCTCGCGGCCGGCTGCACGATGGTGCTCAAGCCCAGCGAGCTTTCCCCGCTTTCGGCGGACCTCTTCGCCGAGATCATGGACGAGGCCGGAACTCCGCCCGGGGTGTTCAACATGGTACACGGGCTGGGTCCCGAGGTCGGCGCGCGGCTGGCCGAGCACCCAGACGTGGACATGGTGTTGTTCACCGGCTCGACGCGCGGCGGCACCGGCGCGGCCCGGCGGGTGCACCAGGAGCTGGGCGGCAAGTCACGAACGACATGACGATCGCCCGGGAGGAGATCTTCGGTCCGGTGCTCGCCATTCTGCCGTACCGCGACGTGGAGGAAGCGATCGCGATCGCGAACGACACGCCGTACGGGCTCGCGGCCTACGTCTGGTCGGGAGACCCCGCCCGGGCGCGCCGGGTCGCGGAGCGGCTCCGCGCCGGCACGGTGCAGGTGAACGGCGCCCCGCTCGACGCGCGGGCGCCGTTCGGCGGCTACAAGCGGTCGGGCAACGGCCGCGAGTGGGGGTGTTCGGGCTGCGGGAGTTTCTGGAGGTGAAAGCAATAACCGCTCGGTGAAGCGTTGACGGTTGACAGTTGACGGGAACTGCCCGAGCAACCGTCAACCGTCAACCATCACGGCACCAGCCCGTACTTCGGCACGAACCCCATGCGGGACAACATGAAGCTGTAGAGGTCCGCCGTCTCGTCCAGCCGCTTGGCCGTGCTCACCGCGCCGTGCCCCGAGCGGGTCTCGATCCGGATCAGTACCGGATTGGGCCCGCGGTGCTTCTCCTGGAGCGTCGCCGCGAACTTGAAGGAGTGCGCCGGCACGACCCGGTCGTCGTGGTCCGCGGTGGTCACGAGCGTCGCGGGATAGCTCACGCCGTCCCGCAGATTGTGGAGCGGCGAGTAGGACAGGAGGTTCCTGAAGTGGCTCGGGTCGTCGCTCGACCCGTACTCGGCCGCCCAGTTCCATCCGATCGTGAACTTGTGATAGCGGAGCATGTCCATCACGCCCACCGCCGGCAGCGCGACGTCGCAGAGGTCGGGCCGCTGCGTCATCACGGCTCCCACCAGCAGCCCGCCGTTGGACCCGCCCTGCAGGGCGCACCGCCCGGTCGATGTGTAGCGGTTCGCCTTGAGCCACTCGGCCGCGGCGATGAAGTCGTCGAACACGTTCTGCTTCCTGAGCAGCATCCCCGCGCGGTGCCACTCCTCCCCGTACTCGCCGCCGCCGCGCAGGTTGGCCAGCGCGTACACGCCGTCCTGCTCGAGCAGCGACACCAGGAGGGGATTGAAGCTCGGCCCCTGGGTGATGTTGAACCCGCCGTAGGCGTAGAGGAGCGTGGGGCGCTGCCCGTCGAGCGCGAGCCCCTTCCGGTGCACGAGGAACATCGGCACCCGGGTGCCGTCCTTGCTCTGGTAGAAGACCTGCCGGGTCTCGAACCGGTCGGGATCGAACGGAACCTGCGTGCGGCGGTACACCGTCGAGGTGCCGCTCGCGATGTCGTAGCGGTAGATGGTGGGCGGATACGTGAAGGAGAAGAAGGTGTAGAAGGTCTCGGTGTCGTCCCGGCGTCCGCCGAAGCCGCCGGCCCGCCCGAGCGTCGGAAGCTCGATCCGTCGCTCCTGCTTCCCGTCGAGATCGTAGACCTCTACGCGGTGCGTCGCGTCGTGCAGGTAGGTGGCGAAGAGCCTTCCCCCCACCAGCGACACGCCGTCGAGCGGCTGCGGCTTGTTGGGGAGAATCTCCCGCCAGGCGGCCTCCTCGGGGCGCGCCGGATCGATCTCCACCACCCGCCGGTTCGGGGCGTTGCGATTGGTCTGCACGAGAAGCCTGTCGCCCACGTTGTCGATGACGCCGTAGCTGTCCTTGAAGCCGGTGATCACCGGCCGGAACGCCTTCTCGCCCGCCGCAAGATCCCGGATCCAGAACGCGTTGCCGTCGTTGCCCGCGGCGCTCCGGTCCGAGACGGTGAGGATGAGATAGCGCTCATCGTCGGTCACCCGGACGGTGTGAAATCGCTTGGGGTGCGCCGGATCCTCGAAGACCAGCTCGTCCTGCTCCTGCGGCGTGCCGAGCCGGTGATAGTAGACGCGATGGTTCTCGTTCGATCCGGAGAGCGCCTTCGCCGTGTCGGCCGGCGCGGGGTAGCGGCTGTAGAAGAAGCCGTTCCGGTACCAGCTCAGGCCCGAGACCTTGACCCAGCGGATGCGGTCCGGCATCGGCGCGCGGGTGGCGGTCTCCATGACCCGGAACTCCTGCCAGTCCGAGCCGCCGCTCGAGAGCCCGTAGCCGAAGTAGGTCCCGTCCTTGGAGAGCACCGCCGCGCCCAGCCGGACGGTGCCGTCGCTCGAGAGCGTATTCGGGTCGATCAGCACCTCGGGCGTCCTGTCGAGGCCTTTCTGGATGTAGAGCACCGGCTGGTTCTGGAGCCCGTCGTTCTTGGTGAACGTGTAGTATGGCCCCCGCTTCGACGGCGCCGAGTAGCGGGCGTAGTTGTAGAGCTCCTCGAGCCGCGTGCGGAGGGCGCGGCGGAACGGGATCTTGTCGAGCCAGGCGAAGGTCACCGCGTTCTGGGCCTCCACCCACTTGCGCACGGCCGTTGCCGTGTCGTCCTCCAGCCAGCGGTACGGGTCCGCCACCTTGGTGCCGAAGTAGTCGTCGACGTGCGCCACCTTCTCGGTCCGCGGGTAGACCGGTGCCTGCGACGCGAGCGGGGCAGCGAGGACGGCGAGGGTGGCGAGAATGGGGAAGGTTCGGGTGCGCATGCGAATACCTGACTCGCTTAGGGGTTTGCTCATGATGCCGGCCGGTCCGATCGGGCTGCAGAAGGGGTCGACGGATCGCTCTAGGATGCGGATGGATCGGGGTTTACGCCAGTCGCGGCTGAAAGATGACAGGGGGGAGCCGGCGCGCTAGCTTCTCCAAATGGCGACGCCGACCCGCACCACGCGCTACGGAGCGACGCCCCGCCCAGGCGCGCCCGTGGAGCCCGTCGAGCGGCAGGATTTCCCGCGGAATCCGGGGATGCCGCTCGATCTCGGCTGGGTCCGCGAGATCCGGGTGAACCGGAGCGCGGTGGAGCGTCGGGCCGCGACCATTCCGACCCGGCGGACGGTCAAGACCGCCTGGCAGGCGGGCTGGCTGCTGCGCGCGGTCACGCTGATGGACCTCACCACGCTCCAGGGCGACGACACTCCCGGTCGCGTGCGCCGCCTTTGCGCCAAGGCTCGCCGGCCGGTCCGGGCCGATCTCCTCGCCGAGCTCGGCTGCGGCGACCTGGATCTCAAGGTCGGCGCGGTCTGCGTC
>JBOHSH010000262.1:0-2464 GCA_050733195.1 Gemmatimonadales bacterium
CAGGTCAATCCGACCGTCCGAACGGTCTCGACCACGCAAGTTCGGGAGCCTCCCCGAGACACCCTTCGGGCCATTCGAGTCATTGGAGATTCCAGCCAGTTCGGGATCATCAGCAGTCTGCTGGTACTCGGCGATCGGATCCTCGTGGCCGATGTGTTTACCGATCCCCACATCTCACTGATCAGGCTGCGAGACGGAAGAGTTCTCAACCGGCTGGGCCGCAATGGCGCGGGGCCCGGCGAGTTTCGGCAGCCCATCTGGCTGGATGCGGCGGCGGGTCTTCCCGGCCTGGTTTGGGCCTACGATGGGCCGCTGCGAAGACTCACCTTAATCGATCCGAACGCGCCCTGGCACGAAGCTACGCGGAAGACAGTACAGCTCCGAACCGGAACCTCTCCGAAGCATTTCGTCTGGCTCAAGGGGGAATGGCGCGCCAATGGGCTGTTCCCGGACTACCTGTTCCTTCACTTCGATACAGCGGGACAGCAGGGTGCAAAGGTTCGCGGCACGCCGCCGTTCACTTCGGACGTTCCTGACACTGGCCGAAGACGGTTCCAATTGAATGACAACGTCCTGGCCGGCGATCCTGGTTCGGGCCGCTGGGCCGTGGCCTTCACGTATGTCAGCCGCATCGACGTGTGGAGTGGTGAACGACAGGACGTGACCATCCGCGGTCCGCGCCCGGTGGCCATGGACGGCCGGGACCATCATGGCACGAGCACCAAGGACTATCAGTTCGCGTACACCGCGTTGGCCGCATCGTCCCGCCACCTTTACGCCGCGTTCTCCGGCGCCAGTTCCAACGAGAGCGGATTCGCCACCAGGCTGCATGTCTTTCGATGGAACGGCGACTTTCTTGGCGAAGTGGCACTGGATACTCCGGTTACGGCCCTGGCCGTCTCGGCGAACCGCCAGGAACTGTACGTGGCCGGCATGGAGCCCTTTCCGACAATCCGTGTTTACACCCTTCCGGCAAGGCTCCGTTGATGCCGGTCTTCCGAAGCCTGGCCTGACCGCCCTCATTAGTCCTCAGGAGGCACTACCCCCGCTGACCGGCGCTTGCGAAGGCCCCCCCGCGGATGCATACTTATGCGATATGCAGTCCAAGACGTTCGGGCCATGCAAGGATCCGAGGAATGCCGGTCTACTACCGTCTCGACCCCGCCCGCGGCTTCATCCGCACCTCCTGCACCGGCGAGGTCCGGCTCGAGCAGGTGCTGCGACACTTCGACGAGCTGGAGCGCGATCCTGCGCGGCCCTCGCCCCTGAACGTCCTCCTCGACTTCACCGGCCTCGAGACGCTGCCGAACGGAGAACAGGTCCGCGCCGTGAGCGACCGGGTCGGCCGCGTCCGGACCTTCGCCTTCGGCGCCTGTGCCATCGTCGCGGACCATGACCCGGCGTACGGCATCGCCCGGATGTTCTCGACCATGGCGGAGCGCTGCCTCCGCGCGGTCGGCGACTTCCGGTCGCGCGCCGACGCCGAGCTCTGGCTGGCTCCCCATCTGACGGCCCCGGGCGGCGCCCGGTGACCGATCGTCGCCCGCTCGCGCTGGCCTTCTCCGGCGGTCTGGATACGTCCTACTGCGTTCCGCGGCTCGCGGAGCAGGGCTGGGACGTGCACACGGTGTACGTCGACACGGGCGGCGCCGGAGACGAGGAGCGCGCGGCGATCCGCCGGCAGGCCGAGGCCGTCGGCGCGGTGGGCCACCATGAAGTCGACGCGCGGGCGCCGGTCTTCGACCGGTTCGTCACCGTGCTCATCCAGGGGAACATCCTCCGGGGTGAGGTCTATCCGCTCTCGGTCGCGGCCGAGCGGACCCAGCAGGCCCTCTCGGTCATCGAGGTCGCCCGCGACATCGGCGCTGCCGCCGTTGCGCACGGCTCCACCGGGGCCGGCAACGACCAGGTCCGCTTCGACATCGCGCTCCGGGTGCTCGCGTCCGACCTCGAGATCGTGACGCCGATCCGGGACGAGGCCCTGACCCGCGATCGCGCGATCGCCTACCTCGAGGCGCGGGGGCTTCCCGTGCCCGCCCGCGCCGGCGCTTTCAGCGTCAACGCCGGGCTCTGGGGAACCACCTGGGGTGGAGGATGGACGCACGACTCCTGGGCCGGCCCGCCGGCGGAGTTCCTCGCCGTCGCCGAGACCGCCGAGCCAAGGGAGCTCGTAATCGGCTGGGAGGAAGGCGTCCCGGTCACGCTCGATCAGGAGCGTCTCGCCGGCGCCGAGCTGGTGCGTCGCCTCGCCGCCCGGACGGCCGATTACGGCGTCGGCCGGGGCATTCATGTCGGCGAGACGGCTCTCGGCATCAAGGGACGGATCGGATTCGAAGCCGGCGCCGCGCTCGTGCTGATCGCCGCGCATCGCGAGCTCGAGAAGCTGGTGCTCACCAGGTGGCAGACCTTCTGGAAGGACCAGCTGGGCCGCTTCTACGGAGACCGGCTGCACGAGGGCCACTAC
>JBOHSH010000263.1:0-14513 GCA_050733195.1 Gemmatimonadales bacterium
GGCCCCGCGACTCGCGGGCCGCGCGCGCCAGCGAGGCCAGGCGGCGGACGCCCGCCATCGCCGCTTCGAGCTCGGCATCGCGCCCGCCTTCGGCGACCGGAAAGCGCGCCAGGTGCACCGACTCGCCGGTGAGCGCGCGGTGAAGCCAGTCGCTGGCGAACGGCGCCGCGGGCGCGAGCAGCCGGCTCACGGTGACGAGTGCCTCGTAGAGGGTCCGGACCGCCGCGGGATCGGCCTCGTGATCCGGCGCCCAGAATCGCGACCGCGACAGGCGGACATACCAGTTGGACAGGTCTTCGACCACGAACTGGACGAGGGCGCGCACCCCGGCCGTCGCATCGTACCCCTCCCACGCGTCGACCACGGCGGCGACGGTCGCCCGGAGCCGGCTCGCGAGCCAGCGATCGAGCTCGGTTTCCCCGCCCGCCCCCGCCGGAATCGCACCGCCGGCGTACAGCCGGAAGAACGTGTACGTGCTCCGGAGCGTCACGAGGAAGCCGCCGGCGACCTCGGAGACCGTGGCCCGATCGAAACGCTTGGGCCGCCAGACCTCGCTCGAGACGAGGAGATAGAGCCGGGTGACGTCGGCGCCGACCTCCCGGACGAGGTCCCACGGATCCACGACGTTCCCGCGGCTCTTCGACATCTTCTGGCCCTGGGCATCGAGGATCAGCTCGTTCACCACGACGTTCCGGTAGGGCGCGCGGTCGAGGACCGTGGCCGCAATGGCCAGAAGCGAGTAGAACCAGCCGCGGGTCTGGTCGATGCCCTCGCAGACCAGGTCGGCCGGGAAGTGGCGCGCGAACTGGTCGGCGTTCTCGAACGGGTAGTGCCACTGCCCGTAGGGCATCGCGCCCGAGTCGAACCAGGTGTCGATCACCTCGGGCACCCGGCGCATCGTGCCGCCGCCCGGCGCTGGCCAGGTGAGCCGGTCGATGCCCGGCTTGTGGGGATCGAAGTCGGAGGGGAGCGGCCGGCCGAGCCTCATGGCCAGCTCCTCGAAGCTCCCGATGACCTCCACGACGCCCGGATCGCGGTCCGAGACCCACACGGGGAGCGGCGTGCCCCAGTAGCGATCCCGGGAGAGGGCCCAGTCGACGTTGTTCGCGAGCCACTCACCGAAGCGGCCGGTCCCGATGTCTTCGGGGTGCCACGCGACGCCGGCGTTGAGCTCGAGGAGCCGCTCCCGGATCGCGGACGTCCGGACGAACCACGAGTCGCGGGCGTAGTAGATGAGTCTGCTGCTGCAGCGCCAGCAGTGCGGGTAGGTGTGCGTCACCTGGTCGGTGCGCAGGTGGCGGCCCTCGTCCTTGAGCCGCCGGATGATGAGATCGGTGGTGGCGTCGGCGGTGACGAGCTTCCCCTCGATCTCCGGCCACGTCGTCCCCTGGAAGGTGCCGTCCGCCGCCACCGGCCGTACCATCGCGAGGCCGTGACGCTGCCCGGTCGCGAAGTCGTCCGCGCCGAACGCGGGCGAGACGTGGACGAGCCCCGAGCCGTCGGTGGCGCTCACGAAGTCGCCCTCGACCACGACCCAGCGTTGGCGGTCCTCCGGCATCGGAACGACCTCGAACGGCGGCCGGTAGCGCAGACCGACGAGGTCGCGCCCGGTCATCGACGCCTCCAGCTCGAGGCCCGGCCCATCCGGCCCGGGCGTCTCGAGGGCTCCGGCACGGCTCTTCGCGATGATGAGCCTGCGCCCTTCGCGCGTCCGGTAGGTGCCGTACTCGAGATCCGGATGCACCACGACGCCGACGTTCGGAAGCAGGGTCCAGGGCGCCGTCGTCCAGACCACCAGCTCCCTCCCGCTGCCGTCCTCGAGGGGCAGCGCCACGTAGATGGAGCGATCGCGGACCTCTTCGAAGCCCTGCGCGAGCTCGTGGCTCGACAGCACCGTTCCGCACCGCGGGCAGTAGGGCAGCACCCGGTGCCCGCGCACCAGCAGGCCCTTGTCGTGGAGGCGGCGCAGCAGCCACCAGACCGACTCGATGTACTGCGGCGTGCAGGTGATGTAGGGGCGCTCGTAGTCGAGCCAGTATCCGATGCGGTCGGAGAGCGCTTCCCAGTCCTCCTGGTAGGTGAAGACGCTTTCGCGGCAGAGCCGGTTGAAGCGCTCGACCCCGTATGCCTCGATGTCTTTCTTGCCCGAGAGCGCGAGCTTCTTCTCGACCTCGATCTCGACGGGAAGGCCGTGCGTGTCCCACCCCGCCATGCGGGTCACGGACCGCCCCTGCGCCACGCGGAAGCGGCAGAAGAGATCCTTGACCGTCCGCGCGAAGACGTGATGGATGCCGGGACGGCCGTTGGCGGTGGGCGGACCCTCGAAGAAGACGAACGGGTCGCCGCCCTCCCGGGAGGCCTGGACCTGCTGGAAGAGACGCTCGTCGCGCCAGCGCGACAGGAGCTCGCGCTCGAGCGCGTCCGCGCCACCGTCCGGCCAGGCGGGGAAGGTGCCGGGAGAGGTCGAGAGGGACGCGGTCATGCCTTCCGGCGGATCGGAGCCTCGGGCGTCTCGGGCAGGAGCCCGTCGGCGGATGACAGCACCTGGATCTCGTGCAGGTGGCGCTCGAGCAGCTGGCGGACGCTCATGAGGTACGCGGTCAGCTGCCGGCGGGCCATTTCGTTGGCGTGCACGAGCCGCTGTTCCTCCGCGCGGGTCTGCTCGAGCAGGCGCTGCGCTTCCGAGCGCGCCTCCATCCGGATCTTCTCGGCGTCGGTCCGCGCCTCGCGGAGCACGACCTCCGCTTCCCGCTCCGCGTTCGCCTGGCTGTCGGCGCGAAGCTGCTGCGCCGCGATGAGCGCCTCGTTGAGGGCGCGCTCCCGGTCACGGAATCCCTTGAGCTGCTCCCCGAAGTGCTTCACCCGCTCGTCCAGCGCTACACGCTCGCGCACCAGGCGGTCGATCTCGCCGGCGAGGCGCGCCTTGAACTCGTCGACCTGCGAGGGGTCGTAGCCCCGGAGGACGCGCGAGAACTCCTGCGCACGCACGTCGTGCGACGTCAGGTGGAAGGCATCGTCGGTCATGGCGCGCGTTCTCCGAACAGCAGGGTCCCCAGCCGTACCATCGTTGCCCCCTCCTCCACCGCTACCCCAAAATCACCCGACATCCCCATCGACAGCTCGGGCAGGTCATGCCCGGCAGTCGCCAGGCGATCCCTGAGCTCCCGCAGCGTCGCGAAGGCCCGCCGCTGGCGCGACTCGTCCTGCGTGAGCTCGGCCAGGGTCATGAGACCCCGCACCTCGAGCGCCGGCAGGGAACGGAGCACGTCCAGCAGCGCCGGGAGGGCGCCGGGCTCGACGCCCGCCTTCCGGGCTTCCTCGGAGCAGTTCACTTCCACGAGCACCGGCTGCGCAGGACCCTCGCCGATGCGCTTCGCCAGCTCGAGCGCGATCTCCGCCCGGTCCACCGCGTGGATCATGGCGAACCGGCCCACGACGTGCCGGGCCTTGTTGCGCTGCAGCGGCCCGATCAGATGCCACCGCACCGCCAGATCGCGGAGCTCGTCCTGCTTGGCGAGCGCCTCCTGGACCCGATTCTCTCCGATGTCCAGGAGGCCGGCCCCGGCCGCAGCCCGCACCGTCTCCGGCCCGTGAGACTTGGTGACGGCGACGATCCGCACCGCATGGCCCCACCCGCCCCGGGCCTGGTGATGGCGAATCCTGTCCCGAATCTCCCCCACCCGCTCGACGAGGCCCGGGAAAGCCATAACCAATAAAATTAAACGGTTGGAGTGGCAGATGCGTGATCAGACGGGCAGACGGGCAGACGGCCGGACGGCCAGCAACTGACGCTCAGCCCGCGAAGCGGGATCGGTCTGCAGGGCTCCGCTACTGGCCGTCCGGCCGTCCGGCCGTCCGGCCGTCCATGCTCTCAAGCATCTGCCGAAGCGCCGGATTCGGGTTGAGCTTCGTGGCGAGAATCAGGGCACGGCGCATGGCGGCCGTATCCGAGCGGCGGTGGGCGGCGCTCGCGAGCTGGGTGAGCGGAATCCCGAGCGTGCTGGCGATGCCGGCCGCGGTGCTCTCGAGCCTGCGCGAAGGAGAATCGGCTTCGAGAAGGTTCGCGTACCGGTACGTCTCGTACGCGAGCCGCTCCGTGAGAGGAATGTCGAGCGGCACGCCGGCCAGCCCGGACCAGTCGTAGCCCCGGTCGAGTGGATCCGGTGGATTCGCGGTCAGCATCACCGCGAGGCCCTGCTGCACGAGGAGGCTGTCCAGGCCGTACCAGGTTCCGCCGGCCGTGAGACCCCAGCCGATCGGCCGGCGGCCGAAGCTCTGTTGCAGGATCCTGAGCGAGACGAAATCCTTGCCGTAGAGCACCGTGTTCGCCGGCAGGCTGATCTGGCGCCCGCCGAGCGGCAGCGTCACGGGCTGAGAGAGAATCTGGGGCAGCGCCGCCGCGATCTGCTCGTTCGTCATCGTGTGGAGCGGTTCCCGCGGCGCGGTAACGCCGCGTCCCTTCCACAGCGCGGGCGCCCGGGCCTCGTCGAACGGGCGCACCGGGTTGTCCCGAAGCTGGCGCATGTACCAATCCGTCTCCGCGAGGGCCAGACAGACCACGACGACATCCTGGCGGATTCGCTCCACCTCCTGCGCCCACCACAGGGGGAAGGTGTCGTTGTCGCCATAGGTGAACAGCACCCCGTAGGGCGGCACCGAGTTGAGCATGTCGTAGGCGAAGTCGCCCGCGAGCCGGGCATCGGGGCCGTGGCGCCGGCTCGCGTCCCGGAAATTGAGGGCGAAGGGAAGGAGGGCGAGGACGAATACCGCGGACGCCAGTCGCACCCGGGGTCCGGGGCCCAGACGCCGGGCCAGCCGCCTCACCCACTCCCGCAGGCCGAGCCCCACCCACAGACCAGACACGACGAAGCTCGCGACGAAGAAGTAGTCCCGCTCGCGAACCTCGTGATCCTCGGCATTCGGAAAGCTGTCGTAGCCGACGCTGTAGCCCGGTTTGAAGTTCATGTAGGTCACGAGACCGAGCCCGGTCACCAGGAACAGCGTCAACAGGAACCAGGCGCTTCCGCGATCGTCACGCCACTGCGCGCGGAAACCGCTCAAGCCCAGGCTCAGGAACACCAGCGTGACGAGCGTCCGCCAGGGCAGTTCGGCCCCGCCGAGCCCGATGCCGCCCGGAAGACTCTTCGCCCACTGCCAGTCGAGATACTGGAGGTAGTTCAGGAGCTGCAGGCCGATGATGGTGAGGCTGCGACCGGGATTGTCCGGGCCGTGCAGCTCGGTGGGATCGTCGAGCGGCGTGCGCACGGGATACTGCTCGCGGCGGATCACGGCGAGCAGCGCGTCCCAGGTGGACGGATCGGCCTCGTTGATGGCGGGGGCCTGCGCGGCGCGCAGGTAGAGGAAGAGGTACGGGGTCACCCCGACGAGCGCGACCGCGAGCGTGACGAGCGCGAACGGGAGCCGGCCCGCGGCGGCGGCGAAGCTCGCCGCGACGGCGAACGCGATCGCCCCCAGGACGCTGAGCGTGGCGCTGCCCAGGCCGACGCCGGTCAGGAGGGCCCAGACCCCGGCGAGCACCGCCGTGTGGGCCCACTCCTCCCGCCGGTGCTGCGCATCGGCCGCGGGATGGAGCCGGAGCTCCGCCGCCATGAACACGACGACCGCGGGCCCCACCAGGAGACCGAGGAGATGATTGCCGATGGAGAGCCCGAGGAGATAGACGACCAGCAGGAGAAGCTGCCGGGCCCGCGGCGTGCCCCGGTGCGCGCGCCACCGGAGCATGGTCCACGCGATCGCCGCGATCGTGCACATGGCGACCGTGTAGACCTCGGTCTCGTTGGAATTGAGCCAGTTGGTGAAGGTGAAGGCGGCGATGACCGCGCCCGCGGCCGCCGCGGCGATGGCGAGCCCCGGACGCGCCGGCTCCCCGGTCTCCTCGCGGGCCCGGGCCGCCACCTCGTGGAGCACGAGGAACCAGAGGCCCGCGCCGGCGGCGCTCAGCGTCGCGCTCAGCAGGTTCGTGCGCCAGGCGAACTCCCCGAACGGCACGAGTCCGCCCCACACATGGCCGAGCAGCACGAAGAGGGGCGTACCCGGCGGGTGCGGGATCCCGAGGATCCTGGTCGACGCGATGAGCTCCCCCGCGTCCCAGAAGGTGACCGAGGGCGCGAGCGTGAACACATAACCCGCGAGCACCACGGCGAAGACCGCCAGGGCCGCCCCCAACGGCGGCCGGACGTCGACGGTAGACCGTTGACCGTTCACCATGCTCATGCGATCACGCTGGATGGATGGCCGCCGCGACCAGGAGTGCGTCGCGGACCGCGGCGGGCTCGTGGACCCGGAACAGCCGCGCGCCGTTGATCCACGCCGTCACCGAAGCGCCGGCGGTGGCGACGTCCCGCTCGCCGACGGCGCGGCCCGTCACCGCGCCGAGAAAGCGCTTGCGCGACGGTCCGACCAGAACCGGCCGGCCCAGGGCGCGGAACGCCTCGAGCCCCCGCAGCAGCTCGAGATTCTGCTCGGCGCTCTTGCCGAAGCCCAGCCCGGGATCCAGCACGATGCGCTCGGCGGGGATCCCCGCG
Organism: Gemmatimonadales bacterium; assembly: GCA_050733195.1. GTDB lineage: Bacteria > Gemmatimonadota > Gemmatimonadetes > Gemmatimonadales > GWC2-71-9 > JABFSM01. Next base: position 6,546 of record JBOHSH010000263.1, read on the forward strand.
GCATACGCCCGCTCCAGTGCGCCGCCCAGCTCCGCCATGACCTCGGGCAGCACGCCGCGCGGGTACTCCGCGTGGTCCAGCGAGGCCATGTCGGCCACGCTTCCCCGCGAGTGCATCAGCACCAGACCGGCGCCGAGCTCGGCGACCACCCCGCCCATCAGGGGATCGAGCCGGAGCCCGGAGACGTCGTTGACGACGGCGGCCCCCGAGTCGATCGCGGCCCGCGCGACGCCCGACTTCACCGTGTCGATCGAGAGCACCGCCGCCGGAAGCCTCCGCGCGATCGCGGCGATGACGGGGATCACCCGCCGGCGCTCCTCCGCCTCGGGCACGGGCTCGGCGCCCGGCCGGGTCGACTCCCCGCCGATATCGAGCACACGCGCTCCCGCGGCGAACATCGCCTCGGCGCGCGCGACGGCCAGGTCCACGTCGGTGAGCCGCCCGCCGTCGCTGAAGGAGTCCGGAGTCACGTTGAGGATGCCGACCAGCACCGGCACGTCGAGCGGGATCGGCCCCCGCGCGGTCTGCCACACCCTCGGCTCCTCGGCCGGCAGGGCGCGGCCGAGGGCCATGGCCAGCTCCGCGAGCGGCTCCGGAACGATCCAGGGGCGGGCGAGCGCGGCCAGTCTGGCGCGCCCTCCGGCGACCAGGATCCATCCCTCGCCGCTCACTATTTCGAGCCCGAGCTTCCCGCCGAGCCGGACCAGCGCTTCCATGGCGCTCTCGGAGAGCCCGTCGACCCGGAAGGCGAGGCTCTCGAGCCCCGCGGCCGTGCTCCTCGCGAGATCGCCCTCCCATCCACAGGACAGGAGGGCGACTCGGACCGCTTCCTGAGGCCGCCCGGCGAGCGGAGCGACGATCACGCGCCGGCGGGCTCGGCGGGCGGGGCCCCCAGGATCGGCGGTCGCACCGGCGCCGACGCCGGACCCTTCGGGCTCGAGGGCGTCGGCTGCGGCGCCGGCGGCGGCAACCGCGGCGGCAGCGGCTCGCCGCGCGCGAGCAGGGCCAGATCCTCGCGGTCGAGCGTTTCCCGCTCCAGCAGCGCGAAGGCGATCCGGTCCAGCAGCTCCCGGCACGAGGTGAGAATCGTCCGCGCCCGCTGGTAGGCCTCGTCGAGGATCCGCTTCACCTCGGCGTCCACGGTCTCCGACATCCGCTCGGAGATCTCGCGCCGCTGGGTGATCTCGCGGCCGAGGAAGATCTCCTGCTCCCGGTCGCCGACGGCGATGACGCCCACCTTCTCGCTCATGCCGAACTGGGTCACCATCCGGCGCGCGAGGGCGGTCGCCTGCTCGATGTCGTTCGAGGCGCCGGTCGTCACCTTCTCCCTGCCGAAGACCAGCTCCTCGGCGACGCGGCCCCCGTACGCGCAGGCGAGCCGCCCCTCGAGCCAGTCCTTGGTGTAGTTGTGCCGGTCCTCTTCGGGCAGCCAGAAGGTGATGCCCAGCGCGCGGCCGCGCGGGATGATCGTCACCTTGTGGAGCGGATCGCTGCCCGGAATCTTGAGCCCCACGATCGCGTGGCCCGCCTCGTGATACGCGGTGAGCCGGCGCTCGTCCTCGGTGAGCTGCAGGCTCCGCCGCTCGACGCCCAGCATCACCTTGTCCTTCGCGTCCTCGAAGTCCTGCATGTCGACGAGCGACTTGTTCCGGCGCGCCGCGAGCACCGCCGCCTCGTTCACGAGGTTCGCGAGGTCGGCGCCCGCGAGCCCGGGCGTGCCCTTGGCGAGCTCATCGAGCCGCACGTCGGCCGAGAGGGGGATCTTCCGCGTGTGAACTCGCAGAATGCCCTCGCGTCCTCGCACGTCCGGCGCATCCACGACGATCTGCCGGTCGAATCGTCCCGGGCGCAGGAGCGCCGGGTCGAGGACGTCGGGCCGGTTGGTGGCCGCGAGCAGGATCACGCCGTCGTTCGACTCGAAGCCGTCCATCTCGACGAGGAGCTGATTGAGGGTCTGCTCCCGCTCGTCGTGCCCGCCGCCGAGCCCCGCACCGCGATGGCGGCCGACGGCGTCGATCTCGTCGATGAAGATGATGCAGGGGGCGTGCGCCTTGCCCTGCTCGAAGAGGTCGCGGACCCGCGAGGCTCCGACGCCGACGAACATCTCCACGAAGTCGGAGCCCGACATCGAGAAGAAAGGCCGCCCGGCCTCGCCGGCGACGGCCTTCGCGAGCAGCGTCTTGCCGGTGCCGGGCGGGCCGACCAGCAGGGCGCCCTTGGGCAGCCGGCCGCCCAGCCGGGTGAACTTCTGCGGATCCTTGAGGAACTCGATGATCTCCTGAAGCTCCACCTTCGCCTCGTCGGCGCCGGCCACGTCGGCGAAGGTGATCTTCGGTGTGTCGCCGGTGAGAAGCTTCGCCTTCGACTTGCCGAACGAGAAGGCGCGGTTGCCCCCGGCCTGGATCTGGCGCAGGAAGAAGAACCAGAGTCCGAAGATGACGATCCAGGGAAGCGCGGCGATGAGCAGGGTCATCAGGCCGCTCTTGGCCTTCCGGGCGCGGACCTGCACGCCCGACTCGAGCAGACGCTTCTCGAGCTCTGCCGTGCCGTTCTTGAACGCCACCAGGACGGTGAAGTCGCGGACGGTCTCGGGGCCGCGTGCGACGGCCACCCGGAACTCGCCCCGGATTTCCTCGCCTTCGAAGATCTCCACCTTCGCGACGTTGCCGGCGTCGAGCTGCCGGTAGAACTCGTCGTACCGGATCTCGGTCGCCCCGCTTCGCTGGCGCCCCATGAACTGGAAGAGGGCGACCGCGAGCAGCGCCACGAGGAGCCAGAGCGCGAGGTTCTTGCTCAGGCCCGACCAGTTGGGCGCCGGGGGTCTCTGAGGAGGACGCTGAGCCATCACTTCAAATCCGCGATAAAGGGCAAATGCCGAAAGTCCTCGGAGTGATCGAGGCCGTAGCCGACCAGGAACGCCCGGGGTGCCACGAAGCCCACGAACCTCACCTCCGGAATCGGCGCGTGCATCTCCGCCTTGTCGAGCAGCGCGCAGACCGCGAGCGACGCGGGTCGGCGGGCGTCGAGAATGCCGAGGAGCTTCCGCAGGGTATTGCCGGTGTCCACGATGTCTTCGACCAGCAGGATGTGCTTGCCTTCGAGCCGGGTTTCCGGATCGTAGAGGAGGCGCACGTTGCCGCTCGAGGTGGTGCCGGCGCCGTACGACGAGGCCACGAGGAAATCGATCTGCAGCGGGCGCTCGATCTTCCGGACGAGATCGCCGAGGAAGATGAAGCTGCCCTTGAGGAGACCCAGCACCAGGAGCTCGCCGTCCGGATAGGCCGCGGTGATCTCCCGGCCGAGCTCGGCCACGCGCCGGGCGATGGCCGCCTCGTCGTAGATGACGGTCTTGACCTGCTGGCCGCCGGTGCGGCGCAGGACGTCAGCGCTGGTGGGCATCGATCCTGAGGGCGCGGGTCCCGGGCGTCGGCACCGCCGCGGACGACCGGCAAACTCCGGGAATCCAGACGATCTCGCCGTCCGATTCGATCACCGGCCATGTCGCGCGCAGCGAGCGCGGAACGCGAGCCTCCTGCAGACACCGCACCACCAGTCTCCTTCCTGGAGCGCCCAGGGGCCGAATCCGGTCGCCCGGCCTTCCGGGCCGCAGCAGATACCTTCCCGCCTCGAGCCAGGTACCGTCCTCGACGCGCTCGACCCTTTCCGGCGCCGCCTCCCACCGCCACTCGAGCACCCACCCGCCGACTTCGGCTCGCCCGGGGGCGGCGTCGATCGCCAGCGCCGTCCAGGGATGCAGAGCCCCCCGAAAGAGTCGGAGGCGGTCGAACGACAGCTCGGCCGCGACATCCGCTCCGAGCTCCGCGACCGCCCCGCTTCGGCCCTTGCTTAGGAGACGCTCGATGCGCGCCGCCCGCACGGGTCCGATTACGAGTCCGACTCTCCGGCCGAGCGCCGAAAGCACCGCCCGTACAACGCCCGAATCATACCCGGTGAGGGGGGCCGCAGCAACGGAAACCCCGGTGGATTCAGAACGAAGGTCGAGGCCCGGCAAGACGTCGAGCACCGCGTCCCACGCGGCGCGATCGCGGGCCGCGGCGCGGGCCAGCGTAAGCATCCGGGGCTCCACATCCGGGACGCGCTCCCGGAGTGCCGGCAGGAGCGCGGTCCTGATCCACGAGCGGAGATGGCGGGGATCGCGATTCGCCGGGTCGTCCCACGACTCGAGCCCGGCCGCGCGCACCCACGCGGCGAGCTCGGCGCGCTCGAATCGCAACAGCGGGCGGAAGAGCCGGCGGCTCCGGCCGGCCATGCCCGCGAGACCGGCCGGTCCCGAGCCCTTGAGCAGCCGCATGAGCACCGTCTCCACCTGATCGTCCTGATGGTGCGCGGTGAAGATGGCGGCGGCGCCCAGCTCGTCGGCGAGCGCTGTCAGGGCGGCGTAGCGCGCTTCGCGCGCGCGGGTCTCCGAGGCGGCCGGGCCGAGGTCGAGGCGCCGGAGATGAAACGGAAGGCCGTAGCGCGCCGCCGCGGCGCGCGCCAGGTCCGCGGCGCGGCCGCTCTCGGGGTGGATGCCGTGGTCGACGTGGCCCACGTGGAGCCGGAGTCGGCCGGCCGCGCCCGAGCCGGCCAGCAGGTCGAGGAGCGCGAGCGAGTCCGGTCCCCCGGACACCGCGACCACCACGGGCCCGGGAGGCGGCGAGAGCGCGACCAGCGCGCGGTCGAATCGCACGCGGAGAGTCACGCCGGCTCGAACGGTTCCATGTGGACGAGCACGTCGCCGACCGAGGAAACGCCGGCGCGGATCGCGGTCTTCACGGTGCCGCCGAGGACGTGTGCGTCGTGGAGCGAGAGGGCCCCGTCCGCCTGGACGTGGATCTCCACGAGAAACCGCCTGCCGCTCTTGCGCACCCGGAGCTTTTCGGTCTGGCGCACGCCCGGGACGCCCCGGGCGGCCGCCTCGACGGCCGCGACGACATCGGCGTCGGGCGCGCGGTCCAGCAGCTCGAGGACCGCGGGCTGGATGATGCGGCGCCGTTCACGAGGATCACCACGGCCGCGCAGAGAGCCGCCACGTCGTCGGCCGCTTCCCAGCCCGACCCGCCGAGGAGGGCGACGCCGATTCCGACGAACGCGAACGCCGACGTGATCGCGTCGCTCCGGTGGTGCCAGGCATCGGCGGCCACGAGGTCGCTTCCCGTCTCCCGGGCGCCGCTCAGGACCACCCGGAACCAGGCCTCCTTGACGAGCACCACCATCACGAGGACGATCAGCGTGAACGGAGCGGGTGCGGTGTGCGGGGTCACGATCTCGCGGATCGCCTCGATCGAGATCCCGACGGCGGCCCCGACCAGCATCATCCCCACGATGGCGGTGGAGAGCGCCTCCGCCTTGCCGTAGCCGAAGGGATACGCCGGGTTCGCGTCGCGGGCCGAGATCCTGAGCCCGCCCCACACCACCAGGGATGAGAACAGATCCGCGAGGGACTCGACCGCGTCGGCGATCAGCGCGTAGGAGCTCCCGAGGATTCCGGCGAACAGCTTGACCAGCGCGAGACCGCCGTTGACCAGGAGTCCGGTCCGCGCGAGACGGACTCCCCGCTCCATGGACTACCTCGAGGGCGAACTCGTCCGCAGCTCGCCGGTGCGGAGTGCGCGCTCGAACAGCTCGAAGATGCGGCGGTACTCGTCGGTCCAGGAGTCGGGCCGCACGAAGCCGTGATCCTCCACCGGATACACGGCGAGCTCCCAGCCGGTCTTCCCGAGCTCGATGAGGCGCTGCGACAGGCGGACGACGTCCTGGAAGTGGACGTTCACGTCCACCATGCCGTGCGCGATGAGCAGCGGATCCTCGAGACCCTCGGCGAAGTAGATCGGCGAGGAGCGCCGGTACGCCACCGAATCCTGCTGGGGCTCGTTCAGGATGTTGCCGGTGTAACCGTGGTTGTAGTGCGCCCAGTCAGTCACCGAGCGGAGCGCCGCGCCGGCCCCGAAGTCCTTCGGCTGCGTGAAGAGCGCCATCAGCGTGATGAAGCCGCCGTAGCTCCCGCCGTAGATCCCCACGCGGTCCGGCGAAATGCCCAGGGTCCGCCGGAGCCAGCGCGAGCCGTCGACCTGGTCGAGGAGATCGCGGCCGCCCATGTACCGGTAGATGGCCGTCCGCCAGTCCCGCCCATAACCCGCTGAGCCCCGGTAGTCGAGGTCGAGCACGACGTAGCCGCGGGCCGCCAGGAAGTGGTGGAACATGTACTCCCGGTAATACGTCGACCAGTACTGGTGCACGTTGTGGAGGTAGCCGGCGCCGTGCACGAAGATCACCGCCGCCCCGTTCGGCGACGCGCCGACCTGCTCGGGGCGATACACCCGGGCCGGGACCTCGACGCCGTCGGACGCGGGGATCCGCACGATCTCCGGCTTGAGCCAGCCATGGGAGAGCCACTCGGCGGTGGGGGACGTGGTGAACTGGCTCGCCGCCGCGCCCCGCCGCATCGGCTGGAGGAAGAGCTCCGGGGGCCGGTTCGCGGTGGAATACACGTCCGCGAGCCCGCGCCCGTCGGGCGACACGACCCCTTCGTGCCCGCCGACCGCGTCGGTGATCCGTGCCGGCGTGCCGCCCGACACCGGCAGCGTGTAGACGTGGCGCTCGAACAGCGAGGGCTCGCTCGTGTGCAGCACGAACGCGGTCCGGTCGGGCGAGAGCCGGGCATCGAGGACCTCCCAGCGTCCGCTGGTGAGCTGTTTCTTTCCCTCGCCCCGCGGGCCCATGACGTAGAGGTGCGCCCACCCGTCGGCCTCGGACACGAACCAGACGCCGGCGTCGCCCGGCAGCCAGCCGGCGCAGCCGAAGCAGGGCCCGTTGACCCAGGCGGAGTCGCGCAGCACGTCGAGCGACGTGAGCCGCGCGGTCTGGCCGTCGACCGCGACGACGTGGCGGGTCTCCCGGTTCCGGGGAACGGCGAAGACGAGGGCCGTCGTCCCGGCGTCGTTCCACCCGGAGATGAAGAGCAAGGAGTACTCGCCGGTCGAGTCCGTCGCGATGGGGCGCACCCACGACACGCGCCCGGTGCTCACCTCAAGGACGCCGAGGCGGCGGCGCTCCTGCAGATCGCCGACGAAGGTGCGGGACTCGAGCTGCTCGGTGTAACCGCTCGTCGTCACGTAGCTCGGCACCTGCGCCACGCGCAACCGCTCCGGGCGGCTGCGGGTGACCACCATCACCGCCCGACCGTTCGGCGACGGCGAGAGCGACAGCACCTCTTCGCGCGGCTCGAGCCACAGCGTCTTGCGGACGGAGGAGTCGCGAGCCTCCCGCGCCGCCCTGTCGACGCTGTCGCGCCAGAGCCGGTCGCGGACGGCGCCGATGAGGCTCCGCTCCTCGGCCTCGAGGAACGTGCGCTGCGCCTCGCGGCGACGGGCGGTGTCGGGCGCGGGACCGGGACGGATGTCGGTCAGCTGCCGCACCTGGAAGTCGGCGAGACTGAAGGCCATCACGTTGTTGTCGCGGCGAAAGAAGACCAGCCCGCCGGTCTGGTCGAAGCTCGGGGACACCTCCATCACGCCCGGCGTGTCGGTGAGCCGCCGCACGCGGCCGCTCGGGAGCTCCACCAGATACAGGTCGCCGCGCACCGACACCACCCGGCGGGTGCGATCCGGCGACAGCGCGCCGTCCGCAATCGACGGCGCGAGGGAATCCGCCTGCGTCCGGGTCAGCGCCTCGGGGCGCGCGCCCGCGACGGCGCGGACGCGATAGGGCTTGAGCGTCTCCCGCCAGGGGGAACCAGGGGGAAGCCACTGGAAGTACAGGTACTGCCCGTCAGGCGACCAGCGTACGTCGCTCGGCTGCCGGCCCACGATCTCCGGACCGCGCATGATGCTCGGGATGGTGAGCTCGAACCGCGAGGCGGAGGACTGCGCCGCCAGCGGCGCCGCGAAGAAGACGACAGGAATCAGATATCGCATGGGAGCACCCAGAACCCCGAACTCAGAACCCAGAACTCAGAACCCAGAACCC
>JBOHSH010000264.1:0-4996 GCA_050733195.1 Gemmatimonadales bacterium
CGCAACCCTCGACTCGATCAGCCGATTCGAGTCTGCCCGGACTGCGCGGGACCTCTGGCTCGAGCGGGCGGCTGCGATATGTGCGTCCAGTGCGGCTGGGGTCGCTGCGGGTGACCAGCCGCAAGGACCAGCTCGCGCTCGGACTGGAGCCGCCGCGGTCCCTGCCCGTGCTCGACGAAGAGCGCTCGCGGGGCGCGCGGTTTCGAGCGGTGCCGGTGCGCCAGGTGCTCAACTCCCCGGCCACGACCCACATGCCGTTCTGGTCGATCAACCCCTACATCGGGTGCGAGTTCGGCTGCACGTACTGCTACGCGCGAAAGACCCACGAGTGGGCCATGGAGCGCGCCGGCGAGGACGCCTCCGGTCGGTCAGCCTGGGAGGCGTTCGAGCGGGAGATCCTGGTCAAGCGGTCCGCGCCCGACGTCCTGCTACGGACGCTCGACCCGGCCAAGCTCGGCGGCCTGTCGCTCGTCGTCGGCACGGCCACGGATCCCTATCAGCCGGCGGAGCGCCGGTTCCTCCTCACGCGGCGGCTTCTTCAGGCACTGCTCCGCTTCGAGAAGCTCTCGATCGGCATCATCACCAAGTCGCCCCTGGTGACGAGGGACATCGACGTGCTCCGGGAGCTCCATGCGCGGCACGATCTCACGATCAACATCTCGATCGCCTCCACCGATGCCGCCCTGCTCCGGCGGTTCGAGGCGCGCTCTCCCGCGCCGCACGCCCGGCTTCGGGCTCTCGGCCGACTGACCGCGGTCGGGCTCCACGCGGGCCTTCTGGTCGCGCCGATCCTCCCCGCCATCACCGACAGCTGGCCCCACCTCGCCCGACTCATGGAGGCGGGGAGGGAAGCCGGCGCGCGCTACGTCATCGGGGCGGCGCTCCGTCTCGGTGAGGCGGCCCGCACCGGCTTTCTTCCCCGGCTCGAGCAGGAGTTCCCCGATCTGGTCGCGCGCTACCAGAAGCGCTATGGCACCGGCACCATGGTCGCGGGGGACTACGAGAAGGCGCTCAACCGGAGACTCGAGGCTCTGCAGGAGGCCTACGGATTCCCCGTCGCCGAGGGAATGCGCCGCCGGCGGCAAATCGAACTCTGACCTCTGCAGTCCCCCGCCACGCAGCACCCTCTTGACCGCGTTGACTACAAGTGTAGTATTACGGGCGCCGTGTACGGGCGATATCATCAGGCCCGCTCGCAACGCTCCGCCCCCGGAGTCCATCCAATGAGTGAGACGCAACAGCTGACCGACCTGCAGATCGCCATCCTCCGGGTCCTCTGGGAAAGGGGGTCGGCGACGGCGGCGGAGGTCACCGAGGCACTGCGGGTGAGCCGCGGGCTGGCCCAGCAGACGATCGCGACGATCCTCTCGCGGCTCGAGCGAAGAGGGATCGTCCGGCATCAGACCCGGAACCGGCAATACGTCTACCACCCGGTGGTGACCGAGCCCGAAGTGCGACGCACCATGCTGGAGGAGCTCACCGACCGCCTCTTCGAGGGCGACGTCGCCGCTCTGGTCACTCATCTTCTGTCCGCGCGCGAGATCAGCCCCGGCGACCTGGCGCGAGTCAAGAACCTCATTGCCGCTCACGAAGCATCTCGAGGTGCTCGCCATGCCGACTCCTGACCTCAACGATCTGATCCGTACCGCGGCTCCGGCGCTGCTGGCCTGGCTCCTCACCTACGCGGTGCACAGCACGATCTTCCTCGGCGGCGCGTGGCTGGCATCCCGCCGCATCCGGAGTCATGCCGTGCGGGAAACGGTCTGGAAGACGGCGCTCTTCGGCGGGTTCCTCACCGCGACGGCGCAGTCGGTCCTGGCGGTGGCGCCGCTCGGCGGTCGCGTCGTGGTTTCGGCCGCTGCCGCGCGGGCCCCCGCTCTGGCGCCCGACCTCAAGTTCGATGAGGCGTCGGGAGCGCTCGCGGCCCGGCCGGACGACGAGTCGGGTCAGGCCGACGCCGGTACTGCCGGCGGCGCCTCGTCCGGCACGCGTCTCGGCGCCGGTGAGACGGCCATCCTCGTCTGGCTCGCGGGAGCGGCGGCGCTGCTCGCCCTCTACTTCCTGCGCCGGCGTCTCTTCGCGCGCCGGATCGCGAGCCGCCGTCCCGTGATGACGCATCCGCTGGCGGAGGCTCTCGAGGTGCTTTCGGCCGAAGCGGGCATCGTCCGGCCCATCCGGCTCACGGCTTCGGGCGCGCTCGCGAGCCCGATCGCGCTGGGCACGAGCGAGATCGCGGTCCCGGAAGCGGCGCTGAGCGAGCTGGATCCGGATCAGCAGCGCGGCATGCTGGCGCACGAGCTGGCGCATCTGGAGCGCCGCGATCCGGCGTGGCTCGCCGCCGCCTGCGTGGCCGAGCGGATCGCGTTCTTCCAGCCGCTCAACCGGCTGGCGCGCCGGCGCATGCAGGAGAGCGCCGAATACCTCTGCGATGAGTGGGCCGTCCGCCGCACCGGATCGGGAGTCTTCCTCGCGAAGTGCCTGGCCAAGGTGGCGGAGTGGATGGACGCGTCACCGCGCGCGGTGCCGGTCGCGGGCATGGCGGAGGAGCGGTCGCACCTGGTGGCCCGGGTCCGGAGGCTGCTCGACGGCGCACCCTTCTCCGGCGGGCCGGGGCGGCGCACGCTCGTCGCGGTCGCGGTGCTCACCGTTGTCGTCGCGGCGATGGCCGCACCGGGCGTCTCCCTCGCGAAGCACCAGGCCGACCCGGGCCGGAGCGACTCCCAATCGGAAACCGGGACCTCGCTCGATCCTTCCACCGCAGGGAAGAGCCAGGACACGACCCGCGCCATCATCCGAGCGCTCGCCGAGGCGATGAAGGATCCCGACCTCGAGGTCCGGCGCGCCGCGATCCGCTCGCTGAGCCGGTTCCACGACCGTTCGACACTTCCGGCCTTCCGCGAAGCGATCCGGGACGCCGATGCCGAGGTCCGGGCAACGGCGATCCACGCGGTCGCGGAGATGAAGGACCGCGGCGCGGGAGACGCCGTGCTCGCCGCGCTCCGCGACGAGTCGCCGGAGGTCCGGCATGCGGCCGCCGAGGCGATCGCCGAGCTCAAGCCGGCCGGAGCCCGCGAGCCGCTGCTCGCCGCGCTGCGCGATCCGAATCCCGAAGTGCGGGCGCACGTGGTCGGCGCGCTGGCGCAGCTCAAGGATCCGGCCGCGCTCGAGGGGCTCACGACGGCGCTCAGGGATCCCAAGGCGGACGTGCGGGCGCGCGCCATCGAAGCGATCGTGGAGCTCGAGGTTTCCACCGCTCCCGCCGCGCTGCTCGAGGCGCTGCGCGATCCCAGCGCGGAGGTCCGGCACCAGGCGGCACACGCGATGGGTCACTTCCAGGACGTGCGCGCGATTCCCACGCTCCGGGCCCTGATCACCGATCCCAACGAGGATGTCCGCGAAGCGGCGGTCGAAGCCCTGGCGGAGATCCGCACCGAAGCCGCCATCGACGCGCTCATGTCGGCGCTCAAGTCCAAGGATCCCAAGGTCCGCCGCGCCGCCGCCGACGCCCTGGGCCAGCGATCGGAGGGGTGACCGTGAAGACATCCACCACCCTCCTCGTGGCCGCACTCGGCCTCACGGGAGTCGCGTCCGCGGTCGCGCTGGTGCAGGACCGGCCGGTGCTGGCGGGCGCCTTCGACGACGACAAGCACCAGCATCCCGGGCCCGACAGCGCGCGCGTCCAGGCCTTCCTCGGCGCGCTCCGCGCCGCCGATCCGATGATCTGCGAGATGGTGAGCGACCAGCTCGGCAACTTCTGGTCTTCGCATGGAGAGCTGGGCGTCGGACTCCTTGCCGGCAGCTCGCGAAGCTGGGAGTCGACCCGCGATTCGCTGTACAGTCCGGCCACCGATCCGGCCGCGCTTCGTCACCTGGCGCGGAGTCTCGACGATGGCAGCGCCTGCGTGCGCCGCGCGGCGGCGAAGCTCCTCGCGCGGAGCGAGCGGCGAGCGGTCGCCACGATGCGCGAGGCGCTGCGCAGCTCCTCCGCCCGGGTCCGTGAAGCGGCGGCGCTCTCGGCCGGGCACGCCGAGGTGCTGGAGATGCAGGACGATCTCGATCGCGCGACCCGGGACCCGCAGCCGGAGGTCGTCGCCATGGCGACCTGGGCCCTGGGTGAGCTCGAGCGCCCGGAGCTCGTGGGGCGGCTGAGCGAGCTCACCCGCGCCTCGGATCCGCGGGTCCGCCGGGCGGCGGTGCACGGGCTCGGTCAGATCGAGGATCCGCGCGCCGTCTCGACGCTCACCCCGCTGCTCCGGGACGGCGATCGCGGCGTGCGGGAGCTCACGGCCGAAGCGCTGGGCGCGATCGAGAGCCCCGCCGCCCTGAATCCCCTGATCGAAGCGCTGCGGGACGAGGACGCCGGCGTGCGCCAGGCAGCCGCTCACGCCCTGGGGCACATCGAGGACACGCGGGCTGCGCAGGCGCTCGGGCGCGCGCTGCAGGACCCGGATATCCGGGTGCGCCGAGCCGCCGCCGAAGCCATCGGCGGGCTCGACGATCTGACCGAGGCGCCGGCCGAGCTCATCGCGGCGCTCGGAAGCGACGATCCGTCGCTCCGCCGCGCCGCCGCCGAAGCGCTCTCCAACATCGGCGACCCGAAGGCGATCGACGCCCTCGGGCGTGCCCTCTCGGATCCCGATCGCGAGACGCGATGTGCCGTGGTTCGCGCCCTCGCGGAGATCGAGGAGGCGGGGGCGACTCCGTACCTGCTCCGCGCACTCCGGGATTCCGATCCGGAGGTCCGGCGCATCGCCGCGGAGGCGTTGGGAGAGCGCAAAGAAGGCTGACGCACAGACGGGCAGACGGGCAGACGGGCAGACGGGCAGTCTTGACGAACACGAAGAGCGCGATACCTTGTACCGAAGAAATACCGAAACCGGTACAGCGTGTCGCGCTCCGTCGTTTTCATCGATCCCCCGGCCTTCTGCGCGACGGTCGAGAGCCTGGCTTCACCGGCACTCCGTCACCGTCCGATCGCCGTGGCGCCGCCCGGCGC
>JBOHSH010000265.1:0-24478 GCA_050733195.1 Gemmatimonadales bacterium
GCGCCACCCGGCGGGCGCGGACCGCGCGCGCGGAGGCCCCCGCGCGGGAAGCGGTCTCGGCCAGGCGGGCATGGAGCAGGGCCTCGAGGGGAGACATCCACGCCAGACGCTCGAGCGCCGCGAGCGCGCCCCGGGCATCGCCCCGGGCGATCCGGAGCTCGGCCTCGAGCCGGTTCGCGTCCCCCGCGCCGTCGTTCACACCGGTCACCCGGGCAAGATAGGAGAGGGCCCGCGCCGTGTCGCCCGACTCGAGTGCCAGCATCGCCAGCGCTTCGGCCGGACCGTCCGCTTCGGCGTGCTCCGGGAAGCCCTCGAGCGCCGCCTCGAACGCCGCCCGCGCGCGCGCACGGTCGCCGCCCGCGAGCGCGCGCTGTCCCCGGGCCACGTGGCCGGCGAAGTCGCCGCCGGACTGGCGGGTGGCGGCCGATCCGACCGCGGCGAGCCCCTTCGCGAACCGCTGGCGGACGTAGGCATCGAACCGGCGATCCAGCTCCTCGGGACGTACCTGGAGCACGCGCGTCAGCAGCTCCGAAGTCCCGTGCCCCTCGCCGTAGCCTCGGAGGAGACGGCGAATGGCGTCGATTCCCCACGTCGCCTCCATCCACTCGCAGGCGAGCGACGCGAGGTAGTACGCGTGGCCGATGTCCTGCGGCAGCCGGGGACGGACGAAGCCGTCGTTCAATCGACTCAGCGGCGGGAGCCGCCTATCCTGATAGGCCACCAGGAACTCCGCCGTCGGATGCGCTCCCCACCCCGGGCGCGCCCGGCGCTCCTCCACGACCGACAGCCCCTCCGACAGCCACCGGGGCACCCGATGCCCGCTGGCACCGAGCGTGAACGAGTGCGCAAGCTCGTGCCACGCGGTGCTCCCCCAGTTGAACGCGCCGCCGGGGCGCGCCGATGGGGCGTCCATGGCGAGCACGGTGCCGAAGCTCACACCGAGTGCGCCGAGCCCGGGCAATCCGACCGTCCGGACCGAGAAGTCCGCGTGGTGCTCATAGACCTCGAGCCGGATCGGCGCGGACGGCCGGTACTCGTAGCGCTCGGCGAACCGGTCGTACGCCGTTTCGAGCATGGGCAGCAGCTCGAGCCCGAGCGCTTCCGCCTGATCCGCGGGGGCGACGAGCGTGATCCGGGCGGAGGACACGGTGCGGTACCGCGCGAGCGCGTCGAGCAGATCCAGCGTGTTCTTGTGCCAGAGGTGATAGGGATCGCGCTGAAACGCGGTCTCGAGGTGCGCCCGCCCGCTGTCGATCCGGCCGAGGCGGAGCTCGTTCATCGCGAGGATCCCGAGCGCACGATGCTCGTCGGGATCGGCGTCGACGCCGGCGCGGGCCCAGCGCGCCGCGTCCGCATACCGGCGGTTCCGGGCCAGCGCCTCGGCAATCGTGGCGAAGAAGAGCGCCGGGCGCCCATGGAGCTTCCGCACCGAGGCGCCGAGCGCCGCGACGCTCGCCGTGTCGTCGCGCAGCACGGCGCTCGCGGCGAGGAGCCCCCAGGCTTCGAGGTCGAGCGAATCGAGCGCGATCGCCCGGGTCGCGTGCGCGGTCGCGGAGTCGTACTGCTCCGCGTCGAGCGCGAGCCGGGCGAGGAGCGCGTGGGCACCCGAGAGCTCGGGGCGCACATTCCGCGCGGCCACCGCCGCCGGCCCCACGGCGCTCGAGCCCTCGAAAAGCAGCAGGCGGGCCATGCCGAGCCGGGCGCGCGCGTGGCCGGAGTCGCGGCGCAGGGCGTGCCCGTACGCGTCGCGGGCTTCCGGCGCCTGGTACTTCTCCAGAAAGAGGTCGCCCAGGCGGACGTGCGCTTCGAGGAGGCCGGAATCGGCGGCCACGGCGCGGTCGAGCGCGTCGAGCGCATCCTTGAAGCGCTGCGGGTCGCTCTCGCCGAGAATCCGCTGGGCCACACCGACGGCGAGCCAGTCGCGGGCCTCCAGACGATTCGCGGCGTCCGCTTCGCGGATGACCCCACGCGCCAGAGCCAGCGCCTCGGACCGGCGGCCGCGCCGGAGCCGGAGCTCCGCGAGCGACGCGGCCGCGAGGCGGCGATCGGGATCGGGGCTCTTCGCGAGCCGCAGGAAGGCGGAGTCGGCCTGGTCGAAGAGGCCTCGCTCGAGCAGCCCGCGCGCGTCCCCCAGAGGCGAGCGCTCCTGTCCCGCCGCCCGACAGGCGCCGGCCGCCGCTCCGAAGAGGGCGATCCCGAACGCGACGGCCAGCCGGGCCGGTCTCACGGGCGCTTCCCCTCGAGCGCGCGAATCTCCCGCGTCTTCTCGGCGAGCGCGAGGAGCAGCCGCTCGAGCTCGCGCTCGTAGGCGACCGAGTCGAGGGTCACCCGGCGGCGGCGCAGGTCGGCGACCGCGGCCTCGAGCGCGCGCCGCTCCGTCTCGAGCTGCGCCACGCGGGGATCGGACGAGGCCGCGGAAGGCCGAAGGGCGAACGCGACCTGGCGCGCGAGCGAGCCGTCGCCCGCGCTCCCCGGCTCGGCCGAGCCCTTCTTGTCTCCGTCGTCATCCAGCTGGGCATGCTCCGTCAGCAGGCGCCCGTCGGATTCGTACGCCCGCGCCACCTCGCGCCGGGCGTGAATGAACGCCTCCAGCATAGTCACCCGGCCGTCCTTGTCGGCATCCGCCTCGCCGTCCGCGAGGCCGCGCGTGAACGGACCGGCGAACGTGGTCGCGTTGCGCTCGAAGGCGCTCCGGGTCGCCGTGATGACGATCCGCCCCGGCGCCGAGAGGAGCGGGAGGAAGTCGCCGCTTCCGCTCGCGGTATTCACGACGACCACCGTGCGTCCCTCGAACGGGCGGAGCAGCTCGACCAGGTCCGCCGCGGTCACGTCGGGACCGGGAAGACTGAATCGCGAGCCCGGTCCTTCGCCGCTCCCGTGTCCGATGAGGGCGAGGAAGACCACGTGGCCCGCGCCCGAGCGGGTCAGGAGGCGGCCGAGGCCGGCGCGCAGGTCCGCGACGGTCGCCCGGCCGGTGATGCGGCGGCGATCCGACTCGGGATTCTCACCCAGATAGATGATGCTCGAGTCCGGCACGCCCCACTGCGTCCGGGCCGCGTCCACCAGCCGGGCCGCCGATTCGCCGAACTCTTTCGCGTAGCGCGGCTCGCCGGAGAGACCGGTGACCACGAGCAGGTGCACTCCGCTCCGCGCCTGCGCGGCGAGCGGGCCGGCGAGCACGAGCGCGAGCGCGGCGCCTCCGACGACCCGCCGGCGAGGGGTCACGCGAGCCCCCTGGCCCGGCGGTAACCCCATTCCGCCGCGAGCAGGCCGATCAGCAGGAAGAACACCAGCGGCGCGTCCCACAGCTCCTTCGCCTCGGTCGAGGTGACGCCGCTCCGGGTGTAGACCACGTCCTCCGGCAGCGATTCCAGCGCGTCGATCCGGTAGAAGCGGCCGCCGGTCTCGTCGGCCAGGCGGCGCAGCAGGGGCGTCCGCAGCTCGGCGTCGACGAAGTCCGCTCCCTGGTCGGCGACCCAGACCCAGGCAGGGTCGGCCCGGAGCGAATCCCCGCCCCGCAGGGCGTCGATGTCCAGGCGGTAGAGACCCTCTTCGGCCGCGACGAACGCCCCGCGATAGGCGCCGTGCTGCCCCAGGATCCAGTCCAGCGCGATCGGCCGCTCCGCGCCCGACGGCGCGGTCACCGTGCCGCGCACGGCCGCGTCGTTGACGCCGGCGAAGGTCGAGTCCCAGAGCTCGGCGCGGATCGCGACGGTCTGGCCGGGCCCCGGCCGCGCGGGAGACGCGGTGACCTCGAGGCGGTCCGGCGTCTCCTCGACGAGCCAGCGGAGCATCTGCCGCCAGAAGGTCTCGTGCGAGAGATCCTCGAGCGGCACGGAGGCGTGCATCTGCCAGAGCCAGGAGTCCTGCGCCGCGAAGGCCGCAGCCCGTCCCCGGCCGTACCGCTGGGTCGCGAGGATGGGCGAGCGCTCGCCGCGGGCTTCCGCGGTGCCCTCGAGCAGGACCACGGCGCCCGGCCTCGCCCGCTCGATCCGGTTGACCACCGTGAGGGGCGGCAGGGAGTCCCAGCGCCGGCGTCCTTCTTCGGCGGTGGCGCCGAGCTGGAGTGCTATGTGCGCGAGCCCGGCCGGTGTCGGCCGCACCCGAAGCTCCGCCGGCGGACGGAGCGTGTCCTCCCCCGGGCGTCCGCTGAACCCGAGCGGCACGATTTCCTCGACCGGCGTGCCGGCCCAGCCGCCCTCGCCGAACGCGCGGCGCCCGCCGAGCACGAGCAGCCCGCCGCCGCGCTCGCTCACGAAGTCCGCGACCATCCGGAGCTGGTCGAGAGTGAGCGCGCTCGCCTCGAGGCTCCCCAGGATGACGGCGCGATAGCGGAAGAGATCCAGCCGCGACGTGGGGAATCCGCCCGCCAGCTCCAGGCTGTCGTCGACGCCCAGACGGAGAAATTTCCCTTCCGCGGTCCGGAGCAATCCCACGAGCTGCAGGTTCGAGTCGGCGGCCGCGGCGCGGCGGAGGAACGCGAACTCGGGCCGGGGCTCTCCCTCGAGGTAGAGCACCTTCTCCCGCCGGTCGCGGATGGGCATCACCGTCTCGACCCGGTTGTTCTGCTCGACCACTTCACCGGGCACCGGTCGCACCGTCACCCGGATCCGGCGCGGACCGGGCTCGCTGCCGGGGATCCGCAGGTGGGCGGTCACGAGGTCGGCGTCCCGATCGAGGGTCACCGTTTCCGTGGCGACCAGCCTTCCGCCGTCCTCGGCGGTGACGGTCACCGCCCGTCCCCCCAGACCGCGATGCCTGAGCGTCACGGCGGCCACCAGGGTGACGCCGCGGAGCGCGGACGAGGGCAGCTCCACGCGCTCCACCGCGACGTCGCTGGTGAAGCGCTCCGAGCCGACTCCCACCGGATAGACCGGGATGCGCCGGGCCTTGAGCGCGAGGAGCGGCTCGGTGAGCGCCCCTTCCCCGTTGTCCGCCCCGTCGGTCACGAGCACCAGGCCGGCCAGCGGCAGGCCGGTGAGGTCGCGGCGGGCCTCCTCGAGTGCGCGGCCGAGATCGGTCCGGGACCCGTTGCTGCGGAGCCCCCGCGCTCCCTGCACCCGGTCCAGCCCTTCGGCGAACCGGTAGAAGCGAAGCGCGAACTTCTCCCCGAGCCGCCGCACGACGTCGGCCGAGTCCGCGAAGGCCGCGGCGGCCGCCGCGGCACGGGTCCGGCCACCCACGTCGGGAATCGTCATGCTGCGGGAATCGTCGAGCAGCACCGCGAGAACGTTCCGCTGCGGGACGGCCGTCGAGATGAGGATCGCGGGGCGCATCAGACAGGCGGCGAGGAGGCCCAGCGCGCCGAACCGGATCAGGCCCAGCACGGCCCGGTCGAGGGGCCGCGTGCGACCGCGGGCGGTCGCGTAGGTGAGCGCCACGGCGCCCATGACGACCGCGGCCGGCAGGAGCAGCCGCATGCCGCCGCTCTCCTGCCAGACGAGGGTCCCTCGCTCGAAGACGCGGGGAGGATACTTGAGAAGAAACTCGAGAACCGCGTCGAAGACCGCGCGCACGATCACCCTGTCAGCGGAACGCCTCGCCGGGCCACCCGGCCGTCGGGAGACGGCCGCCGGACCCGGAAGCGGCTCTCAGAATACTATCAGGATCGACGGCCCGAATCGTGCCAAAGTTTCCTCCCCCGCGGGCCGTTTTCGGGGCATTCCCGGCCGGTTGCCGTATCGGCCGGGGGCCGGTTAGATATGATGCTGGGACCTCCCAGGCAGTCGCCCGCGCGACGGCACCGCTCCGGCAGCCGTCGCGCGGTCGTCCTCGGAGGCGGAGCGTCGTCGCATGTCGAAGCGCAGGCTGATGGCCGTCGGATTGTTTCTGCTCGCCCCGGTCTCCGTGGGGGCCTTCCTCCTCCAGGGCCGGGAGCCGCTCGACGGCGCCCGTCTCTTCGCGCAGGTCCTCCAGCGCATCGAGGACAGTGCGGTGGACTCGCTCTCCCGCAACGCCCTCTACGAGAAGGCCGCGCGCGGGCTGATCAAGAACCTGCGCGACCCGTACGCCGACCTCTATTCACCCGAAGAGCTGGCTTCGTTCCAGCGCAACACTCTGCGCAACAATTACGGCGGGCTCGGCATGCAGATCGAGCCCCATGACGACAACGTCGTGGTGGCGCGCGTGTTTCCGGGCACCCCCGCCGCGGCGGGCGGCGTCCAGCCGGGCGACCGCATCCTCCAGGTCGATTCGGTCGTCACCACCGGCCTGCGGCTGGACCAGGTTTCGGGCCGGCTGGTGGGCCGCCCGGGCACCTCGGTCGAGGTCGTCTTCCAGCGCCAGGGAGTGCCCCAGCCGATCCGGAGCAAGTTCGTCCGGGCGGTGATTCGGGTGCCCGCCGTTCCCTACACGCTGGCGTTCGACCGGGGCGTCGGCTACATCCCGCTCCAGAGCTTCAACGAATCGAGCGCCGACGACGTCGAGCGGTCGCTGGCCGATCTTCGCCAGAAGGGCGCCCGCGCGTACATCCTGGACCTGCGCGGCAACGGCGGCGGCTCCCTCGAGCAGGCGCTCGAGATAAGCAATCTCTTCCTCCGGAACGGCCAGGAGATCGCCCGGGTCCGCCATCGCAGCCGGTCGCCCGAGGTGTACAAGGCCAACCGGGGGTCCGTGGTCGACTCGATGCCGGTCGTCGTGCTGGTGGACGGGTTCAGCGCCTCGGCGTCGGAGATCGTCGCCGGCTCGCTGCAGGATCACGATCGCGCGCTGGTGGTGGGGACCACCTCCTTCGGCAAGGGCCTGGTGCAGACCCTCTTCCCGATCGAGGGCGGGTGGGCGATCAAGCTCACGACCGGCAAGTGGTACACGCCGAGCGGCCGGTCGATTCAGGCCGAGCACGAGCGGCTGGACGACGACCGGTTCGTGGAGTACGCGCCGGCCGACTCCGCGCAACGCGATAGCGCGCGGGTGCGTCCGGTCTTTCGCTCCGATGCCGGCCGGTCGATCCTCGGCGGCGGCGGGGTCACCCCCGATGTGCTCGTCAAGCCCGACACGGCGACCACGATCGAGCGCGAGTTCATCAAGTCGGTGGGTCCGCTCTCCCAGGCCTGGTACGTCACGCTGTACAACTACGCGCTCGAGCAGAAGGCCTCGCTCAAGCCGGACTTCACGATCACCCCGGCGATGCGCGAGGAGTTCTTCCAGCGTCTCCACAAGGCCAAGGTGCCCGTCACCAAGCCGCTGTACGACGAGGCGACCGAGCTGGTCGAGCGCAGCATGGAGGAGTGGTTCACCAAGGTCGTCTTCGGCGACTCGGCGTGGACCCGGCGCCGGATCAAGGACGATCGTCCGATGCAGGAGGCGCTCGACTACCTCCGCCGCGGCGTGACCCAGCGGCAGATTCTGACCCTCGCCTCCGAGGCGGCGAAGGCCAGGCCGCAGCAGCAGCAGTAGCCTTCAGCGATCCGTCGTCCCCCGGAGGAGCCCGGCCCGGATCCGGGCCGCCTTCGGGGTGGCGGCGGCCCCGAACTCGAGCCGCGACTCCACGACCGGCACCCGGCGTATCTGCAGGCTGAGCGTGCGCTCCGTCCCCTCCCGGCGGACGACGAGGGGGACGGTGGTGCCGTCCGGAGTCGTCGCGTAGCGCGCACGGAACCGCTCCCCGAACGTCTGGTCGCGCACCTCCACGTCTCCCACCCGCACCAGCTCGTCGCCGGGCTGCACCCCCGCCGCGGCCGCCGCGCCGCCTTCCGCCAGCTCGGTCACGACGACCCGCGCGCTGTCGCCCGCCGTGCTGACGCCGACGCGGAGGACGCGTGACGTGTCCGTCACCCATCGCAGGCCGGCGAGCCGGCCGGTTTCGGCCCAGGGATAGGGATCGCGGCCGTCGACGTACCGCGCGTGAAAGTCCGCGAAGGACTTCCCGCCCGCGGCCCGGCTCGCCGCCGCGAGAAACTCCTCGGTCGTGAAGCCCCGGCCGCGCTTCCAGGTAGAGTCGTAGAGGGCGCGCATGACGTGGTCGAGCGAACGCCGGTTATCGCTCGCGTCGCGGATCATGATGTCGAGCAGCAGTCCGGCCAGCGAGCCCTTGTCGTAGTAGATCGTCGCCGTCCCGTCCGTGGGCTGAATCCAGGTGGAGAGTGAGGCGTCCTCGAGCGCGACCGGCGGCAGCGACCCCACGTTCTCGATCTTGCCGTTGGTGACGTTCAGGAACACGGTCGAATCGATGATCCCGCTCCGCACCAGCACGAGGTCGGCGTAGTAGTCGGTGATGCCCTCGCTCACCCAGAGCAGCGGGGTCTGCTGGGGGCCGTCGTAGCGGTAGGGCACGAGGTCCGCCGGGCGCAGCCGCTTCACGTTCCACGCGTGCACGATCTCGTGGGCCGTGATGGAGGCCAGGAGCGGCGTGCCGATGAACTGGGGGTTGTAGATCCCGACGTGCGAGTTCTGGTGCTCGAGCGCGCTGCCGCCGCCGAATTCGGCGTCGAAGATGAGGAGGGTCGTGTAGCTCCGGAACGGCGTTTCGCCCCAGACGGCCGCCATCGGCGGCATCATCTTGCGGATCTGCTCCCAGAGGACCTCGCGGCCGAGCCCGCGGAGCGTGCCGGCGGGATAGCTCGCGAGCCGGTGCCACCGGCCGTCGACCTGGGCGCTGTCGACGTCGATGCGCCCGATGAAGAAGGGCATGTCGACGAGGTCGTGGTAATTGGTCGCGCGGTACCTTCCCGGACCGTCGGCGTCCATGCCGGTCGCGACGATCCAGCCCGATTCGGTCCGGACCGTCACCTGCGCTGGGAAGTCGAGTCCGATGCCGTCGGGATAGAGGAAGACGTTCGTGCCGTTGAGGAGCAGGAAGTCCCGCGTCGACCACGCCATCGCGTTGTCGAGCGAATCGGCCAGGTAGTCGAACCGCACCTCCACCGGGCCCGGCGCCGCGACGCGGACCCGCCAGGTGTCGTAGTCGCTCTTGTCCCACGAGAGGGGCCGGCCGCCGCTCGATGCGGAGAACGACGCCACCTTGCGGGCGAAGTCGCTGATCTCGTACGCTCCGGGAGTCCAGGCCGGCAACGACAGGTGCACCGGACCCGCCGCCGCGGCCTCGAAGCGCAGCGTGATCTGCGGCCGCCGACGCGCCGCGGCCGCCGAATCGAAGGCGATCTGATACTGAATGCCGGAGACCGAGGCCCGCACGGCGGGCGCGGAACGGGGCTGCTGGGCAGTGGCGGGCAGCGCACCGAGCACGGCGGTCGCGGCGAGAAGCGGGCTTCGGAACAGTCGGGCCACGGCGAATCCTTTTCCCAGGGCGGGTGTAGAGGATACCGGCCCCTCGATCGGGGCCTGGTCCATCGATGAGGAGACGATGCGCTGCCGATTTCCTGTCATGGTCGGGGCGTTGATGTGGCTCTGGCACTCCGGGCAGGCCTGGGCCCAGACTGACCGTCGGTCCGCGCCGGCGAGGCTCCGCCTGCTCCCCCGCGCGGACGATACCTCGCCGTCTGGCGGCGCGACGGCGCCCGGTGGCTGCTGGCCGCGTTCGCGCCTATCGGCATTCCGGCCGGTCCGGCCGAAGCCCTGCCGGCGGGCATGCCGCTCTCGCTCACTCCCGGGGCCTCGGCGACCGGTGCGATCCGGTACATCGCGGATGGAGGCAACCCGCGCCCGCCTGCGCCGTAACGCGGTTCATCAGGGAAGCGGCAGGGCGAGGATGCGGGGACCCTCGAGCCGGGCGCCGGTGCGAGGCCGCCCGAGATCGTTGTGCTTCTCCCAGAGGCTGTTGGCCACGTAATAGAACATCCGGCCGCTCACGCAGCCGATGGTCGGCTCGTCGGCGAAGGGCAGGTTCCGGTCGAGGACCTCGACCGCGACGACCCTGGTCCGGCCGGCGTCGAGCGCCAGCCGGACGATCCGCGGCGGCGCGATCCCGTTCTGCACGCCGATCAGCGCTCCCCGGTCCCACGACAGCCCGTCGATGCCGAGCGTCGTGGTGCGCGGCGGCGCGGTCAGCTCCCGGACGGTCCGGGTGACGAGATCGATCGCGAAGACGCCGTGCGACCAGTCGGCGACGAAGAGGGTGCGGCCGGTCTCGTCGAGCGCGGGGCCCTGCAGCGAGCGGAACGACGGATGCCGGAGGAACTCCTCGATCCGGTCGTCGCCCCGCCGGATCCGCCAGATCGCCGGATCACCGCTGTCGGTCGCATAGACGTCGCCCCCCGGCGTCACGACGAGATCGCCGAGCAGATGCGCGACGCCCTCCGGCAGAAGCCAGCGGCCGCGGAGCCTCCCGGTCCGCAGATCGAACGCGAAGACGCCGCTCCGGCCGCTGTCGGCGGGCGTGAAGCCCTGCATCTGGGGCAGCGCGGCGGTGCTCACCCAGAGCGCGTTCGCGGCGGTGTCGATCCGCACCCCGAGCACGCCGAAGAGCCCGTCCTGCGCGGGCCGCACCACCTCCTCGACGCGGCCGTCCGCGTGCACGCGCACGATCTTGCGGTGCCTGATGCTGCCCAGATACCAGCTCCCGCTCCGGGCATCGTGCGCGACCGCCTCGGGCCAGAAGTCGGCCTGATTCACCGTCGCCGCCAGCCGGCTTCTCGCGATCGGCCGCTGGTTCTCGGCGAGTCGAGCCCGAACGGCGCGCACCGCGGGGGCGCCCAGGACCGGCGCGAACTCTTCGGCGGAGAGATCGGCCCCGCCGCCCAGATCGGCGAGGAGGGAGAGACCGCGCGCGACTTCGTTCGTGTCGCGAAGGCGCGCCGCGACCCTCGCGTAGCCGAACGCATAGGCCGGCTGCCCGGGCCACGCATCCATCGCGCGGCGCAGGTGCCCGAGCGCGGCCAGGAGGTTGGCGCCCCGAAGCGATTCCCCGGCGCTGCGCCACGCGGCGCGCGCGGCCCGCGCCGAGTCGGCGGCGGCCTGGACCGTGGTCATCGCGCGGCCCGCCGTCGCCCCGGTCCCGAGGGCCAGAGCCGCGAGGGCGATCGTGCGGAGGGACATACCGGCACGACGGCGGCCCCGGAGGGGCGGTTTCATGCCGCCGGGCCGGACGCCGCGACTAGAAGAAGAAGAAATCGAAGGCATCGACCCCCGCATTGAAGCGGGGATTGACGATGTTGTTGAACTTGGAGCCGAAGGTGTAGCGCAGCCCGATGAACATCTCGTAGCGGTAGTCCGTCTGGAGCTGCTTCAGGCGCAGCAACACCTCCTCGTCGGTGGCTCCTTCCTTGGCGAGGGAGAGCTGATCCCGCACCCGCGAGTATCCCCCGAAGAGCTCGAGTTCGAGCCCGCGCGTCAACCGTACCTCGAGCCCGCCGAACGCCGACAGCCGGTTCTGGCTCCAGTGGTCGAGGTAGGTGGAGCCGCTGACGGAGACCTCGACGTTGCCCCAGGGGGCGACGGCTTCCGCGGCGACCGTGAGGCTGTGATTGACCCGCGTCTCCTCGAGCTTCGAGAACACGGTCTCCTCCCGGTAATTCGCGGCCATGAGCCCCACTTCGTAGACGACGTAGAGCTCGCGGCGGCTCGACTCGCGGTAGGGGAAGATGTCGTACTCGAGTCCCGGCGCGGCGCGCAGGAGGAGATCGTAGTTGCTCACACTCGAGCGGCCCGCGGCGAGATTGATCCCGGCCGACCAGTGGTCGCCGAGACTCTTCGCCAGCTTCATCGTGTAGGTGTAGCGGCTGGTCCTGCTGCGGAATACCTCGCCGCTGTCGAGGTTGAACCGGCTGTGGCGGCGGTTGACGTTGAGGCGGGTCTCGAACTTCCACTGCTCGGTGATGCGCTGGGCGCGGAGGTTTCCGCCCAGGTTGTTGTTGCTGCTCTGGGACTCGCCCGAGAAGTTGGCGTTGGCCCCCAGGGTGAACACCCAGTAGTTCCAGGGATCGCGCGGCTCCTGCGCCTGGGCGAGCCCGCCCTCCGGCGGCGTGAAAGACACCTTCACCTGCCCGGCCAGGGAGCCGCGGACCACGTAGCGCGTGAGCCCGAGCCCGATCCGCTGCGTCAGCTGTCCCCGAATCTCCTCGAAGGTGTCGGACTGCTGGGTCGTGAACTTGAACTCGTCGTCCACGCCGGTGAATCCGCGCAGGCCGATGAACTTGAGCGTGATCTCCTGCCCGCCCCCGCCGGTGTTCTGATCGGTGATCAGGAGGTGGACTTCGGCGTCCTGACGGTCGCGCATCCAGTTGACGTAGGTGATCTCCCGCCGGAAGTAGTCCCGGTCGCAGAACGCGTGACAGTCGAGGAACACGCGCAGCGCTTCCCCGGACGCGGCGGTGGTGGTGTCCTGCGCGGCGAGGCCGGCGCCCGGCCAGGCGAGCAGCGCGACGGCCAGCGCCAGTCGGCTCAGCGGCATTCGGTCACGATCCAGGGGTGGAGGTCGGTTGGATGCCGGAGGGGCTCACCACGTTGCCCCCCGCGAACGAGGGCAGCTCGCCGCCCTCCGGCCCGTAGAAGATCACCCAGACCGCGAGATCGCTGGTGAAGTCTTCGAACGCGTGGTCTTCGTAGGCCGCCGCGAACAGCACGTCCCCGGACCGGAACGGGTACCGGGTCGTGCCACGCCGGAACGTGCCCTCGCCGCGAAACACCACGTAGACCTCGTCGTGCCGGTGCGGCGATTGCGGATCGTGATCGCGCGGCGCGTAGAGCTCGACGGTCAGCGAGCCCCGCTTCCAGAGCGACACGAAGCGCTCGCCCGACGGCCCCGGAAGCCGGGCCAGGGCTTCCTCGAAGGAGAGGTGCACGCGGCGCCTCGGCCGTTACCGGCTTGCGGGACGGAGAGTGTGGGGAACGGCGGTGACCGGCATCGGGAGAGACTACCCCGCCGGACCCGTGCATGCAACGGGCTTCCCGGCCTTGCCGGGAACGCGGCCATGCGGCCATCCTACCCGCTCCCCGGTTCCGGCCGAATTCCCATGCGCGCTGCGATCTCGACGCTCCTCCTGCTGGCGGTCATCACTCCGCCGGCGGCCCAGGGCCAGGCTCGGCCGGCAAGGCCGCCCACCGCGCTCCAGCGCCAGTATGCCCCCGCGGCCGGCCGGCTCATCGCGGCGGCGACCGCCGACAGCGCCGCCTGGAACCGGCTCGCCGAGCTGACCGATACCTACGGGCACCGGTTCAGCGGCTCCGAGTCGCTCGAGCGGGCCATCGACTGGATCCAGGAGCAGATGAAGGCGGACGGGCTGGAGAACGTCCGGGGGGAGCGCGTCATGGTGCCCCGATGGGTGCGGGGACACGAGCGGGCGGAGCTGCTCGCCCCGCGGTACGGACGGCTGCCGATGCTCGGTCTCGGGGGAAGCGTCGGCACCCCGGAGGGCGGCCTCACGGCGGAGGTGCTCGTGGTGTCGAGCTTCGACGAGCTCCGGGCGCGCGCCGGCGAGGCCAGGGGAAAGCTCGTGCTCTTCGACGTGGCCTTCACCACCTACGGCGAGACGGTCCGCTACCGCGCGACCGGCGCCAACGAGGCGTCGAAGCTGGGCGCGGTGGGCGTCCTGCTGCGATCGGTCGGACCCTTCGGCCTGCGCACGCCGCACACCGGATCGATGGCCCCGTACGACACCACCGTCACCCGTATTCCCGCGGCGGCCATCACCATGGAGGACGCGGCGATGCTGCACCGGATGCAGCGTCGCGGCCAGCGGATCGTCGTCCGCCTGGAGATGGACGCGCACCTGATGCCCGACGCGCCCTCACGGAACGTCATCGGCGAGATCGTCGGGCGGGAAAAGCCCGACGAGGTGGTGGTGATCGGCGGGCACCTCGATTCCTGGGACGTCGGCACCGGCGCGATGGACGACGCGGGCGGCGTGGTGATCGCCTGGGAGGCGGTCCGGCTGATGCACCGCCTGGGCCTCCGGCCGCGACGCACCGTCCGCGTCGTGGGGTGGACCAACGAGGAGAACGGCCTCCGCGGAGCCCAGGCCTACCGCGACGCCCACCGCGCCGAGCTCGACCGGCACGTCCTCGCCATCGAATCGGACGGCGGCGTCTTCCGGCCGATCGGCTTCGGCTTCACCGGCTCCGATTCGGCGCGGGCCATTCTCCGGCAGGTCGTGGGGCTCCTTCGGCCCGTCGGCGCCGACTCGCTCCTGCCGCAGGGCGGGGGCGCGGACATCGGACCCCTAATGGCGTTAGGGGTGCCGGGGATGGGCCACGCCGTCGACGGGACCCGCTACTTCTGGTATCACCATACGGAGGCGGACAACGTCGACAAGCTGGACCCGCGGGAGGTCGCCCAGAACGTGGCGGCAATGGCGGTGATGGCCTACGTGGTGGCCGACCTTCCGGATCCGCTGCCGAGAAGACGTTGAGCCTCCGGCCAATGCCCGTCTGTCCGTCTGTCCGTCCGGCCGTCCGGCCGTCTAGTTCGACGTCGTCGTCCGCGGAGGCTTCCTCGGCATCAGTTCGTCGCGGTTGGCGATCATGAACACCGTCCAGGCGACGACGGTGGCGGCCTGCTTCAGATCGTCGATCATCAGCCGTTCGTACGTGTCCACGTAGGAGTGGTGGGAGCGGATCCCGTACTCGATCGGGTCCTGGATGAAATTGAAGCCCGGGATGCCGGCCGCGTCGAACATGAGGTGGTCCGTCCCCCCGGTGTTCCCGTGCCGCACGGTCATCACGCCGAGATCGCGGAACGGGGAGAGGATCTGCTCGAAGATCGGCGTGACCGCCGCGTTGGACTGGTTCCAGATGCCGCGGACCTTCCCGGAGCCGTTGTCGATGTTCACGTAGGCCGAGATCTTCGCGTGCTGATCCTGGTGCATTCGAACCCAGGCCCGGGACCCGAGGAGGCCCTGCTCCTCGCCGCTCCAGAGACCGATGCGCACCGTCCGCTTCATCGGCAGCCCGAGCGTCTTGAGGATCCGCACCGCCTCCATCATGATCACCGAGCCGGCGGCGTTGTCGGTGGCGCCGGTGCCCGAATGCCAGCTGTCGAAGTGCGCGCCGAGCATCACCACCTCGTCCGCCTTCTCGCCGCCCGGGATCTCCGCCAGCACGTTATAGCCCCGCCGGTCGTCGTCGTGAAACCGGTTCTGCACGTTGATCTCGAGCCGCTGCGGGATGCCCCGCTTCGCGTTCCGCCAGAGCTGGCCGTACTGCTCGTGTCCGACCTGCAGATCGGGAATCGGGTTGTAGACGCTGTCGCGGGCGAGTCTTCCGTCCTGGTGGCCACCCGTCCGGAGCAGGCCGTAGGTCCACCCCGACGGACGGAGCAGAGCCGCCGGCATCTCCGCGTACATGAAGCGGCGGAAGAGAAAGTTCCGGCGCTGGATGTCCGCGACCGTGGGACCCTGCTGCTGGGGCGGCGGCGGCTGGGCGGCCGGCGGCGGAGAGGGCGGAGTGAAGAGCTGATCCAGCGTCTGCCGCCGGGTGATGGGCTCGAACTCCGGGCCTATGGGGCGGAACGGAGCGGTGAGCACGCAGGCGCCCTTGAGCTTGGCCGCCATCGACGCGAGCTGGGTCGTGTCCTGCACCTCCCACAGCACCACCGGGCAGGTGACCGTGCCGCGGGTGCTCCCGCTCCACGCCTGCGGGGTCGCGTGGAGCTGCTTGGTGACCGGCTCGATCACTCTCGCGCTGAACGAGACCTGCTCCCACCCGCGCCCGAAGACCGAGTCCCACGGCTCGATCGCGACGTTGGCGAGCCCCCAGGAGCGGAACGTCTCCGCCGCCCAGGCGTTGGCCTTCCGGTTCCCCGGCGAGTTGGTCAGCCGTCCGCCGATGACGTCGGTGAGATAACCGATGAGGGAATCGAGCTTCGATCGGTTGAGCCCCTCGTCCCGGATCCGCTGCACGGCCGCGAGGTCGATCCGCTCCTGCACGGTCTGCGCCCGGGCGGCCGGAAAGGCCAGAAGGATCGAAGCGGTCGCGACCGCTAACACGCGGTGCTTCATACGTTACCTCGAGCTCGTGTGTGAATCATTGCCCGTCTGCCCGTCTGTCCGCCTGTCCGTCCGTCATCGCAGCGCCAGGGGCGCGAGCCTCCGTTCGATCTCCGCCCGGTCGAGCCAGCGCCCGCCGATCATCACGCCGGCCTTCCGGCCCGCGTTGCCGATCCGGTCGAGCGGGTTCGCCTCCAGGAGAACGAGGTCCGCGCGCTTCCCTGCCTCGATCGTGCCCGCCTCGGCCGTGTTGCCGAGCAGCCGTGCGACGTTCACGGTCCCGGTGGCGAGCGCCTGCCACGGCGTGAGGCCGGCCGCCACATAGACCTCAAGCTCCCGCACGACCGAGAATCCGGGCGCGTTCCAGAACTGCGGCGAGTCCGAGCCGAGCGCGATCACGACTCCGCCGTCGTGCAGCGCCTTGAGGATCCGGCGCCGGGCGCCGATGAAGATCTGCCGGGTCTCGCGACTCGCGTTCTGGCGGATCTGGTTCGTGTTGTTCGTCCACCCCTGGAGCATGTTCGCCGGGATATAACGCATGTCGTCCCGGCCGGCGAGCTGCTCGACGGGATCGTCTCCGGCGATGGCCTCGAAGAAGTACGAGGTCGGAACGATGGCGACGCCCGCCGCGCGCATGGCGGCCACGAGCGCGGGCAGGCGGGAGGCGTCCATGCGTCCGGCGAGGCCGAGCCCGAAGAACGCCGCTTCCTCCGGCGTGGGCGGGGCGCCCGAGGCCAGAGCCTCGAGGTACCCGTCGATGTGGTCGATGGTCCAGTACTTCGCCTCGATGGCACGGTGGACCCCGACGCCGGCGGGCACGTGGCCCGCGAACCTGATCCCCACCTGGTCCGCGACGGCGTCCAGCGAGTCGAACGCGGCGCGGGAGACGCCCGGATGGATCTTCAGGAAATCGTACCCCAGGGCCTTCGCGGCGCGGACCATCCGGGCGGCCGAATCGGGCGTGGGAACGCTGTTGCCGTTGAACGAGGGCCCCGAGGTCCAGATCCGCGGCGACAGCAGCTCGCCCCGGTTCGCCCGGTCGCGGAATGCGATGTGTCTCGGGTGCCCCAGCATGCCCCGGATCGTGGTCACCCCGTTCAGGGCATAGAGGGCGAGCACCCGCTCGATGTCGGCGTCGCTCACCTGCGCGCCCGGCGGAACGTGGGCGTGCATCTCGGCCAGACCGGGAATGAGGTACTTCCCCCGGCCGTCGATCCGGGTGGACCCGGCGGGAACCTGCACCCGCGCCGAGGGACCGACCTCGACGATCCGGTCGCCGCGGACGACCACCGTCTGGCCGGCCACGGCGCCTTCCCGGTTCATCGGGATGACGGTGACGTTGGCGATGGCATACGTCGAAGGAGCGGGCGCCTGCGAAGCGAGCGGGAGCGGGCCCGCGAGGACGGTCACCGCCAGAAGCGCATCACGCAGCACGAGTCCTCCCACGGCACCATCGGTCCGTGCCATCCGGGTCATCTGTGAATTCATCGACCAATGAAGACCTACGCTCACCGGCCGCCCCGCGTTTCGGCCCGGGGCACCGCCCGGTGGCGGAGCACGCGCCCCGCCCGAATCTCCGTCATCGCGCCCTTGTCGACCGTCACCTGTCCGTTCACCAGCACGTAGCCGATGCCGGCGGGGTACTGGTGCGGCTCGGTGAACGTGGCCCGGTCGGCCACGGTTCCGGGATCGAAGACCACGAGGTCCGCGGCCAGTCCTTCCTGGACCTTGCCGCGATCGGACAATCCCATCCGCCAGGCGGGGAGTCCGGTCATCTTGCGCACGGCATCCTCGAGTGTGAGGACGCCGAGCTCCCGGACATGACGTCCGAGCACGCGCGGGAAGGTACCGTACGCGCGCGGGTGGGGCACGTCGGGCCCGGGCTGGGAGAGCCGACCGTCGCTCGCGATCGCGGTCCAGCGATGCCGCATGATCCTCTGCACGTCCGCCTCGTCCATCACGTGATAGATCATGTTCGAGCCGCCCGCGAGCATGCCCTCGATCACGAGCTCCGCTCCAGACGCGGTGGTCGGCGGCAGCCCTCGCTCGACGGCCCAGTCGAAGAGGGTTCGGCCGGCGAGGTCGCCCTTCCAGCTCACCGAGGAGAACTGCACCCGCTTGAGGTCGCCGCCGCCCCGGTCGTTCTCGAGCAGGAAGATGATGCCCTTCACGATGCTGTCCCGGAGCGCAGGGTCCTGGACCCGGCGCGCGAACGCGCTGTCGCCGCCCGCCTGGGCCCATTGCGGCACCAGCACGCCGAGACCGGTGCTCGAGGCGGTATAGGGGTACTGGTCCGCCATGACGTCGAGACCGGCGGCCCGCGCCGAGTCGATCATCGCGAGCGTCGACACGCTCCGTCCCCACATCGCCCGGCCTACGGCCTTGTGATGCGTGAGCACGACCGGGATTCCGCCCTCCCGCCCGATCCGGATCGCCTCGGCGACCCCCTCCAGGAGACCGAGGCCTTCGGCACGGAGATGGGAGGTGTAGATCCCGCCGGAGTCTCCCGCCGCGCGCGCCAGCGCGATCACTTCGCTCGTTTCGGCGTAGTTGCCCGGCACGTAGAGGAGGCCGGTCGAGAGGCCGAACGCCCCTTCCCCCATCGCCTGCGCCACCATCCGGCGCATCCGGTCGAGCTCCTCGGGCCGCGGCGCGCGGTTGTCCAGTCCCATGACCTGGCGCCGCACGGTGCCGTGGCCGACCAGGTAACCGACGTTCATCCCGAGTCCCGCGGCGCCGATGCGGTCCAGGTATGCCCCCATGGGGAACGGGCCGCCGCCGTCCGGCCCTCCCAGCGCGGTGGTGACGCCCTGGCGCACGTGACTCTGCGCGTCCGGCATCCGGGCGAGCGGCTCGAGATGGGCGTGGAGGTCGATGAATCCCGGCGCCACGATGCTCCCGCGCGCGTCGATGACCCGGCGCGCGCCGCCACGGGGGAGCGGCCGGCGGGACACGGCGACGATCCGGTCGCCGCGGACGCCGACATCGGCCCGGAACCGCGGAGCGCCGGTGCCGTCGATCACCTCGCCGCCGGCGAAGAGCACGTCGTAGACGGGTGCCTGCACCCCGGCGGAGGGAGGCGCGACCAGACTCGAGAGGAGGGCGAGAGACCAGCAGCGGAGAGAAGTGATCACGTCGGTGCTCCGAAGTCAGCGAAGCCGTGCCTCTTCGTTCGGCAACCGCGCCGCGAGGAGCTCCGTGCCCCGCGCCAGGTACTCCGAGTACCGCGACGGCGTGATGATCGTGCCGCAGATGATGAGCGCGACCCGGCGGCCGGCCAGCCGGTCCCGCAACGGGCCGAGCAGGGCCGCCGTCCCGGCGGCCGCGGCGGGCTCGACGGCGAGCCGCGCGCTCCGGAACAAAAGGGCGAGCGCCTCCTGCAGGGCGTCGTCGCTCACCAGCACGAGATCGTCGAGGAACCGCCGGCAGAGGCCGAGACTCATGGGAAGGGTGTAGGGGGGATTCAGGCTGTCGGCGATCGTGTGCGGGCCCCCCGCCGCCGCCTGTTCCGGCAACCCGGACTCGAGACTCCGCCTCATGACGTCGTTGCCTTCGGGCTCGACGCCGAACACCTCGATCTCCGGCCGCAGCTGTTTCACGGCCGACGCCAGGCCCGCCGCGAGCCCGCCGCCACCGACCGGCACGACGACGGCCTCCACCGTGGGCGCCTGGCGAAGCAGCTCGGCCCCGAGCGTGGCGGTGCCGAGGAAGGTGCCCTCGCTTTCGAACGGATGGACGAAGGCCCGACCCTCCTCCCGCTCGATCTCCTGCGCGACGGCAAACGCCTCCCGCACGCCGGGCGCGAGGATGGCATCGGCGCCGAGCTCCCGGCAGCGCGCGATGCGGAGGGGGTCCGCGGTCCGCGGCATGACGACGCGGGCCGTGGTTCGCATCGTCCGCGCGGCCCACGCGACCGCGACCGCGTGGTTCCCCGCGCTCACCGCCGTGACCCCCCGCGCCCTCGCCTCGGCGTCCAGCCGAAGCAGGTTGGTGAGCGCGCCGCGGGCCTTGAAGCTTCCGGCGTGCTGGAAGAGCTCCAGCTTGAGCAGCACCTTGGTGCGAGGCGGGAGCAGGCGGGCGACCAGCTCGTCCTTCCAGAGCCAGACCGGCGTCTTGCGAAGGTAGGGCGCGAGCCGCTCGGCGTTCTCCGCGATCGCCTGCGGGTCAGGGGGAGGGGGCTCGGTCACCGATCCCCCTGCTGTGCAGGGGCCGACAGGAGCCCCCGTCTGATACTGAGGGGGACCGGGCCCGGAAACCGAAGGGGAGGCGACATGACAGGACCAAGGCTCCTCGTGGCGCTCATCGCGCTCACGGCCGCGTGCGGCGGACGCTCCAACGACACCGCCGTCGCCCCGGAGGAGCGGACCGTGCTCCGGGTCGAGAACGACGCTTTCAACGATATGCGGATCTTCGTCTGGCAGGGCTCCCAGCGAATCCGGCTGGGCGTCGCCAACGGGAAGTCGGTGTCCACGTTCCGCATCCCGCGCAGCGTCATGTTCGGCATGACCTCGCTCCGGTTCGAAGCGGACCCGATCGGCGGGGGCGGCAAGTCGATCAGCGAGCAGATCACCGTGAGCCCCGGCGAGGAGATCGTCCTCCGGATTCCGCCGGTCTAACCCGCCGTCCCGCCGGCCGCGTGGCTCGCGGCCGCGGGCTCTCCGAGCACGCGGCGCCAGGTCGGGTCCGCGACGTTTCCTCCACAGACGATCGCCACGGCGCACCGTCCGTCCCAGAAGCCGGCATCGCGCACGGCCGCGGCGATGGCCACGGCCGCCGCGCCTTCGATGCGATGGCCGGCGGCGCGGTGCACCGCGCGCATGGTCTCCGCGATCTCGCCCTCGGTGACCGTCACCAGCTCGTCCGCGAGCGCCCGGCAGGGCTCGAAGGTGACCGCGTCTTCCTCGACGCCGCCCGCCGTGCCGTCGGACAGGGTCGGCGCGGACGGCAGGTCGAGGATGCGGCCGGCGCGGATCGACTCGATCATCACCGCGGAGTTCTCGGGCGACGCTCCCACGATCCACACCGAGGGGAGGAGCGATTTGAGGTACGCGGCGACGCCGGCCAGCAGCCCGCCGCCGCCCAGCGCGATGTAGACCGCCTCGAGATCGGGACGCTGCCGCGCCAGCTCGACGCCCACGGTGCCCTGGCCCGCCATCACCAGCGGGTCGTTATACGGCGACAGGTAGACGGCGCCTTCGCGCCGCGCGGCCGCCCGGGCATGCCGCTCCGCCACCGCCGAGTCGTCGCCGTGCACTTCCACGTCGGCGCCGAGCTCGCGGATGGCGGCGACTTTCGACGGGTCGGCTCCCGACGGCACCACGACCCGCCCCCGCACGCCGAGGCGGCTCATCGCGTACGCGACCGCGGCCCCGTGGTTGCCGGTCGAGGCGGCGATCACGCCCCGCGCGCGCTCCGCGTCCGACAGCGCGAGCAGCCGGTTGAACGCGCCCCGGGCCTTGAAGGAGCCGGTGTGCTGCAGGTTCTCGAGCTTGAGGTGCAGGCCCGCGGCGCCGGCCGCGAGCGGCGGAGCGGCTTCGAGCGGCGTCTCCCGGACCCAGGGCCGGATCCGCCGCTCGGCCTCGACGACCTGGGCGGCGAGGTCCTCCACGCCTCCGGCGCTCAGCCGCCGGCGCGACGGTCGCGAAGGAGCCGGCGCAGCTCGCGCCAGCCGACCATGCGGCCCCGCTCCTCGTCCCAGAGCTTGAGCCGCAGCGTCCGCAGGCTCTCCCGGATGGTGAGCGTGGTGACGCGCTGGAACGTCGGATTCTCGCGGTGGCAGCGCTCGAGCGCGTAGTTCGGGATCTTGGGACTCAGGTGGTGCACGTGATGGAACCCGATGTTCCCCGTGAACCACTGCAGAAGCTTCGGGAGCCGGAAGTACGAGCTGCCCGTCATCGCGGCGGTCGCGTAGTCCCACTCCGGCGCCGCGCGCCAGTAGGAGTCCTCGAACTGGTGCTGGACGTAGAAGAGCAGCACGCCCGTGGCGCCGCTCAGAAGAAAGACCGGAAGCCAGATCATCATCAGCTCGCGCACGCCGATGAGCAGCGCCAGCGTGGCCGCGAGCGCGGCCATGGCGATGTTGGTGGCGTGCACGTTCCGGATCTCGCGCGCGCCCGCGAGCCCGCGCGAGGGCCAGCGGTGCTTGAAGAACAGGAAGGTCGGGCCGATAGCGATCAGGATGATGGGATTCCGGTAGACCCGGTAGCGGAAGCGCCGCCACCGGTCGGCCGAGAGGTACTCGCGCACCGTGAGCGTGGTGATGTCGCCGGTCCCCCGCTCGTCGAGGTGGCCCGAGGTCGCGTGATGGATCGCGTGCTCGCGACGCCAGTGGGCGTAGGGGGTGGCGGTCAGGATGCCGGTAATGGTGCCGACGATGTCGTTCCAGGTCCGCGACGGCAGGAAGGACCCGTGCCCGCAGTCGTGCATGATGATGAACGTCCGGATCACCAGGCCGGCGGCCGGGACCGACAGGACGAGCGTGAGCCAGTAGCTCACGTCCAGGCTCCAGTACATCGCCACGCCCGCGCCGACGAGCAGCGCCAGAGTGGAGCCGAGCTGCCAGACCGCCCGGGGAACGCTCGGCACCTGGTAACGGGCCACGATCTCCCGCCAGGCGCTCACGCCTGACTTTCCGGAAGCGGACGGGGCTCTGGTCTCGGTCGTCGTCATGGGCACGTCACTCGTGGGTGAAAGCGGAATCCCTCTCATCCAAGATACCGGCTTGGCCCCTCCAAGTCGACGCCGGAGCAGGTGTCCTATTTGTCGGTGTATGAGAGTGAGACGATCCGCCAGGTGCCCTCGTGTCGCAGAAGCGTGAAGGCGTCGAGACCTTCCCACGTGGCGACGTTTCCCGGCTCGCCGAACCGCGCGGTGTAGGTCGCCCAGGCCTGCGCGAGGTTGCCGTGCGACCGCACCACGAGGCCGGTCATCCGCTCCTCGAAGATCGGCTTGCTGCCGGGCCCGCTCGGCGCGCGCGCGATGAACGTGTCGACGGGCACCGCCTCGACCACGGGGCGCGGCCGTCCCGGCGGCTGCCATACCGTCGCCATGAGCCCCGGCGGCCAGAAGTTCTGGCGGAACGCCCGCCAGTCGCGCGCCGTGAGATCGGCGTAGTAGCGCAGCAGGGCCGCCCGGATCTCGGCTTCGGCCCGAGCCGCCGCGACCGCCTCGGTGGTGCCTCGCCCCGGGCCGGTCTCTCGGGTCGGGGGCCGGTTTTCGATCGTGCATCCGGCAGCCAGCACGATCAGCAGGGCGAGGTGAAGGGAGCGGCTCATCAGATGCCTCCGTGCTGCCCGTACTGCCTGAAGCGTTCCAGCACGCGCTCCATTTCCGATTCCTCCAGAATCTCCGGGGTACCCGCCGCGAGCGCGAGCCCGTAGACCTCCGCCAGCCGCTCGACCTCGAACGCGAGCCGCACGGCTCGGTCGAGGTCCGACCCCACGGCCACTACGCCGTGGTTGGCGAGCAGACAGGCCTGCCGGCCGTCCAGGGCGCGTAGCGCGTTCGCCGACAGCTCGGGCGTGCCGAAGGTGGCGTACTCGGCGCACGGAACGTCCGAGCCGCCCGCCGCCGCCACGAGATAATGCACGGCGGGAAGCGGCCGCCGGAGACAGGCGATGGCCGTGGCGTAGGGCGAATGGGTGTGCACGACCGCACAAACCTCCGGGCGCCCGGCGTAGATGTCGCGGTGCATCCGCCACTCGGTCGACGGCGCGGGCGAGCCGGGAGCGGGAGCGCCGTCGGCGTCGCACCAGACGACGGTCGCCGGCCGGAGCGATTCGGTCGGCACGCCCGTCGGTGTGATGAGAAACCCGTCGCCGGCGCGCACGCTCACGTTGCCGCTCGTGCCGTGCGTCAGGCCGAGCGACTCGAGACGCGCCGCCGCCGCGACGACGCCCTCCCGCTCCCCGGCGTGGCTCACGCGGCGCGCTCGGGAAAGAGCTGCGACAGTCCCGCGGCCGACGCCTCGCCGACGCCCCGCTCGGTGACGAGGCCGCTCACCAGCCGCGCCGGGGTCACGTCGAATCCGGGATTGAACACCTCGATCTCGCCGGTCGTGTCGACTTCCACCGCCGCGCGCTCCTCGATGGGGATCGCGGAGGGCGCGTCGGCCGTCCAGTCGATCGTCGAGGACGGCACCGCCGCGTAGAACGGGATTCCCGCGTCCCGCGCGGCGAGCGCCTTGAGGTAGGTACCGATCTTGTTGCACACGTCCCCGGCCCGGGTGACGCGGTCGGCTCCGGTGACGCAGGCGTCGACGCGCCGCCGCTGGAGCAGATGGCCGGCGGCGTTGTCCACGATCAGCGTGTGCGGGACGCCGTGCTGCCCCAGCTCCCAGGCGGTGAGCAGTCCCTGGTTGCGGGGCCGGGTCTCGCTGACCCAGACGTGCACCGCGCGCCCGGCGTCGTGGAGGGCGTACACCGGCGCGAGCGCGGTGCCCCAGTCGACGGTCGCGAGCCAGCCCGCGTTGCAGTGGGTGAGCAGCTCGATCGGCTCCCGGCGGGCGACCCCGGCGAGGAGCGCCGCGCCGTGACGTCCGATCGCCTCGCAGACCGTGACGTCCTCCTCGGCGATGCGCGCCGCCTCCCGCCAGGCGAGCTCGGCGCGCTCTCCGGCCGGGCGCGACCGCGCCACTCCCGCCACCCGGTCCACCGCCCAGC
>JBOHSH010000266.1:0-4378 GCA_050733195.1 Gemmatimonadales bacterium
TTGCGAACAATTCTCCGCACGCCGGTGCGCCGCCGATGACTAAAGACCAACCGAGCGTGGCCGCCTTCCTCGCCCAACTGCCAACGGATCGCCGCCGCGAGGTCGAGCGAGTTCGGAAAACCATCCAGGCTCACCTTCCCCCAGGCTATGAAGAGGTGGTCAGCAAGCGCATGCTGGTCTACCAGGTCCCGCTGGCCCGGCATTCCGATACTTACAACGGCCAACCCCTCTGGTACGTGGCGCTCGCCTCCGAGAAGTCCTACCTGTCCTTGCACCTCATGAGCATCTACGGAGACAAAGGGCTGGCCGAGAAGGTCAAGGACGGATTTCGCGCTGCCGGCAAAAAGCTCGACATGGGAAAGGCGTGCATCCATTTCAAGACGGCCGACGATCTTCCGCTCGACACCATCGGGACCGTCATCGCCAGTTTGCCCATGGACCGCTGGGTGGCCATCGCGCAGGCAGCCCGCCGCCGACCATGAGCAATGCCTCACGATGGTTCATCGGGATGGCGCTGGCATTGATGGCGGGAAGGTCCGGCAGCGCCCAGCATGCCGTTCAACCCAAGACCAGGAGTGATTCGCTCACCGTGGTGCGCCGGGAGCTGGCCGCTCGGTATGCCGAGAACGAGGCGGGCTTCTTCGCGCGAGATCCCGATCGCGTCATGCGCCTCCGGCACCGGGGTTATCACACCATCACGCCGGACGGCACGGTCTCTACTCGCGAGCAGATGTATGAACGCACCCGGGCGTTCATCGCCCGGGTCGAGCGATTCGATTCGCTCTCGGAAACGATCACGGCGCTGACTCTGGAAGGCGACACCGCTCACGCCGTCATCCTCCAGCGAACCGTCCGGCAGCAACGGCTGTCGGACGGCTTGCTGCACGAGGTCCGCACCTGGGTGGTGCAGCGGGAGTCCTGGATCAGAACTCCCGAGGGATGGCTCTTCTGGCGGGTCGATGAAATCCAGCCTGGTATCACCCTCCTCGACGGACGACTGGTCCCATAGGGCGGACGCTCCGCCCGGCTAGTTCCAGTTGTCGATCTTGAGGTCGTCGGGCGACGGCTTGCCCTTGCCCGTCTCCACGAGCTCCCGCAGGCTCAGGAGGAAGGTCGCCCACTTCATGCTGCAATGGGCCATGAACTCCACGGGCTCGCGCCAGTTCCGGTGGCCGAACAGCACGATCGTGTCGTCGCCTTCCCGCGCGAGGGAGAACGTCACATCGGTGCCCACCCATTCCGGCGGCCCGGCCTTCACGCGCCACTGCACCTCCTTTCCGGGGTCGAGCCTGATCACCTCGAGGTCCATCCGCCCCTTTTCGGCTCCGTGATCGGTGAACCGCACCGTGATCGACCTGCCGACCCTGGACTCCCCGGTCGTTTCCTTCGTCCACCACCCCGCCACTCCCTCGACCGTCGCCAGTGCGTCGTAGACCTTCGCGGGGAGGGCCCGGATTCCGACTCGGTGAATGATGTCTACCATGTGTCCTCAGTGTTGAAGGCATCGCGGCCCCCAGCGGGCTGCTAGCGTCAAGCTAGTAAGCCTACTTGCGTCACGCAAGTAGGCGCAGTAGGTTCGCTGCATGCTGGGACGAACGTATGACCGGGAGGTGTGCTCGGCGGCGCGGGCGCTCGAGATCGCGGGGGAGCGGTGGAGCCTGCTCATCCTCCGCAACGCCGCGTTCGCCGGCATGACGCGCTTCACCGACTTCCAGGAGAGGCTCGGGATCGCCCCCAACGTCCTCGCCGCGCGGCTCGATCTCTTCGTCGCCGAAGGACTCATGACGGCGTCACCCGGGCCGGCGGGCTATCCGGAGTACCACCTGACGGCGAAGGGCCTCGACTTCAAGCCGGTGATCATCGCCCTCACCGAATGGGGTGACCGCTGGGCGGCGCCGGACGGGCCACCGATCGTGTACGAGCACGACCAGTGCGGCGGTCCTGTCAGCCTCCGCCTGGACTGCGCCGAATGCGCGACGACCGTCCCGGTGAGCGACGTCATCGCTCGACCGACCCCGGCGATGGCTCGCGGACAGCAGCGCCACCGAGCGGGATCGACCCGGCGAGGAGCGTCGCCTCAAAGGAGATCCGTTGCGCGCGGCCGCCCGCGTTCCTGACCCCAGCGACGAGTGAACCCGTCCCCTCATGTGCGAATGTCGCATTCGCCATGAAGCCGTTTCCGAGTCAATCATCCATGCGTTGGCGCCGCCTCGATTTGCCCGGCCGCGAGCAGGCACGCATCGAGAAGACTCCTCGAGGGTGGCACCTGACGGGCGAGCTTGAGGTCGAAGAGGCGAGCGCTCGTGCGCAGCTGCTCTACGGCATTGAATGCGAGTTCGACTGGCGAACGCGCCGGGCGGTCGTTACTGGATCGGCTTCGGGAGCCCCGCTGCGGTTCGAGTTCGCGGCCGACGGCCAGGGGCACTGGGCGCTGAACGGCGACCCCATGCCCCTTCTTGAGGGGGCACTCGACATCGATCTCGGCTTCACCCCGGCTACGAATCTTCTGCCCATCCGCCGGTTGAACCTCTCGGTCGGCGAGCGCGCGGAAGTTCGGACGGCATGGCTGCGATTTCCAGAGCTTCGAGTCGAGATGCTGGAGCAGTCGTACGACCGCGAGACGGCATGCGTGTTCCGGTACGAGGCGTTGGTGGGCGATGAGCCGTTTCGAGCGCGGTTGACGACCGACGAGTTCGGGCGGGTTCTCGTCTATGAAGGGCTCTGGGAGGCGGAGCTCGTGTGAAGACTCTCCTCGGGCGTTTCCTCGGTCGCGGCGCTTTCCCCGCTCGCTATGCCAGGTTCCTCGAAGGTCCTTGGCGACGCCTCGTCCTGAGCCCTGATCTGCTGATTCAGCGCCTCGCGCTCGCACCCGAGCTGACCGTTCTGGAGATCGGCGTTGGAGGCGGCTACTACGCGCAACCGATTTCAGCGTTGGTACGTCGGTTCATCGCGCTCGACCTCCAGGCGGAAATGCTCGGCCGGCTGCGGCAAAAGCCCGTCGGCGCCCGGGTCTTACCGGTCCAGGCCGACGCGGTTCACCTCCCGCTTGCCGCGAGTTCCATGGACGCGGTCCTCGCCATTACCGTGCTGGGTGAGGTCCCCTCGGCGGAAACGGCGATCCGCGAGATCCGCAGAGTCCTGCGGCCCGGCGGGATTCTTTCCGTCTCCGAGCACTGGCCGGATCCGGATTTCCTGACGTTTACGCGGCTCGAGGAGTCTTGTCGCAGACACCAGTTGCTGCTGCAAGACCGCTACGGCCCATGGTTCAGCTACACCGCCAACTTTCGTGCCGACACGGCCTGAATGCGCGTCGTCAGGAATCGTGATGTTCCCGTGAGCGACTCGAGCTTTCGCGTCGGGGCGTGGGTCGCATATGCCGCCGCCCTCTGGGCGCTGGTGTTTGCCGTCTTCCACATCGTATGGGCGGCCGGGTGGTACCCGTTGCTGGATGCCGAGGCGGCGCGTGTCGCGTTCGCGACGCCGTGGAAATGGGCCTACGACGTCGTGGTGGCTGGCATGTGTGTCATCG
Source organism: Gemmatimonadales bacterium (assembly GCA_050733195.1). Lineage (GTDB taxonomy): Bacteria > Gemmatimonadota > Gemmatimonadetes > Gemmatimonadales > GWC2-71-9 > JABFSM01. The sequence continues at coordinate 3,530 of JBOHSH010000266.1, forward strand.
CGGTACCGGTAGCTCTTGCCCCCGTCATGTCCTGGGGCCAGCAGGCACCGCGGCGCCTCATCTACGCCCTGGCCTGGACCGGCTCGGCACTCCTGGTCCTTCGATCCGTAGCCAGTCTGATCCAGACAGGTTATCTCCTCGCCAGAGGCCGATTCCGTTTTGCGGACATGGGTATCTGGGAGCCCTGGTTCTATCTGGGCGCGATCCTGTTCAGCCTGAGCACATGGCGCTCGAGGCGCGTGGAGAGCCAAGCGGTCCATCCGCAATCCGTCAGCCAGTAGTGACGACTTGTCATCCGGGTGGCGCGCCCACCTGGAGGGGCTAGGCTTCGCCGATCGGGTCCCTCGTCGCGACCCGCTTTCGCATTCACCTGTCTAGGGCGAACGAGCCTGTCGGCCATAGGGAAGTCAGGCCCGGGAGCCGTGGCCCTCGCCTTGATCTTCATCGGGATCCACAACGCCTGGGATGCGGTAGCGTACATTGCGGTGCAGCATCGACCGAAGCCGCCGAGCCCCTCGGAATGATCGGATTCCTTCTGTACGGAGATGACATGCCACACGGCAGGATCTGTTACCTGGCTCGACTCCGGGAGCGCGGCGTGCCGATGGAGCCCGGTCCCTTTCCCGCCCGATATGGGCAGCGCGCTAACTTCGCGATCAGGGACAGCGCGGGGAGTCTCATCCAGTTCTTCGGACGGTAGGTGAGGCATGCTCAAGTCCCCACGACTCTGGCTCGCGGCGCTGCTGCTCGCCGTCGCGATCCATCTGGATTGGCACCTGGGGCGACCCGGCCACCACGCGGACTTGAGCTTCGCTCTTCCCTATCATTGGCTGCTCGCTCTGCCGGTGT
>JBOHSH010000267.1:0-6367 GCA_050733195.1 Gemmatimonadales bacterium
CCTCCCGGTCCCTCCGCCGGCCAGCGCGCCACCCGGATCGGAACGTCCCCGGGGCGTGCGGTGAAGGCGAGCGCCTCCTCGGCCACGTCCGCGACGTTGGGAGAGGCTCGCGCATAGGCGTAGCCCAAGAGCACCGGCTCCCGCCGGTCGCACGCGGCGATCGACATCAGAATCAGCAGTGGCGCGCCAGCCACGGGGAGTCCACGCATTCTGGAGCGCCTGGAGAGTCGGGAGGGCGACCGTACGACCATAGATATCACCGGAAGACCAGCCTAGCCATCTCTTGAGAATCGGCAGCCGGGAGCCCCTTCCACACCCCCTCAAATGGGAGCGCCCGGAGCCGATACTTCTGGCCAACCGGGGTCACGACGGCTCCGGGAGAACATCCGGGCCGAAAACGGTTCCCCGCCCCCCAACCCGGTGCGAGACGTGACCATCGCCGAAGCAGTCTCCCCGACCGCCGAACACGCCGCCTATGGTGGGCGAGCCGAGCCCCGGGTGCTGCTCGTGGACGACGATCCGGTGATCCGGAACTGCGTGGGCCGGTTCTTCCGTCGCCTCGGTTTCGACGTCCGGGTGGCCGGGAGCGCCCGGGACGCGATGAAGCTCCTCCGGGAAAGCCCGGTGGACGCGGTCATTACCGACCTCCGACTCGCCGGTGAAGACGGCGGGACGATCGTGGACGCGATCCTGGAGGAAGGGCCGTACTGGGGACCCCGGATCATCGTCGTGAGCGGCGACCTGAGCTCCGCGAGCGCGCGGCGGGCCGTCGAGCGCGGCTGCATCACCGCGCTCAAGCCTTTCGACATCCCGGCCCTGGCCAGGCGCATCAGGGCGATGGTGGGGGAGGGGGAGGGCACGCCGATCGAGCTCGCGAAGGCTTCGTAGGACCGGCGGGTTGAGGGACCCGCTCGGCGGTCAGGGCCCGGCTGCGCCCACGAAGCGCGACAGCCGGAAGGGGGCGAGATCGAAGCGGGGCTGCTTCGCTTCCGCCAGATCCGCGGCGATCTCCCCCAGTGCCGGTGCGAACTTGAAACCGTGACCCGAGCAGGGGCTCACCATCAGGACCCGCGGATCCGCCGGGTGCGCGTCCAGAATGAACGCCTCGTCCGGGGTGTTGGTGTAGAGACAGACCGCGGCGCTCCGGACCTTCCCCGACAACGACGGTGCGCACGACTCGAGTGCGGAGAGGAGCTCGTCCTCTTCGCCCGGGCGCACCTCGCGGCTCACCGTCTCCGCGGCCGTCGCCCGCCCTTCGTGATGGATCGCCACCTTCACCCCGTCGCCCAGGTCGGGAAAGCCGTAGAACGCGCGACCCGGCTCCCATTCCCAGATGAAGATGGGCAGTCGGTCCGGGCCCACGTCGCCGCCGGCGTCGAGCCAGAAGAGGAGCTGCCGGGCGACGCTGAGCGGAAGCTCGAGTCGCGGCAGTTCCGTCGCCATCCACGCCCCCGCGGCGAGCACCAGACGCGAGGCGTGGTGATCGCCGCGGGCGGTCCGAACGCGGATCCCGACTCCGGCTTCCCATTCGACCACGGGCTCGCCGAACCGGAGCTCGGCGCCGGCCTCGCCGGCGAGGGCGAGGGCCGTCTCGAGCGCGAGCTCGGGGAGCAGCACGCCCGCCCGCCGCTCGAAGAGCGCCACCTCGCCCGGGCGAAGGGAGAACATCGGCCATCGCCGCCGCGTCTCCTCCGCGTCGAAGACGGCAAAGGGGAGGCCGTGCGTCTGGGCGCTCAACCGGGCGCCGGACACGACCGCGCCCTCGGGCCGCCCGATCATGAGGCCGCCGGTCGGGATCAGGAGGCGTCGTCCGCTCTCGCGCTCGAGTGCGGCCCACTTCTCGTAGGCCCGCTGCACGAGCGGGACGTACTGCGGATGCTCGAAGTACGCCTCGCGGATGATGCGGCTCTTCCCGTGAGACGAGCCGAAGGGGTGCGGCGGATGGAAGCGGTCGAAGCCGATGACGCGCCGGCCCCGCCGCGCGAGCTCGAGCACCGTCATGCCGCCCATGGCGCCCAGGCCCACCACGGCGACGTCGTACATCGTCAGCGCGTCTCGATGCCCTCGAGGATCGCGACCTTGAGCTTCCGCGCCGCCGTGACCTTGCCGTAGGTCAGCGTGGCGGTGTATTCGCCGCTCTTCAGGAACTTCTGCCCTTCCCCGCCGTAGCTGTTGAGCAGGTCGGACGTGGGCATGAGGTTCCAGGTGATCCGGGTAAAGCCCGGCGTGCCGGGCGCGCTCAGGTTCGCGACCGGTTTCCCCGCCGAATCGGCGACGGCGATCGCGATCCCGTCGCCGGTGTACTCCCGGACGTAGACCGTGAAGGTCGCGCCCGCCGGAGGGTTCTGCCCGCGGAACTGTCCGTTCCCCTCCCACTCGGCCCAGCCGGGCCGCTCGTAGAACCCGACGGCCTCGCGCGGAGCGAAGAAGTGGACCGGAGCTTCCGCGGCGGCGGCGGTGAGCTCCTGCAGCGGCCGGATGTCGTCGAGGATGTAGAGGCTCCGGCCGTGCGTCGCGACGACGAGGTCCATCTCGCGCGGGTGGATCACGAGGTCGTCCACCGCGACCGTCGGGAGCCCGCCGAGCGGCAGCCAGTGGGCGCCGCAGTCGGCGCTCACCAACAGGCCGAACTCGGTGCCGGCGAAGAGCAGGTTCGGGTTGACCGGGTCTTCGCGGACGACCTTCACCGGGCCGTCGGCAGGGAGATCGCCGGCGATGCTCTGCCAGGTGCGGCCGCCATCGGCCGTCCTATATACGTAGGGGGCGAGCTTGCCGCTCCGGTGCGCATCCACCGCGAGATAGGCGACCGCCGTGTCATGGTTGCCGGGCTCGATCCTCGTCAGCCATTCGCCTTTCACCGCCGCGGGAAGATTCGCGGTGAGATCGGTCCAGCTCTCCCCGTCGTTGCGCGTGACCCAGAGCTTGCCGTCGTCGGTGCCGGCCCAGAGCCTCCCCGCCGTTCGGGGCGACTCGGCCAGCGCGTAGACCACGCCGAAGGTCTCCGCCCCGCTGCCCGTCGTGATCATCCGCCCGAGGTCGCGCGTGGTGAGGTCGTCCGAGATCCGGCGCCACTTGCGGCCCTTGTCCCAGAGCCGGAAGACGTGGTTCCCGCCGAGGTACATGACGCCTCTGGTGTGACGGCTCGGGATGAACGGCGAGTTCCAGTTGAAGCGGTACGCCGACTGCCCTTCCGCCGGCTCCGGCCGAAGCCCGCGCACCTCGCCCGTCCGGAGATCGAAGCTGTGGGCGTACCCCTGCTGGGACTCGGTGTAGACGAGGTTCGGATCCTCGGGGTCGAAGAAGCACCAGAAGCCGTCGCCGCCCTGGATGTTGATCCAGTCGGCGTTCCGGATGCCGTCCTTGCTGGGGACCGCGCTGGGGCCGACCCAGTTGAGGTTGTCCTGCAGCCCGCCGCAGATCCGGTAGGGCCGGCTCGTGTCCACGGCGATCCGGTAGAACTCGCCGGCCGCGTGGTTGTTGAGATGCGCCCATCCCGCGGCGCGGTTGAAGCTCTGGTAGACCCCGCCGTCGGTGCCCATCAGGATCCGGCGCGGGTCCTTCGGGTCGATGACCAGCGCATGCACGTCCGGATGCACGTTCTTGAAGCGGTCTTCGCGCCAGCTCCTGCCGCCGTCCTCCGAGACGTGCAGCGCGAAGCCCAGCACATAGACGAGCTTGTCGTTCGCGGGGTCCACGCGGATCTGGGAGAAGTAGAAGGGGCGCGGATTGAGGCGGCTCTGCCGGGTCCAGGTCTCGCCGCCGTCGTCGCTCCGGAACACGCCCCCCGCCTTGCTGTAGGGGCTGTCGATGTTGTCCGTTCCTTCCGCGCCGCTCTGGACTACGGCGTAGACGGTCCTCGGGTTCTTCGGGTAGACCGCGAGCCCGATCCGGCCGGTCTGCGCGGGGAGTCCGCCGCCGAGCTTCGTCCAGGTGGCCCCGCCGTCGGCGCTCCGGAAGATGCCGCCCAGATCCCGGCCGTCGGCGGCGTCGGGTCCCCAGGCGAACGCCCACGGCTTCCGCTGCCGGGCGTAGAGCGCCGCGTAGAGCGTGTTAGGATTCGCCGGATCGATCACGACATCGCCCGCGCCGACCCGGTTCCGGTAGGGCGCGTCGGCCGCGAGCACGAGGCTCCAGGTGCCGCCGCCGTCGGTGGTCCGGTAGAGCCCGCGCTCGCCCCCGGACACCCAGAGGTCCCCCATGACGGCCACGTAGGCCGTGTTGCTGTCGGTGGGATGCGCCACGATCCGGGCGATCGTCCGGCTGTCCCTGAGGCCCACGTGCTTCCACGAGCCGCCGCCGTCGTTCGAACGATGGACGCCGTTGCCCCAGCTCGAGCTGTTCCGGTCGTTCGCTTCGCCGGTGCCCACCCAGACGATCTTCGGATTCGCGGGGCTCACCGCGACGGCGCCGACCGAAGCGACCGCTTCCTTCTCGAAGACGGCGCTCATCGTGACGCCGTTGTCGGTCGTCTTCATGACGCCCCCGGTGCCCAGCCCCGCGTAGAAGGTGAAGGGGTCGCCGGGATCGAGGGCGATCTCCGAGACCCGGCCGCCCATGATGGCCGGACCGATGCTCCGGGCCTTGAGGTTCCGGAGCAGGAGCGGGGTGAGCACCGGCGCATTCGGCACCGGCGCATTCGGCACCGGCGCCGGCGCGGCCGCGGGCGAGCCTCCCCGTCCGCGCGCCGGCGCCTGCGCGGACAGGCTGATCGGGGCGGCGGCGAGCAGGAGGACCCCGGCGAAGGCGGATCGCATCATGAGGAAAGTCCGGATATCCTTGTCGGATGACCACGGGAAACGGCGACGCGGCATTCAAGGTAATCGATCTCCACCATCAGGGGCTCGAAGAATCGGTGCTGGCCTGCCTGATCGAGGGGCGGGACGGGGCGTACGTCGTGGACCCCGGTCCCACCTCGTGCCTTCCGGCCCTCGAGGCCGGACTGGCCGCGGCAGGGTTCGGCGTGCAGGACCTCGCCGGGCTCCTGCTCACCCACATCCATCTGGATCACGCCGGAGCCTCCGGCACGCTGGCCCGCATGAACCCGCGGCTCAAGATCTATGTTCACGAGCTCGGGTCGTTTCACATCATCAATCCGGCCAAGCTGCTCGGCAGCGCGACTCGGCTCTACGGCGATCGGATGGACAGGCTCTGGGGCGAGGTGGCTCCGGTCCCGGGCGATCGCGTCATCGACCTGAGCGGCGGGGAGCGGCTCGATCTGGGCGGCCGGCTTCTGGAGGTCGCCTCCACCCCCGGACACGCGATGCATCACGTCTGCTACTTCGAGCAGGCCACCGGGACTGTTTACGCGGGTGACACCGGCGGCGTGCGGACCCCGAAGCTGCCGGTGGTGCTGCCGGTGACTCCGCCGCCCGACTTCGACCTCCAGGCATGGCTCGAGAGCCTCGAGCGGATCGCGGCCTGGAAGCCGGGCAGGATCGTCGTGACCCACTTCGGGGCGTGGACCGACGTCACCAAGCATCTGGAAGCGCTCCGGGATGGGCTCGTGGCGTGGGCGGGTTACGTGCGCGAGGGCCTCGCCGCCGACGGCTCGGATGCCGACCGGGTGCGCGCCTTCGCCGCGCGGCTCGAGCAATGGCTCAGGGGACGCGTCCCCGCCGACCGGGCGGCGGAGTTCCTCTCGGGAGAAGAGCCGGAAGCGTGCTGGCAGGGTTTGGCCAGGTATTGGCGCACCCGCGCTTCCGACGCGGCTCGGCCGGGAATCCGGCCCTGATCCGACGATGAACGACGAGCAGCCCGATCGCTTTCGCGCGGCTATTTCGGCGCCCGGCTCCTTGGCCTGCCGGTGCTGATGTACGACGGGTCGTACCAGGACTGGTCGCGCCGAGGCTTCGTTCGACGAGCTGCGCCGAGTCTACCACTACGATGAGAGCCTGCGGGTTCCTTCCAAGGTTTTCACTGCCCTTCGCAACCGAACGGAAGAGGTACGGCCATGATGCCGTCTGATCGAGCACACGGGACCCGCGCTTCGGGCTGGTCCCTCCTGGTCCTCCTCCTGGCGGGCGCGGCGCTCGCCTGCGCGCCGCGGTCGTCCGGCCCGGGTGCCGCGTCACCGGTGGCGGTCTTTCCCGGGGCGGTCTGGGATTCCATCACCAATCCGCGAGCGGCGGGATGGTCTCCGGAATGGCTCGACAGCGTCCGCGGCCGGCTCTCGAAGCTTCCCTCGACGGGCTTCGTGGCCGTCGCCGGCGGCCGGGTGCTGTTCACGTATGGCGATGTCGACACGATCACGTACCTGGCCTCGGTGCGCAAGAGCGTGCTGTCGATGCACATGGGGAATTACGTCCGGCGGGGCACGATCGACCTCGGGAAGACCCTGGCCGACCTCGGCATGGACGATATCGGCGGC
>JBOHSH010000268.1:0-9445 GCA_050733195.1 Gemmatimonadales bacterium
CGCGCGAGGAGCGCCGCCGAGTCGGGGAACCTCCCCGTCGCCTCGTCCGAGTTCCAGAAGATCGCCCAGAGCTACTCCGGCACTGAGGCGGGATACCAGGCGGTCCTGGCGCTCAACGAAGTCCGGCTGGCTTCCGGCCAGGCCCAGCTCGCGGTGGACGATCTGCGATCCTTCGTCGGCCGGAACCCGCCTGCCACGCACGCCGCTTCGGGGTACAGCCTGCTCGGCGCGGCGCTGGAGAACCTGGCGAAGTTCGACGAGGCGGCCGCCGCCTATGCGCAGGGGGCCGAGCTGGCGCCGGAAGGCTACCGGCAGGTCGATGCGCGGCTGGCGCAGGCCCGCGCGCTTCGGCTCGCCGGGAAGGGAGCCGAAGCGCTGACGGTGCTGCGCGGCATCGTGAGCCGCTACTCCAGGGAGACGCCGGGCGTGGCCGAAGCGGAGGTCCGGCTCGCCGAGCTCACCAAGGGCGCGATGTAGCTCCTCCCGTTACCTCGGCACGTTGGGGTTGCCCTGAATCTCCGCGAGGGTCAGGGGCAGACAGGTCGCCGCTCCGTAGGTCTCCCCGGTCGTCGTGTACGGATACAGCCCCACCGGAAACTCGTTCACACTGTACAACTGCAGATAGCGCCGCATGTCGCCGAGCCGGTGCCCGTCGAGGAAGAAGTCCCGGCGGCGCTGGTCGCGCAGCTCGGCCATGAGGGCGTTTCCGGTCACGCTCGTGGCGGCCTGGCCACCGGCCGCCCGCCGCGCGTTGACGAACGTGAGCGTCGCCGCGGTGGGCCCGTTGGCCTCCGCCGCGATGTACTGCGCCTCGAGTCCCGAGGCGAAGCGCATCGACGTCGAGGCCGTGAAATCCACGCTCACGCCGTTCGCCGCGTACCCGCTGAAGGACGACGGGGAATTCGGCACGAACGCCCCTGTGACGGTTCCCACGGTGTCCGAGCGGAGGCCGTCCATGACCGCCTCGGGATTGGCGGGGGAGGGCACTCGCGGATCGCCCAGCCGCTTGAACTTGGCCTCGAGCGAGATCCAGGTGCTCGCCGCCCCCTGGGACGCCGCGTTGAAGAAGGGGCTGTTCTCGCGGGTCGAGTTGAGCGAATGCAATACGCGGAACTCGAACGCGGCGGGAACGAGGGCCGCGAACTCCGCCGCCTTGGTCATGTTCCCGAGCCCCAGATAGGCCCGCGCGATCCCCACCCGGGCCAGGCTGAGCAGCGAATCCGCCGTGGCCTGCTGGGCGGCGGTCGTTGCGAGGGCACGCGCTTCGGCGCCGAGCGTGAGCGCTCTCGTGAAGCGGGGAATCGCCCACTCGGTGAACAGCTCCGCGCTCGACAGGGGGGCGCTCAGATTGACGGGGGCGGAGCAGAGGCCTTCCGCGAGCAGCACGTACGCGTGGCCGCCATACGCGAGCACCCGTGCCTGGGCGATCCGGCGGACGATGGTATCGGTCCGCGTCGGCCCGATGGGGAACTGCTGCAGGTAGCCGGCGGCGGTGTCGGCCAGGAATCGCGTACGCTGGAGCCGGTTGTACACGAAGAGCGCGTAGGTGCCGTTCTCCGGAGCCACGGAGCGCTTGTCGATGTCCCGGTTCTCGAAGAAGACGTGGTTGTTGCGGGTCTCGTCGGAGAAGACGGACGTCGTGAGCGCGTAGAAGGACATCATCGGCTGGAACTCGCCGATGACGCCGTTGACCAGGAGGCCGACATAGGAAGTATCCGCGACGGCACCGACCGGGATGGCCCCGGGATTGGTGACCTCGAGGAACTCGTTGCACGCGGTGCCGGCGAAGAGCGCCGCCGCGAGGGCGAGACCGGCCGAGCGGCGAGTCGTCGTCATGGGCGTCATCCTCCGGGTTAAAAGCCTGCGTTGATGGCGACGGTCCAGCGCCGGAGCATCGGGACCGTATACGTGTCGGCTCTCGCGAAATTGCGCCCGCCGTAGGAGTTCACCTCCGGGTCGGAGCCCCGGTACGGGCTCCACACGGCGAGGTTCCGCGCGCCGAGGCTGATCGTCATCGCCGAGGTGCGGAGCCGCGCCGCCCACCGCTGCGGCAGCGAGTACGCCAGCGACACCTCGCGCAGCTTGAGGAACCTGGCCGACTCCACGTACCGGAAGAGGCTGTTCCGAAGGACCGGCAGCTCGCGCCAGGCGACGGAGTCCTGGGCGGTCTGCGGGAACCGGGTGGACGGCTCGTTGGTGAGGTAACAGTTGTCGTTCGCCGGCTGGCACTGGTTGCGGAGCCGCTGGTTGAAGAGGTAGTGCCCGCCCTTGTAGTCGAGCACCGCGTACACCTGCCAGTTCCGGAGGAACCGGACGGTGTTGAGGAGGCCGGCCTCGAAGGTCGGCTGGGACGGCCCGATGAAAGTGAGGGCCGTGTCGTTGATGATCGCGCCGGCCGGGGTGAGCTGGGGCGACCCGTCGGCATTGCGGAGGGGCTTCGCGACCCAGTAGGCGCCCAGCGGAAAGCCGACCCGGTGCTCCTGGGACACGCCGTACGGCTGCCCGGAGATGGACGAGCGCAGCGCGACCCCGTCGATGGAGTTGAGGCGGTTGTGGTACGTGGCGAGGTTGAGCTGCGCCTCCCACTCGAAGGCGCGCTGGCGCACCGGGGTTCCCGAGATCTTCGCCTCGATCCCGCGGTTCTGTACCTCGCCGAGATTCGTGAGGGAGGACGCCGTCCAGCCGCTGGACGGGGCGGTGGGAATGCTCACCAGCATGTCGCGCATCCGCTTCGACCACCAGGTGAACTCGACGCCGAGCCGGCCCGCGAAGACGTCGGCGTCGAATCCCATCTCCCATTCTGAGCCGCGCTCCGGCTTGAGGCCGGGATTGCCGGTCTGGGAGGTGATCAGTCCCGAGCCCGTGGCCGTACCGAGGGTCACATTGTCGACCGTATAGGTGCGCGTGGCCGAAAAGGGCGAGGGGGAGCGCCCCGCCTGGCCCCAGGCCGCGCGGAGCTTCAAGGTCGCGATCCCGAGGCTGCCCAACCCGGTGCGGAACCTGGGCTCCTCCGAGAGGAGGTAGGCGGCCTGGAGCTTGGGGTAGACGATCAGGTCGAAGTCGGTGCCGAACGAGGAATTGTCGTCGGCCCGGAGCGCCCCCGTCAGGTACAGACGGTCCTTGAGCGCGACCTCCTGCTGGACGAAGTAGCCCACCGAGTTGTTCTCGGAGTAGGTGTTGAGCGCGTCGCGCGTCTGGCTGTTCCCGATGGTCGTAATGTCGGGCGCGCCGAGCCCTCGACCGGTTCCGCGAAGGCTCTCGTCCTTGCGCGCGATCACCTGGATGCCGGCCGAGCTCGTCGAGCGCATCGCCGGGCTCACCTCCTTGATCACGCTGCCCACGTAATCGAGTGTCCAGATGTGCCACCGCGGCACCTGCTGGACGCTCAGGCCCTCCGGCGTGTCGGCGGAGCGGGGCTCGGAGACGATCTCCGCGAGCGACTGGGCGTAATCGAGCCCCGCCGTGAAGCGGTGGCGGAACCACGAGGCGGCCTGCCAGTTGGCCGTCGCCCCGAAAACCAGCCGGTCCGTTCCCGTCACGTTCTTGTACTCGTTGGCCCGGATCGGATCGATGGTCCGCCATCCGGGCGCCAGCGTGCCCGTCGCGGCTCCGGGACGGCCGCGCGCCCCGCTCAGGGTCAGGGCGTTGCCCGACTCGTCGGAGATCGGGAGGCGGAGCTGGGACTGCTGGAAGCTGGCGTTGACCGAAACGTCCAGATTCGCCGTCGGCGCGAAGCGGAAGTTGGCCCGGCCGCCGTGACTCTTCTGGTAGCTGTTGAACAGCACGCCCTCGGTGAGGTCGCTGCTCAGGTTGAGCACGTAGGCGAACCGGTCGGTGCCGCCCGACACGCCCAGCCCGAAGCGCCGCAAGTCGCCGCGCCGCAGCGCGAGCGGGTCCCGCTTCAGGGGATCGTCGATCAGGATGGCGTTGAGCGGCTGGCCCACGCAACCGGGCCAGTTCGCGGCCTGGGCCATCTTGACCGAGTCGCAGGTGGTGTAGTTCGGGTGAACGTCGAGCGCCCACTCCTGGCTGCCGGCCTCCACGCGCGCGTTCCACCGGGTCTGCTGCTGCCCGAGCTTGCCCTTTCTGGTGATGATCTGGATCACCCCGTTCGCCGCATCCGCTCCGTAGAGCGTGGCGGCCGCGGGGCCCTTGATCACCTCGATCGACTCGATCTCCCCCGGCGGGATGAGCTCGAGCGCGTTGGTCACCTGGGTCGACTGCGCGCTGATCCCGGCACCCGTCGGATTGAAGTTGCCGATCGCGCCGTTGTTGAAACGGACGCCGTCGATGTAGATGACGGGGGCGTACCCCGTGAGCGACGAGGCCCCGCGAATCCGGTATTCCGCCGCGGCCCCCGGGGTGCCGGAGCCGGGCAGGAGCGTGAGTCCCGGCGTGCGAGCCTGCAGCACCTCGGTCACGTTCGTCACCGGCACCCGGGCGTGCACGTCGGCCACGTCCACCGTCGTAATGGCGTTGCCGATGGTCCGCTTTTCGACCTCGCCGGCCGTACCGGTCACGACCAGCTCGGCGAGCCGGGTGGCCATCTGGCCGAGGGTGAAGTCCTGGGTGAGCGCCTGGCCGGCCTCCAGGGTGACCGATCGGGTCACCGGCTCGTAGCCGATCCTGCGGACCCGGATCGTATGCGTGCCCGGGTTGACGTTCGCCATCGTGTACTCGCCACGGGCGTTGGTGACGCCGGCCAGAGAGGTCCCGAGCAGGCCGACCTGGACGTCCGTGAGTGGCAGCCGCGTTCGAACGTCGGTGACGGTGCCGCGTATGGTGCCGGTCTGGGCCAGGGCAGGTGGCGCCAGCAACAGCGACCAGACGGCGAGCAGCCTCGCCGTGAGGCGGATGGACATCGGAGATCTCCGTTGTCGTGGGAGCGTTGAGGAGGCCCGGAGACCGGGCGGACCGGAGAGTCTGCACCGCGGAAACGGGGCTGGCAAGAGGGACCCTGGGGGGCGTGAATCGCGGTTCGGCGAAAGTACGTATAAGATGTATTATGTTAAGTAGCGTTGGGGATAACTGTGGACAATCCGTCCCCTCTTCCGCATCTCGCTGTGGCGTCTAGGTTTAAGAGGTTTGTAGCGGCCTAAGCCGAGAGGACTCCCGTAAACACCAGGCGGCCCTCTCCGCAGAGCCAGGGCTCCCGAACCAGCGGGCCATCGGGTGTACCCGCCACCGAGAAGACGTTTCCGCCCCAGGAGGCGATTCGCGCCGGGAGACGCTCGAGGGCCCACTGGGCGAGCGCCGCGGCCACCGCCACGGCCCCCGTCCCGCAGGCCAGCGTCTCGCCTTCCACTCCGCGCTCGTAGGTCCGCATGCGCCACCTGACATCGGCGCCCTGGGGAGCCCGGCCGACGAAATTCACGTTGACTCCGGCGGGCGCGAAGGCGGCGTGGGTCCGGAGCTCCCTGCCCCGGCCTTCGACGTCGGCGAGCTCTATGTCATCTACGAGCACGACGAGATGGGGAACTCCCACGGTGGCTTTCGCCATACGGCGCTCTCCCTGGGCGGGCGGAACCTCCGCGACATCGGCCGGGGCACCGAAGTCCGGAAGCCTGAGCTCCGCGGCCCACCCGGGACCGACGCAGCGCGTCTCCAGTGTTCCGGTGTCGGTCTCGAGTCGCATTCCCACCTCCGGCGCCAGGCCAAGGCGGGCAGCGAGTCGGGTGCTGCAGAGGGCCGCGTTGCCGCACATCCGCGCGTGCGAACCGTCGGCATTGAAGTAGAGCATCCGGACGGCCCCGGCTCCTGCCGGGGTCAGGAACACCAGGCCGTCGCCCCCCACGCCGGCGCGGCGATCGCAGATCGAGCGGATCCGGTCGGGCGGCCAGTCCTCCGGCCGGTGCTCGCGCCCGTCGAGGAAAACGAAATCGTTTCCGGACCCCGACATCTTGTAGAACATGAGCTCACCGCTCATAAGCGACCGAAAAGGGCGGCGAGCCGGAGCCACCAGACCATCCAGACGGCTTCCCGCACAATCGTCTTGTTCATCTTGCTTCGCCCCTCCAGGCGATCGGTGAAGACGATCGGCACCTCCACGATCCGGAATCCCTTCCGCCAGGCGCGGAAGCTCATCTCGATCTGGAAGGCGTACCCGTTCGATTTCACCTTGTCGAGGGGGATGGCCTCGAGCACCCGGCGATGGAAGCACTTGAACCCGGCCGTGGCATCCGTCACGGGAAGGCGGGTGATGATGCGGGCGTAGAGGCAGGCGAAGTAGGACAGCATCAGCCGGGACATCGGCCAGTTAATGACGTTGACGCCGTTCTTGTACCGCGATCCGACGACCAGGTCCGCCCTCTCCGACGCGGCGATGAGGTCCCGGAGATACTTCGGATCGTGGGAGAAGTCCGCATCCATCTCGAACACGAGGTCGTAGCCGTTCTCCAGCGCCCACGCGAACCCGGCGAGATAGGCGCGGCCCAGCCCCTCCTTGGCCGCGCGGTGCAGTACGTGCACGCGGAGCTCGGTCTCGGCCATCTCGTCGGCCAGGCATCCGGTGCCGTCGGGGGAGGCGTCGTCGAGGACCAGGACTTCCAGCCGCGCGTCCTGGGCCAGGATCAGGGGGACGATCCGGGGAAGGTTCTCGCTCTCGTTGTAGGTCGGCAGCAGGACGAGGAACCGATCAGCCATCCGCTGTCCTCCGCCGCCGCAGCGCGGGCGCCACGATCAGCGCGGCGATGGCCGCGAGGGAGAGCGCGCTGATCAGCCGGCCGCGCGCGTAGCTCGCCGAGCGCACGGTGAACACCACCTCGCGCGCTCCCGGTGGCACCGGCACCGACAGCAGGGTGCCGTGCGCGGGGAGCGTGGCGACCGGGCGTCCGTCCACCGTGGCCTGCCAGTCCTTGTACCAGTTCTCGGCGACCACCAGGTAGAGCTCTCGCGCGTCGCGGCCCTGCAGGGAGACATGCATGTTCCCCGCGTCCCAGGCGCTCACGGACGCCGTTGCGGCGGGAGGATCCGGCAGCCGGCCGCCCAGCTCCGTGGGATTCACCGGCGCCGATTCCGCATAGACCGCGACCGCGAGCGCCGGGAACCGCTGGTCGTTGACGATCACAGGGATCTGGTCGGGCGGCGCCTTGACCGCGCCCGCCATCAGGCGCGCGTACGGCGGCACCGTGTCCGCTTCGTACAGGACTCCCGGCCCTCCGGTCGTGGTGGCGGCGGTGAGCACCTTGTGGTAGCGCGGGAGATTCTGTTCCTGCCGCAGCAGGATGAACCGGATGCCGAAGAGCTCCCACAGCACCGGATTCAGCTGCTGGGGCCACACGTTCTTCCCGCCGAAGAGCGCGTCGAAGGCGTGGAGCTCGTTGCCGTGGTATCCGAACAGCGTGGGAACTCCGGCTCCCATGAGCCACGATCCCGGATACACCGCGAGCCCGCCGACCTGCTCCCCCTTGGGCTCCCAGACGCGATACGGCTTCGGCGCTTCCTTGATCCGGCGCGTGATGGCGTCGTCGCCGAAGAGCTGCGCCGGGGTCCCTTCGACCTGGACGAACCGGCGGTCGACCGACCACAGATCGAGCGTGACCAGCAGGACCACGGCGGCGATCGCGCGGACACCCCGGAGGTACCCCGCCCTCACCGCGAGCAAGGCCCCCCCTCCGGCGAGCACGAAGAGAAGCAGACGGAGCGAGCCGACCCGGAGCGCTCGAGCGTTCTCCAGCGCGAGGCTGATTCGCTCCGGCGGAGCGAATCCCTCCGTGACGCCCTGGAGCATCCCGCTCGCGCCGAGGAGGCCGACCGCTCCGAGCACTCCTGCTCCCACCAGGAGCCGCTTTCGCGATGCCAGCCCGCGGAAGAGCCGGTCCGCTCCGAAGCCTGCGTACACGGTGACGGGGAGCGCCACCAGGTAGTACGCCATCCCCGCGGCGCGGACCTTCTTCATCATCGGCATCGTCTCGTACCAGAGACGATAGAACGGCGTATGCGCTCCGGACGCGACCAGCAGGAAGAGCAGCCCGATGCCGCCGAGCGCCCAGCGCAGCCGGCGCTCCTCGGCGCCGGCGAGCCCCTCGATCGCCAGGAGGACCACGAGCACCCCGAGGTACTCGGTGTGCAGCTTGAAGTAGTTGCGCCCCCAGTAGAGATCGGTGATCCCGTTGAAGTGCGGGAGCACCGTGCTCATCAGCTCCTCCGGCGGCATCGAGTACGCCGTCGCGTACTCCCAGCCGCCGCTCGACCCCTGGCCTCCACGCGGGGAGAACGGGATGTATTCGTAGAACGGCAACGCCTGGATGGCGTAGATCCCGAGCCCCAGGGCGACGGCGGCGAGCGCACCGCCCATCGGAATCCACCATTGCCGTCCGCGGGGGCCCTCGCTGTCCGTGAAGGTGAGGAACAGCGTCCAGAGGCCGCCCGCCACGAGCAGGTAGTAGCTCATCTGGGGATGCCCGTGCAGCGACAGGCCGATGACCAGCGCCGCGGCGCCGAAGGCTTCGACTCGCCGGTGCCGGATGCCCCTGAGGAGGGCGAGGAAGAGGAGCGGGGCCAGAGCCGTGACGAACAGCTTGCCGTCGTGGCCCGGGTTGATCTGGGAGACGACGATGCCGGAGAGCTCGTAGGCCACAGCGCCGACGACCGCCCCGGCCCACGACCGCCCGAGGCCCCTGAGGAGGGCGTACATCGCCACGCCGGCCACCACGATGTGGAGCGCGAAGCCGAGGCTCATGGCCGTGCCGGTGGGCAGGACCCAGCGGAGCCACGCCGTGGGGTAGAAGATGTCGCCGTGCATCCCCGCCACGAACGGCATCCCGGCGAAGATGTAGGGATTCCAGAGCGGGATCGCGTGGTGCTCGCGCCAGTACTCGGCGGCGAAGTGGCGGAAGGCGTAACCCGCGAGATACTGGTCGGAGCCCGGCAGGAATCCGCCGAGCAGAACGGGCCAGCAGAGGGTAAGCGCCGCCGCGGCGAAGATCGCCAGGGCCACGAGTCCGGGGCGGCGGGGCTCCCAGGCAGTCGCGTCCGGCGCGCCCGGAGGAGCCGTGTCGCGGGGCATTCTAGGAGACCACCCGTCCGAGGGCTTCGCGGTACCACGTCTCGAACCCGGCCGCGACGCGCGCCGGATCGAGCGCCTCGCGCCAGCGCCGGCCCGCCTCGCGGGCTAGAGCCGCGAGGGCGGGTGATCCGAGGACGCTCCGCAGCGCCCCGCCGATCGCTTCGGGCGTCGGAGCGGCGACGACACCGCCCCCGAATCGGCTCACGGTCTCCACCGCGCCGCCTCCGTCCTCGCAGACGACCACCGGGACCCCTGCCATGAGCGCCTCGACGGCTGCCAGGCCGAGGCCTTCGCCGACCGCGGGAAAGAGCATCACATCCGAGCGGGCCAGCAGCCGCGCCACCTCGCCGGACGGCCGGGCGCCGACGAAGCTGACGCGCTCCTCGACCCCGAATCGCCGCGCTTCGGCCTGGAGCCCCGGCAGCTCGGGGCCCTCGC
>JBOHSH010000269.1:0-11490 GCA_050733195.1 Gemmatimonadales bacterium
CGGGTCCGGGCGGCGACTCTGTTCTACGATCAGGCGATCGACCGTTTTCTGTCGACGCTTCCCGCGCCCGGCAAGGCCGCATGAAGTCCGCCACGATTCCGATCCGGGTGACCGTCCTCGACACCTGGGAAGAGCTCGCCTTCGATCTGCCGCCCGAGACGACTGTCGCGGAGGTCAAGCGGACCGCTCTCGATCGCTGCCGGATCCGTCGCCCGCCCTCGCAGTATGTGGTCAAGTACCTGGGGGCCGAGCTCTTCGAGAACGGCACCACGCTCGCCGAGGCCGGCGTGGTGGCGAACGGGGCCCTGATCGTGCTTCCCCGCAGGCGCCTGCCGGCCAGATAGGTCCGGCGACTCGCCCTTGTCTTCGTCTGTCCGTCCGTACCTCTTCACCTCCGCCGCCTGTCTCAGTCACGATCCGGGTCCCCATCACCCGGAGCGCGTCGCGCGGCTCCGCACCGTGCTCGAGCGCGTGCGGGAAGAGGCCGTCGCCACCATCCGGGAATCGCCCGCCGCTCCGCGCGAGTCCCTCGCTCGCGTGCATCCGGAGTCGTACCTCGACCATCTCGATCGCGTGGCCTCGGCCGGCGGCGGCGTGCTCGATCCGGACACCGTGATGAGCGCGGGCAGCGGGGAGGCCGCGCGGGCGGGCGCCGGTGCCGTCCTCGAGGCCATGCGCCACGCCGCCGCCGGCTCGAGTCATGCCTTCGCCGCCGTCCGGCCGCCGGGGCATCACGCGCTGGCGGACCGCGCCATGGGCTTCTGCCTGCTCGCCAACGTGACGATCGCCGCCGCCGCGGCACTGGCCCAGGGACGGTCGCGGATCCTGATCGTGGACTGGGACGTCCATCACGGCAACGGCACGCAGGCGCTGGTCGAGCGAGAGCCCGCCATCCGGTTTGTCTCGCTGCACCAGTGGCCCCTCTACCCCGGCACCGGTGCCGCGTCGGAGCGGGGGGTGGGCAATGTCTGGAACGTGCCTCGCCCTGCCGGGCTGCCGCCGGACCAGTACGTCGAGGACTTGTGGAGCGCGGTCGTCGCCGCCACGGATGACTGGGAGCCGGAGCTCGTGCTGATCTCCGCCGGGTACGACAGCATGCGCGGGGATCCCCTCGGCGGCTTCACGCTCGAGCCGGAGCACTACGCCGTCTGGGTGACCCGGCTCCGGGATCGCGTCCCCCGGGCGCCGATCGTGGCGGCGCTCGAGGGTGGATACGCGCCCGAGCGGATCGCAGCCGGCGTCGTCGCCACGCTCCGCGCCCTCGCCTGATGCGGCGGTCCGGGGCATATTGACGGCCACGGTCAACGATCAACGGTCAACGGGTTTTCGGGCCATGCCATTGCGGCTGCACGCCGAAGTCCTCGAGCTCAAGACGCGGCACCCGTTCATCATCGCGCGGGGCTCCCAGGATACCTGTCGCACCGTCCACGTCCGTCTGGCGGACGAGGATGGAGTCGAGGGCTGGGGCGAAGCCGCGCCGCAGCGCTACTACGGCGAGACGCCGGAGACGGTGCTCGCCGCGCTCGATCTCTACGCGACCGCGTTGCCGGCGGACGCGGGATCACTCGAAACGGCGGAGGCCGAGCTCGCCACGCTGCTCCGCGGCAACAACGCCGCCCGCGCCGGCCTGTCCGCCGCGCTGCACGACCTCGCGGGCAAGCGGGCGGGACTGCCGGTCCACCGGCTCTTCGGCCTCGACGCCGCGAAGTGCCCCGTGTCCACGTTCACGATCGGCATCGACACGCCGGAGCGCATCGCGATGAAGGTGCGCGAGGCGGAGTCGTATCCCGTGCTCAAGATCAAGCTCGGAACGAACGACGACCTGGCGATCCTGCGCGCCATCCGGGACGTTACCTCGAAGGAGCTGCGGGTCGACGCGAACGGCGGCTGGACGCGGAAGCAGGCCGTCCGCATGCTGCCGGTGCTCGAGGAGCACGGGGTGACGGTGCTCGAGCAGCCGCTGCCGCCGGAGGATCTGGAGGGCCTCGCCGTCGTCACCCGGCACGCCCGGATTCCGGTGATCGCCGACGAGAGCTGTCTCGTGGCCGGGGACATTCCGCCCCTGGTCGGCCTGGTGGACGGGATCAACATCAAGCTCGCGAAGACGGGCAGCCTCCGGGAAGCGCTTCGCATGATCGCCGTCGCCCGCGCGCACCACATGATGGTGATGGTGGGGTGCATGATCGAGAGCTCGATCGGCATCACCGCGGCCGCCCAGCTGACTCCGCTCGTCGATCTCTGTGATCTCGACGGCGCCGCGCTGCTGGCACAGGACCCGTTCGCGGGGGCCACCATCGACGGCGGCCAGCTCCTCCTGCCCGAGGGGCCGGGGCTCGGCCTCTCGGCGCGATGACCGAGCGCTACGCCCAGGTCGCGCTCCCTCTTCCTCTCGCCGAGCCCTACACCTACCTCGTTCCCGACACCCTCGCGGATCGCGTGAGCCCCGGTGCCAGAGTCGTGGTCCCGGTGCGTGCGCGCGAAATGATCGGGATCGTCACGGCGACCGACGTGCCGGCCCCCGAGGTGGCCGCAAAGGCGGTGCTCGCCGCACCCGACCCCGTTCCCGCCCTCACCGCGCCGCTGCTCGAGACCGCCGAATGGGTCGCCGGGTACTACGGGGCGCCGCTCGGCCTGGCGCTCCGCGCCATGCTGCCCTCGACGCTCTGGGGGGAGTCGCGCGTCATCATCGCCGCGGTCGCCGCGGCGCCGCGAACGCGGACCGCGGGGGGAGAGATCGGCGGGACCGCGGGGCAGCTCCTCGAGTGGCTCGCGCGGAAGGGCGGGGAAGCTCCGCTCGCGACGGCATCCCGGGCGCTCGGCAAGCCGCTCTGGGACGTCGCCGACCGGCTGGTACGTGTCGGGGCCGCCGAGCTTCGCACCGAGCACCCCGATCCCGAGCGGAGCGTGCGCACCGAGCGGGTCCTCCATCTGGCAGGGGAACCGCTCACGCTGGTGGAGCGCGAGGGGCGCTTCACGCGGAAGCCGGCACGGCGGCGCCTCTATCAAGCCCTCGAGGATCTCGGTGGCAGCGCTCCGGTCGCCCACCTCGCCGAGCGGCTCGGGTTCGGGGATCGCGTGGTGCGCGATCTCGTGGGCGAGGGCCTCGCGGTCGTCCGGCGGGTCGAGCGCCCGCGCGATCCCTTCGCCGGGGACCCCGGTACGCCGCCCCCGCGGGAGCTGTCCGTCGACCAGGACGCGGCGCTCGAACGGCTGGAATCGGTGCCCCCCGGCGACGGCGCGCTCCTCTTCGGCGTTACCGGCAGCGGCAAGACGCTGGTGTACCTCGAGGCCGTGCGCCGCGCCCTGTCGGCGGGACGTGGGGCGATCCTTCTCGTCCCGGAGATCGGCCTCACCCCGCAGACGGTCAGCCGGGTGCGTGGGCTCTTCGGCGACCAGGTCGCGGTGCTCCACAGCGCGCTCTCGGGCGGCGAGCGCGCGGACGCCTGGCGCGCGGTTCGCCGCGGGGAGAAGCGGGTGGTCGTGGGGGCGCGGTCCGCCGTCTTCGCGCCGGTGCAGCAGCTCGGCCTGATCGTGATCGACGAAGAGCACGATGCGAGCTACAAGAACGGTGAGTCGCCCCGGTACCATGCGCGGGACGTCGCCCGCGTGCGCGCGAGGCTCGAGCAGGCCCGTCTGGTGCTCGGGAGCGCGACCCCGGCGCTCGAGACCATGGCCGCGGTCGGACCGCGGCTCGCCCTGCTGCGCCTCCCCATCCGCATCGGACACCGGCCGCTGCCGCCCGTCGAGCTCGTGGATCTAAGGACGGCACGCCAGGCCGGCACCGGTCGCGCCGTGCCGTGGTCGGAGGCGCTCGACGCTGCGGTGGGTGCGGCGCTCGCCCGGAAGGAGCAGGTGATCCTGCTCCTCAACCGGCGCGGGTATGCCTCCTTCCTCCAGTGTCCCGGCTGCGGCCACGTGCCCGAATGCCCCGACTGCAGCATTTCCCTCACGCTGCATCGCGTGCCGCCGGCCCTGCGCTGCCACTACTGCGACCGGCGCGAAACGGTCCCGACATCCTGCCCGCAGTGCCGTCACCAGGTGCAGCGCGCCCGGGGGATCGGAACCCAGCAGCTCGAGGAGCTGGTCGGCGAGCGTTTCCCGGACTCGCGGGTGGCACGAATGGATCTCGACACGACGGGCACGAAATGGGCGCACCACCGGATCCTCGACCGGATCGGGCGGGGGGAGATCGACATCCTGCTCGGGACGCAGATGATCGCGAAGGGCATGGACTTCCCGAACGTCACCCTCGTCGGGGTCGTCGATGCGGACATCGCCCTCCACCTCCCGGATTTCCGCGCGGGTGAGCGTACCTTTCAGCTCGTTGCCCAGGTGGCCGGGCGGGCCGGCCGCGGCCCCCGTGGTGGGAGAGTGGTGGTGCAGACGAGAAACCCCGATCACCCCGCGCTCCTCTTCGCCGCGGCGCATGACGTCGAGGGCTTCCTCCAGGCGGAAGCGCTGGCGCGGACGAGCCCGCCGTACCCTCCGCGGACTGCGCTGGCGAACGTGATCGTCTCCAGCGAGCGCGAAGACGTGGTGCGACGCGATGCGGTCGCGGTCGCGGCCTGGCTCGGCCGGCTCCTCGCGAGCCAGCCCCTCGACGTCACGGCGCTCGGACCGGCGCCCTGTCCGCTCGCGCGGATCCAGCGGCGGTGGCGCTCGCACGTGGTCCTCAAGGGTCCGAGCGACGAAATCGGCCGGGTGGTCCGCTACGCGGCGCCGCGGGTCGGCGGGCTCGTCCGGAGCCGTGTCGTCCTCGATCGGGACCCGGTCACCCTTCTTTAGGGGTTCACCATGACAGCGTGGTGGCGGTCTTCGCGCCGGAGATGGCCGGCGCTGCTGGGAATCGCGCTGATCACGTGCGGGGACCTGGCGTCGGCACCTGCGCCTGAGAGCCCGGACGAATGCGCCGCACCGCGTTCGGGCTGGATCTGGTGCGACGACTTCGAGCAGGACCGGATGTCCGGCTATTTCGAGGTCGCCTCGGCGAACGGCGCCTTCGCGAGGGCCCCCGGGGTGGGGCACGACGGAAGCTGGGGCATGCGGGCGCGCTTCGGGGCCGGGACCGTGAACGCCGGCTCGCTCAAGCTTGCCTTCGGGCGGACGCCTCAGCCGTACTTCCGGCCGGTCGACGGAGGCACCGCGACCTATCGCGGGCTCTACTGGCGAATGTACCTGCGCAACGCTCCCGGATGGACCGGCGGTGGCGGGGACAAGCTGTCACGGCTGACGATCTTCTCGTCGCCGACCACCTGGGCGCAGGCGATGATCGCGCACGTCTGGAGCGGAGGACGCGCGCCCGGGTGGAATCACCTCGTCATCGACCCGGCGTCGGGGACCGATGCGCTGGGCGCGGTGGTCACGACCACGTATAACGACTTCGCCAACCTTCGCTGGCTGGGTTCGGCCCGGAGCGTGACACCGCTCTACGATGCTGTCCACGTCGGGACCTGGCACTGCATCGAGACCCACGTCCGACTCAACGAGGGAAGGCTCGCCAACGGCGTGTTCGAGCTCTGGATCAACGGCAATCTCGAGGCGCGGAGGACCGGCCTCGACTGGGTCGGCGACTACGCCGGCTACGGTCTTAATGCGCTGTTCCTGGAGAACTTCTGGAACGATGGCTCGCCCGTCGCGCAGGAGCGGTTCCTGGACCGGCTGGTGGTGAGCACCCAGCCGATCGGCTGTTAGGCGGCCGGTCGGCGCGACCGCCACCGCACTTCGACTCCGACGTATGCCTGCCGCCCCGCGGCGGGCTCGAGGACCCGCCCTCCAACGCCGTTGATCGTCACCGAGCCCACGTAGCGCCGGTCGAAGAGATTCTCGACCGCGCCGAAGGGGGCGAGATCGATGGCCCCCCCCGCACCGATCCGCCCGGATGCCCTGAGGGCGGTGACGCCCCCCTTCCACCCGTCGACGCGGATCCGGTTGGGATCGTCCGCGAAGAGGTGACCGGCGGTCGTCTGGTCGAGCTCGAGGGTGAGTCGTCCGAGCGTGGCCGTGCCCACGAGCCGGAGGAAGTGCCGCGGCACCCCTGGAACGCGGTTGCCGTCGAGCGTGTCCACCGCGGCGCCGTTCTGCACCCGGTACTCGTCGAAGCGCAGCGCGGCGAGCGTGTACGTGCCGTCCACCCGAAGCCACGTCGCGAGCCTGGCGCCCAGCGCGGCTTCGACGCCGCGCACCCGCACCCGTCCGGCGTTCGCGAAGAACGCGCGACCGCTCACCTCGCGCGCCTGCACGATCGCATCCCGCACGCGTCCCGCGAACACGGCGACCGAGTAGTCGAGCGCTCCGGAGGACAGCGCTCCCCGGGCCCCCGCTTCCACGGTCACGGTGCGTTGCGGCTCGAGTGACGGGTTGAAGCCGGCGGTGCTTCCGGGCCGGTTGACGAGCTCGGTCGTCGTCGGGGTCTCGAAGGAAGTCGAGACGTTTCCGTAGAGCGTCGCCGTCTCGCCGACCCCGACGCTCGCGCCGGCGCTGCCGCTCAGGCTCTCGAACGTTCGCTCGCCGCTCTGGTCGGCTCCGTCCGCCAGATGCCGGTCCCGGACCCGGAAGGTGAGCCGGTCTCCCCGCACCGCGCCGAGGAACAGCAGCCGCTCCGTCGGCGTCCAGTGCGCCTGAACGAACGCCCCCGCCTCCGTCACGGTCTCCCGCTGATGCGCCAGCACTTCCCCCGTCGAAACTCCGGAGACGCTGCGCTCGTTGCGGCGGTCGTCCCGCATCTTCTGCAGGTCGATCCCGCCGCTCAGCCGGACCGTGCCGGTCATGCCGAGGGCCAGGCCGCCCGTGATCCGGGCGCCGCCGGCGTAGCGCTGGATCGCGTTCCAGGTTCCCACGGTCGGTCCCGTTCCCGTCGGCGGCGGCGTCGCGAGCGGGTTGACCAGATCGCGATGCAGGCCGAACAGGGTGATGCCGGCTTCCGCCCCGCCACCGCTCCGCCAGCGCCATCGCAGCGCGGCCTGCTCCTGCGAGACGTCCTTGTCCGCGCCGCGCAGGATGTTGTTCCCCGCGGCGCTGTCCCGGCGGGCGGCATACTCCGCCGCCGTGAGCGCCCCGGGGTTCTCCGCGCGCGGCGCCTGCGCCAGGCTCACGCTCACGCCGATCGCGCTGAGAGGCGACAGGGAGTGATCCGCCTTCGCCACGAAAAGCCGGCTCTCGGCCGCGCTGTTCTGCCGGAAGCCGTCGGTGTTGAACCACGAGAGCGAGAGGAGGCCGCTGGTCCGCTCGCCGCGTCCGCTCGCCACCGCCTGCGCCTTCCAGGTGCCGAAGGCGCCCCCGATCGTTCGCGCGCGCACGGCGAGGGCGTCGCGCGGCGTCTCCGTCTCGAACGCGATGACCCCGCCGGAGGCGTTGCCGTAGAGCGCGCCCGCCGATCCGGTGATCGCCTCAACCCGTTCCACGACGCCTAAGTCCAGATTCGTAAGCTGGCCCTGGCCGTCCGGCAGCGTTTGCGGGACCCCGTCGACCAGGATCTTCACTCCCCGGATGCCGAAGTTGGCCCGGCTGCCCGCACCGCGCAGCGAGAGCCGCTGATCGAGGGAATAGTTCCAGCGGTTGAGCGCCACGACGCCGGGCAGACGGGTCAGCAGCTCGTCGATTCCGGTCGTGAGCCGCGCCCGTCGAGCCGCCTCCGCGTCGAGCACCCGCACCGCGAACGGCAGGCGGCGGAGGTCGGCTTCGGTGCGCGCGACCCGGACCTCGAGGTCGGGCAGTCGGGTCCGTCCGAGCGTGTCGGCCGGCACGGTGTCGCGCGATCCGGCGGAGGGCGGAGACGGGACGGGCTGCTGAGCGGCGAGCGGCACGCCCGCGACGAGGCCCGCGAAGGCGGCGCACAGGAAGGCTCCGGTCATGCGCAGAAGGATAGCTAGCCCCTGGCCGGAGACCGTGGCAGCAGGGCGCGGCCCCGGTCCACGACGCGCTCCATCCAGGCCACGCCGCGCTCGAGCTCGCCCTCGCCGAAGAACGACGCCGGAAGATGCTCCGAGAAGAAGGCCTTGATGTCGGGCTGGGAGCCGTCGACATCGGTCACCCCATAGTGCTTCGCGAGCTCGGCCGAGCTCACCGCCTCGCCGCTCCACCGCCTGCGGTCCGGATCCGCCGCGGCGGCGGCGATGGCCCGCCCGATGTAGAGCGGCGACTCCGAGCCGGCGAAAAAGCGGTCCTTCGTGATGCCCTCGCGCCACGCCGCTTCGGTGACGCCGAAGTGCTGGAGCATGGTTTCCGAGCGCAGATAGCCCGGCATGACGGAGAACGCGGCCACCTGCGTGGACCGCATCTCTTCCGCCATCACGTGTCCGAACCGCATCACGGTCGCCTTCACCAGATCGTGGTTGAACCCCATCCGGCCGTAGCCGAACCCGTCCCGGTCCGTGACTTCCACGATCAGTCCCGCCTTCCGCTTCATCATGAGCGGCGCGGCGTGCTTCGCCGTGATGACGTGGGTGAAGAACGTCTGCCGGAGAAGCCCGATCGTCCCCTCGACGTCGGTCTCCCAGAACCGCTTGTTCCACGCGAAGGTCGGGTCCTCCCCCGCGACCGTGTTCACCAGGATGTCGAGCCGCTTCGACTCCCTCACGACGCGCCGAAACAGCGCCGCGACCTCGGTCTCGACCCCGTGGTCGACCCGCACCGCGATCCCGCGGCCGCCGGCCGCCGTCACCAGCTCCGCCGTTTCCTCGATCGTCTCGGGTCTCCCATAGGGCGAGGGAGCGCCCTGGATGCTCCGCCCCGTGCAGTAGACCGTGGCTCCCGCCTCTCCCAGCCCGCGGGCGATCCCCCGGCCCGCGCCCCGGGTCGCCCCCGCGACGACGGCGATCCGCCCTGCCAGTATCTGTGTCATGTGGCCCTCGTTTGTTTATAAACGATCATTTGTTTATAATAGGAGGGTCCCGGTGCCGAGGCAAGATGTCCCCCCGTCCCCGTACGGTCGACGACGCCGCCATCGCGGAGGCCCTGGGCCGGGTCATCACCCGGCACGGCCCCGCCGGCCTCACCCTGGCGGCGATCGCCCGGGAGGCCGGGCTCTCGCCCGCGACGCTGGTCCAGCGGTTCGGATCGAAGCGGAACCTCCTGGTCAAGCTGTCCGGCGGGGCCGGCGACATCGCCCCCCTGGTGAAGGAGCTGCGCGCCGCGGGCCGCCCGCCGCTCGACATCGTCCGGGAGGTGCTGCTCTGCTACGCGGACATGGCTCCGACGCCTACGGCGATGATCCACAGCTTCTCCGCCTACCTGGAGATCGATCTGGCCGATGCGACGCTGCGACGGCTGCTGGTCGAAAGCGGCCGGCGGAACGAAACGGAGATGGCGAGCCTGCTCGAAGAGGCCGCGGACCAGGGTGCGCTCGTCTGTCCGGACCCGCGCGGTCTCGCCCGCGTGCTCTTTGCGCTCGTGGCGGGATCGCTCCTCTCGTGGGCGACGTTCCGGGAGGGGAAGTCGCGGGACTGGCTGGCGCGCGATCTCTTGGTGGTGCTGGCGCTGACCGGCCGGTCCGAGTGACGCGTTCGCTTGAAAGGGCCCTGGGGGCCGCCTAGTTTCCTCGCATCCCGTCCCAGCACCAGGCCAGCATGCACCTCCTGCGTCCGGTCGTCGAGCGATGCCGGCCCTCGTAACCGGAGCCGACTCGGGCCCGGGCGTCGGCCCGGGGTGGGAGCGCCTGGCGGCTGCCGTCGGGGAGCGGATGCCGGTGCAGGAGCTCGACGGCATCTGGGCCTTTCGGGTTGTCCGTCGCGAAGGAAGCGACTTCGGGACGGCAGTGCTGTCCCGCGTGGAGGGCGACCGCCGGCGGATCTACACCGCGCGCTTCACACTGGCCGTCAAGGGGAAGCGGCGCGGCCATTTCGACTGGGAGCTCGAGGAAGTGGGGAGCGGGCCGCTGGAAGCGCTCGAAGAGCTGCTCGCCCTGGTGCCCAGGCGGTCCGATGAGGACGAAGCGCCGATCGCCGTCCCGGTCGGGACCTGGTTTCCTCCGGGAGACGCCGCGACGGATTGATGGCCCGGCTCTCCAGCGAAGAAGCGACGGCGCTCGTCGAGCGCTTCCGTCTCGAGTTGCGCGAGCGCCGGCTGCCATTGACGCGCCAGCGTCTGGCCGTCGCCGAGAGCCTGTTTCGCGCGGAAGACCATCCGTCGGTCGAAGAGCTGTCGCGACGGGTTCGGGCGCGGGGCGACCGCGTCGGCACGGCGACGGTCTATCGCACGCTCGATACGCTGGTCCAGAGCGGCCTGGCCCGCGAGCACGACTTCGGAGAGGGCTTCAAGCGCTACGAGCCGCTCTCCCACGAGACCGAAGGGCACGAGCACCTGCGCTGCGTCCGGTGCGGACGCGTCGTCGAGTTCGTGAACGACCGGCTCGAGCGCGCGCTCCGGCTCACGGCCGACGAGCACGGCTTCGTCTACCACCATCATCGCATCGAGGTCCACGGCATCTGCGTCCGCTGCCGGGGCCGTGAGCTCGGCCCCCTGGCGCCCGGCGGCACATGACCGAGACCACGAACGTCTCCCTCCTGCTCGCGTTCCTCGGCGGGCTGCTGAGCTTTCTCTCGCCCTGCGTGCTGCCCCTCGTGCCGAGCTACCTCGGCTTCGTGACCGGATTCACGGTGCACGAGATGGGGGACCGGCGAAAGCTGGCGATGCTCCACGCGGTCCTCTTCGTGCTGGGCTTCAGTCTGGTGTTCATGCTGTTCGGCGCGAGCGCCACCGCGCTGGGCCGTGTCCTCAAGCATTACGAGGTGTGGTTCCAGCGGATTGGCGGCGTCCTCATCATCCTCTTCGGGCTCTACTGTCTCGGGGTCCTCAAGCTCTCCTTTCTCGATCAGGACTCCCGGCTGCATCTCGATCGCAAGCCGGTCGGCTACCTCGGCTCGGTGCTGGTGGGCATCGCGTTCGGCGCGGGCTGGACGCCCTGCATCGGGCCCATTCTCGGCGCGATCCTCGGCCTGGCCGCGACCGAAGCGACGCTCGGCCGCGGCATGATGCTGCTGGCGGGCTACTCCGCCGGGCTCGCCATTCCGTTCCTGGTGGCGGCGTGGGCCGTCGAGAGCTTCCTCGGGTGGTTCCAGCGATTCCGCCGCTTCCTCCCGTGGGTGCAGCGGGTGAGCGGAGGGATTCTCCTGCTCGTAGGAGTGCTGCTGGCCACCGGGCAGTTCACGCGGATGGCCGCGTGGCTGCAGGGACTGACTCCCGAATTCCTCCGGAAGTGGCTGTAGCGGAACCCTTCGCCCTGTGCAGACCGACGCTCCCTCGACGTCTCCGGTTACCGGGCGAGTCACGCCCAGCGGTCGGATCTTCTGAGGGAGGGATCATGAAGACGTTCGTCATCGCACTGTTCGGCGCGTCGCTCCTGGCCTGCGGTGGGCGCGACCGGACTGACATCGCCGCCGACTCCGCCGCGCGGGACATTCAGCTTCCGCCGGCGGATTCGACGGTCGCCATCAACGACGCGCCGCCGGCCACGTCCGAGGCGCCGCCGGCTGTATCCACGTCGCGGCCGCCGGC
>JBOHSH010000270.1:0-3549 GCA_050733195.1 Gemmatimonadales bacterium
GCCCCACACACCAGCCTCCCGCTCTCGCGCCGGATGGCACGATGACGCCACACAGCGCAAGTTCACCTTCACGAGCCCGGCCGGCAGCGCCGGACGGGGCGCTCTACATCTCCCATTCCGCTTGACCCAGGCGTCTGCTTTGACTTTGGAGGGGGACCACCGACGCATGACCAGATCACCTCTGCTTGGCTACTATGTAGGTGCATACGGCCCCACGATTAGGATAGACACGCAGACGCTCGAGGAACTCAAGGCGGTTAAGAACCTCTTCAGGCAGCTAGCGTCTGGCGAAGTCGTTACCGCCGACTTCGGCGAAGCTTTGGCCTGCCGGCTGGATTCGATCCAATCGTTAGTCGTCACATCCATGCCAGAACGAAGCGCCAAAGCACTTGAGCTCAAAGAGCATGGCTCGCGAGGCCCTACTTTCTCTTGGACCAACACCACCGAGGATTGGCAAGAGTGCGCCGAGAAGGTCAATGGCTTAATACAGAAAGCCTCTCCGGGACATCAGTACCTGACACGAGAGGGCCTGGACGATGCTCTCGTTGAGTTGTGCTACAAGGAATAGCGGGAGCGCTAGATCTCGATGGGCGTAGTAAACGAACAGGAAGCGCTGAATATGGTGCGGAGGTTTCGCGGGAGCCGCTGCGCGACCTCGCACCCTCGGAGCCTGATACGGCCCCCACGGAAAGCGCCGGCAGTCAAGCCATCTACAAGGTTGAGCGTGGCCGGTGGGGAGCGCCGCAGATCGTTCGAGACCTCCCCGCTGGCAAGCGCGAGGTGTTGGTGCGGACGTCATTCGCGAGGTGGCTCATCACGGGGCCGCTGCCCGCGTGGCTATGGTTCGCGCTCGGTGGTGTCCTTGTGATGCTCGGACGCTCCAGAGAGGCGCGATCCTCTACGACTGACTAAACGTGTCCTTACCGCGTAATGTCGTCGCGATGAGCGAGAGCCACCCTCGGCGTTGGGCGCTAGCCCGCGTGTCGGGTGTGTTCCTGCTGCTTTTCTCAACTGCTGCGGCGACCCAGACCGGATGCCGCCGGTCGCACGAGGCGGCCGGCGCAGAGCGCCTCTTCAGGTACTTGGCGGCTGGCGACTACGGCCAGGCGACATTGATGTTCCACCTTCCGGAGCCCTACTCCGAAGAGGAAATCAGCCGCGATCGCGAGGTCATCGCCAAGTCGCTGGCGATCTTGGAGGAGGAATTCGGGCGACTGGAGGCATTTCGCCCGGCGGGCACACCCACGCTCTTTTTTCAGATCGGGGTGGGCGGTGGCGAGGGTGCGTACTGGGCGCGCTTCCCAGTGAAGAAAATGGTCGTCTATGAGGCACGCTTCTCAAGAGTGAAGGTTGGCTATCTAAAGCTCAGACTCTGCGACATCGGCGAGAGGTGGGTGCTCCAGTCCGTGGAATACGGAATACCCATGACCACGCCGGGGGCGAGGCAAAAGGTGAATCGGATTTTTGGACGCCTCCTGTCGGTCGTCAATCCATCTGCTCCCGGACCGAAGGCACTTCCCGACTCGGGAGGCGATCGTACATAGCTGGGCTGGGGGTGTCGGCCAGCACTTGGTCCCAGCCGGACGATAACGAGGGCTGAGAACCATCACGGCGACGATTCGGGCCCGACCAATTGGAGAGGCAGTCGAGCGGCTTCTCGCCGGCGCGCCACAGGAGTACCTCGTAGGACCTGGAGAGCGGGGGAGCTGGGACGGTGGACCAGCAAGGACCCCATCCTCTTCGAGGGCCGCAGCGCCAACGTCTACGGGCCACCGAGTACACGGTCGGCCAGTGGGCCGCAGGCCATGCCGGCTGCGCTGCCGCCGTCGTCGGGCTACACCTATGCCGTGGAGCTCTCGGCCGACGAGGCCCTGGCCGCGGGCGCCGACCGGGTCGAGTTCAGCCAGCCGGTGCCCTTCTACGTCGAGAACTTCCTCGGCTTTCCCGTCGGCGGCATCGTGCCGGTCGGCTTCTACGACCGCCGGAAGGGAGCATGGATTCCCTCCGACAACGGGCGCGTCGTCGCCGTGCTCTTCGGTGGCCGGCGGTCTCGCCGACCTCGATGTCGCCGGCAGCGGCGAGCCCGCGGGCGCGGCCGCCCTGGCCGCCCTGGGGATCACCGAGGACGAGCGGCGCGAGCTGGCGACGCTGTATGCCCCGGGGCAGTCGCTCTGGCGCGTCCCCATCCCGCACTTCACGCCCTGGGACTGCAACTGGCCCTACGGCCCGCCGGACGACGCCCAGGCACCCCCCGATCCGCTTGATCCGAACGAAGACCCCGAGCCCGAGGACGACCCCAATTGCCAGCAGGGCTCGATCATCGAGTGCGAGAACCAGATCCTCGGTGAGTCGGTGCCGATCGCGGGCACGCCGTTCCGTTTGCACTACCGGAGCGATCGGGCCGTGGGACGACGGGTGGCGAATCGCCTCAACATCGTCTTGAGCCGCAACACGGTGCCCGCCAGCCTGCGGCGGATCGAGCTGATCGTCGAGGTCGCCGGACGCCAGTACCGGCAGTCGTTTCCGGCCGTTCCGAACCTCTCAACGACATTCGAGTGGGACCGCAGGGACGGCTACGGCCGGGTGCTGAACGGCAGGTTCCCGGCGACCGTGCACGTCGGCTACGTGTACGGCGGTGTCTACTACTCGCCGGCCGATTTCGAGAGGAGCTTTGCGGCCTTTTCCAGCGAGGTCGTCGCGTTGAGCGATCGTTCGCGCCAAGAGGTGACGCTCTGGCGCAGCCATTCGCGAGCGGTCGGGCTGTGGGATGCGCGCGGGCAGGAGCTCGGCGGCTGGACGCTCGACGTCCACCACGCCTATGACCCGAACCACCCGGCGCTCCTCCTCGGCGACGGCACGCGGCGGACCGACCGCGGCGCCGAGAGCCTCGTCACGCAGGGCGTGCAGCTCCGCTTCGATACGGCGCGCACGGACGATGTGGCGGTGGACGCCGACGGTGGCGCGGTGGCAACCGACCTCGTGTTCCGCTTCTTCGGGTTCTTCGATTACTACATCTCGCGCCGGCGGCCAGACGGGACGCTTCTGACGCGCCGCGCGGCGCTGGTCGATGCCGTCTCCGGGATCGGCCTGGGGCGCGCGGAGGAGGTGTACTACGCGCAGTGCCTCACCCAGAGCGGGTTCAAGCTCCCCCGGCTTCTCAAGTTGTCCGCTGACGGCACAGTGACGGAGCTCCTGCGCGAGCCCCAGCTCGACTGCCCGACGGATGTCGTCATGGACCGCGACGGAAGCCTCCTGATTGCCGACTCCGGCCTGCAGCGCATCCTGCGCCTGACGCCCGACGGCGCGCTGAGCACGGTGGCCGGCAGCGGCGATCCGCAGGCGGGCGACTCCGGACCGGCGCTCGCGGTACGCCTGCAAGGACCTTCGAGACTCGCGCTCGGGCCGGACGGCACGATCTACTACACCGAGCACCTGCTGTTCCGCATCCGCCGGATCGGAGCGGACGGCCTGGTCTCGACCGTCGCGGGAACGGGCCTCCGCGGCTTCACGCCGGACGGCGCGCCCGCGGCGACCTCTCGCCTCGACTCG